>CAMLIL010000006.1 GCA_946480015.1 uncultured Oxalobacteraceae bacterium | reverse complement strand
GGTGTGCGGGGTGGCGTGGGTTTGCTGTAGTCTGTTTTGCACTTGTGGCAGCCATCGAAGGAGCGGAAAACCCATGAATCCGAACGCGCAGCGGCCGGTCGGCGATGACGCCATCGTTGTGCCGGCAGTGCAGGAAGAGGCAAGCGTGACGGTGCGCGAAGTCGAGACCGGTGGTGTGCGGGTCCACAAGACGGTGAGCGAGCAACCCCACGCGGTCGACGCGTACCTGCGGCGCGACGAGGTCGTCGTCGAGCATGTCGCGATCGACAGAATCGTGCCGCTATCCGAGGCGCCCGGCGCGCGCCAGGAAGGCGACACCCTGATTATTCCGGTCCTTGAGGAAGTGCTGGTCGTCGAAACGCGATGTCGCATCAAGGAAGAGATCCACATTACCCGGAGCCAGCGTACCGAACACCATGCCGAACACGTCGTCTTGCGCTCCGAAGACGTCACGGTCGAACGGTTCGGCCCCGGCGCTTGACCGGGCGCGGCCGGTCACTCAACAACACGGAGGTTTTATCATGCAACATACACTCGTAGCCGTATTTGATAACCGCAGCGATGCGCAAAAGGCCCAGGAAGATCTGGTCGCGTCGGGCTTTTCGCGCACATCCATGCGCCTGTCGGAAGACGATTCCAGCGTCGGCGGCACCACCACCACGACCACGGCCGGCAGCGACGATGGGTCGTCGATCGCATCGAGCATCCGCCACTTTTTCGCCGACGTATTCGGCAGCGAGCGCGACAAGGACGTCGAGCTGTACAGCGATGCCGTCAACCGCGGCCACTTTGCGCTGACCCTGACGGCCGACAGCCTGCCCGACGTCGAGCGCGCCGCCGACATCGTCGAGCGCTACGGCCCCATCGATATCGACGAAAAAGCGCAGGAGTGGGGAACGGCTTCCTACACGGGCGACGCGATGCGCTCGGCGTCCGGCACCTTGAATCAGTCGCAAGCGGTGGCGCAGCAAAGTTCGCAACAGGGTTCCATGCAGGGCTCCCAGCTGAGCGGCTCGCAGCAGCGCGCCGAGGTCGACTCGGACACCGCCCGCGCCATTCCGGTCATCCAGGAAGAGCTGGCGGTGGGCAAGCGCGAAGTGCAGCGCGGCGGCGTGCGCATCTATCAGCGGCTGGTCGAAACCCCGGTGAATGAAACCGTGGACCTGCGCGAAGAACATGTCAATGTCGAGCGGCGTCCGGTCGACAAACCGGTCAGTCCGGCCGACTTGAACGCCTTCCAGGAGGGCACCATCGAGATGCGCGAAACGGCCGAGGAAGCCGTGGTGCAGAAAACCGCCCGCGTGGTCGAGGAAGTCGTGGTCGGCAAGGAAGTGTCGCAGCGCGAACAGCAGATCAGCGATACCGTGCGGCGCACGGAAGTGGAGATCGAGCAGCTGACGCCCGACGAAGATAACGCCTACCGCAGCCATTGGACCAGCAATCTCTCATCGGCTGGCGGCAGTTACGACGATTACGCGCCGGCCTATCAGTACGGCAGCGCGATGCGGCGCAGCGACAGCTATCGCGGACGCAGCTGGGATGACGTGGAGCCGGCCTTGCGCAGCGATTGGGAGGCGCGCAATCCGGGTTCGACCTGGGAGAAAATGAAGGCTGCCGTTCGTCACGGATGGGATCGCTTGACCTCGTGATCGTGGCCTGGGCGGGAGCGGGCGCCGGAGGGCGGCGCCCGGCTTGGTATTAAGCGTTCTCTGTCAGCGGCAGGCTGATACGGTTGCGCCCCATGTGCTTGGCGCGGTAGAGCGCGGCGTCGGCCGTGGCGACCAGTTGGCAGGCACTGTTTTCCGGGGCGACCAAAGCGGTGGCGGCGCCGATGCTGACCGTGACATGCTGGCCGGGCACCTGGCCGTTGGGCAAGCACAGCTTCTCGACGCGGCTGCGCACGCGTTCGGCCACGATGGCGGCGCCCTTGAGCGACTGGTTGGGGAGGATGACGGCGAATTCCTCGCCGCCGTAGCGCGCGACCAGGTCGTTGGCGCGCATTTCGCTGGCCACGGCGGTGGCGATGCGCTTCAGGCATTCGTCGCCGCCGATGTGGCCGTTGGCATCGTTGTAGGCCTTGAAGTTGTCGACGTCGACCATCAGCAGCGACAGCGGCTGGCGCTGGCGCAGGGCGCGCGTCCATTCGGCCTTGAGGGTGTCGTCGAAACAGCGGCGGTTGGCCAGACCGGTCAGGCCGTCGCGCGTTGCCAATTGTTCCAGCGCGACCTGGGCGGCTTTTTCGTCGGTGATGTCGCGCAGGGTTTGCACCACCGCTTCGAGCTGGCCCTGCTCGTTGTAGACGGGACTGGCGTCGCTGGACAGATAGCGGCGCTTGCCGCCGCGCGGCATGTCGCACCAGCTTTCCACGCACAGTTGGCCGTCCGGATGCTGATTGGGTACGCGCGGGTAAAGCAGCTCGATTTCGTTGGTGCGGTTCTGCACGACCAGGTCGGCCAGGGTGGGACGCGGATGCTGGTAGAAGCTGCGCCAGTGGTCGCTCGTGCCCAGCACTTCCTCGGCCGGCACCCCGGTCAGGCGCTCGCAGGCGCGGTTCCAGACGATGACCGTTCCTCGCGTGTCCAGTACGAAGGCGGGGACCGCCAGCATCTCCAGCAGTTTGTTGGCGAAGGCGCGGTCGGGATGGGGTGCGGGGTATGCTTGAATCGGCTGAACGTTATGTGTGCTAGTCATGTGCCGTCCCTGTTAGAAGCTATCCTGCCGGAAATTAATTGACTGCCGACAAGATCGATTCTGCTACCTGAGTCGCAGCGATCCTTTGATCTAAAACAACCGTGCGCGCATTCAATGTTTAGTGGGCGTCAACCGTCTCGTTCAAGGGGACCGCGATCGACACGATGGTGCCCACGCCATCCAGGCTGTCGAGGGCAAAACTGCCGCCGATGGCGGTGACGCGGTCGCGCATGCCGGCGACGCCGCAGCCTTGTACCTGGCCGTCGCGGGAGATGCCGATGCCGTTATCCTTGACCTTCATGCTCAGCGTATTGCCGATGCGGCACAGATCGACCGTCACATCGGTGGCGTGGGCGTGGCGCACGATGTTCGACAGCGATTCCTGCAGGATGCGGTACAACATGGTTTCGCGTTCGCGCCCGGCGCCGGCGTCGACCACGCGCGGGTCGATGCGCAATTCATGGCGGATGCCGTGCATGCGGCTAAATTGGCTCATCTGCCATTCGATCGCGCTGGCGAAGCCCGCTTCCAGCGCCAGCGGGCGCAGGTCGTGGATGATGGCGCGCAGCGATTTGATGGTCAGGTCGAGGTTGCCGATCATGCCGTCGACTTTTTGGCTGATCAGCGGGTGCGCGCCGGTGGTGCTCACATGTAGTAAGGATAAATCGACTTTCAGGGCCAGAAGATTCTGACCCAGGTCGTCGTGAATGTCGCGGGCGATGCGCTGGCGTTCGCTTTCGCGCACGTTTTCCTGCTGCCTGGCCAGGCGGCACAGCGACAGGTGCGCGCTGGCCAGCGAGCGTTCGGCCACGGAACGGGCATGGCGCTCGATGGCCAGCTCGGCTTCGGTATCGGCAAGGCGGTCGTCCAGGCGCAGGTGACGGCGCAGCAGGGCCTGGAAGCCCCAACCCAAAAACATCAGCCACACCACGGCAAGGATAATGGTGGGAGTAATCTTCATGGCAACTCTCCGGTTTTCTGACATGTCGAAGCCGACTCCGAGAAAGTTACCTTGCCGTGAAATCAGGCTGATTGTCCAAAATCAACACTGCCATAGAGCAATATCAAACTCTCGCTGCGCCGCGGCCATGGTCGGCGCACGTTATAATGGAGGGTTGACGATGTGGCGGAACAAGGCACCAGGTGACTTACAGTATCAAAGAAATGTTTTATACCTTGCAGGGCGAGGGCGCGCATGCGGGGCGGCCGGCGGTGTTTTGCCGGTTTTCCGGCTGCAATCTGTGGACCGGGCGCGCGAGCGACCGCGCCAGCGCCGTGTGCCAGTTCTGCGACACCGATTTTGTCGGCACGGATGGCGAGGGCGGTGGCAAGTTTGCCGATGCCGCCGCGCTGGCGGGCGCCATCGATGCGCTGTGGCCGGATGCCTACCCGGCTGCCAAATACGTGGTGTTCACCGGCGGCGAGCCGCTGCTGCAACTGGACGCTGCGCTGATCGAGGCCATGCATGGCGCCGGTTTTACGGTCGCCATCGAAACCAATGGCACCTTGCCGGTGCCCGACGGGATCGACTGGGTCTGCGTCAGTCCCAAGATGGGATCGGCTCTGGTGGTGCGCAAAGGCAGTGAAATCAAGGTCGTCATTCCCCAGCTGCACCAGGACCTGGGCGCTTACGAGCAGCTCGATTTCGAGCATTTCTTCGTGCAGCCGATGGACGGTCCGCTGGCCGAACACAACACTCGGCTGGCCATCGAGACCTGCAAGCGCAATCCGAAATGGAAGCTGAGCCTGCAAACCCATAAATTGTTGAATATCCCCTAAGCGAACAGAAGCACTCATGTTGACCATTACCCGCAAGCTCGAATTCGATGCCGGCCACCGTATTCCCGACCACAAGAGCCAGTGCCGCAACCTGCACGGCCACCGCTACACGCTGGAGATCACCCTCACGGGCCAGGTCATTCAGGCGGAGGGCAATTCCGACAACGGCATGATCATGGATTTTTCCGACATCAAGGCGCTGGCCAAGCAGCACCTGGTCGACGTCTGGGACCATGCTTTCATCGTCTACGAGAAGGACGACAAGGTGCGCGAATTCCTGGCCAGCCTGCCGGGCCACAAAACAGTGGTGATCGACCGCATTCCGACCGTGGAAAATCTGGCGCAGGTGGCTTTCGACATTCTTAAGGCCGCTTACATCGACCGCTACGGCACCGGCCTGCATCTGCACAAGCTGGTCCTGCACGAAACCCCGAACTGCTGGGCCGAGATTACCGATGCCTGAGGCCGGCTTCATGCAGCTGGCGCTGGAACAGGCCCGGCACGCGTGGGCGCTGGGCGAAGTGCCGGTGGGCGCCGTGGTCGTGCGCGATGGCGCAGTGATCGCGCGCGGCTTCAACCAGCCGATCGGACGGCATGACCCGACCGCGCACGCCGAGATCGTCGCGCTGCGCGCCGCCGCCGACCTGCTGGGCAACTACCGCCTGCCGGGATGCGAGCTGTACGTCACCCTGGAACCCTGCGTCATGTGTTCCGGCGCGATGATGCATGCGCGCCTGGCGCGGGTGGTGTACGGCGCGCCCGATCCCAAGACCGGCGCCTGCGGCTCGGTCGTCAACCTGTTCGAACAGGATAAACTGAATCACCATGCCGAGGTCGTCGGCGGCGTGCTGGCCGAGGAATCGGCCGCCATGCTGCGTGCATTTTTCGCCGCACGCCGAAGCGCCGCACGCCGCACGACACCGTAAATCAGCGTCCCCGTAAAAATGCTATGCTAATTCGCGTGCCCTGCAAACTGCGGCACGGGAGATTCGCTTGCACCGCTTTTCCACCATTGGACTGCACCGACGGGCTTGCCCAGGCGAGCGCAACGTGCGCGCGTCCGCGCTTCGGGAGCGCTGCCGATGCCGACGCTGAGCGCCAACGGAATCGATCTGGCCTACGAGACCGCCGGCGATCCCAAGGCGTCGGCGCTGCTGCTGATCATGGGCCTGGGCATGCAGCTGGTGGACTGGCCGGACGATCTGGTGGACGGGCTGGTCGAGCAGGGCTTCTATGTGATCCGTTTCGATAACCGCGACAGCGGCCTGTCCTCGAAGTTCGAACATGCCGGCGTGCCCAGTCTGCGCCTGTCCTATCTTAAGTCACTGCTGCGGCTGCCGCTGCGCTGTACTTACACGCTCGACGACATGGCTGACGATGCCGTGGGGGTGCTGAGCGCGCTGGGTGTGGCGCGCGCCCATGTGGTGGGCGCGTCGATGGGCGCCATGATCGCCCAGATTCTCGCGGCGCGCCATCCGCACCGGGTGCTGACGCTTACGTCCATCATGTCGAGCAGCGGACGGCGCGGCTTGCCCGGACCCACGCGGGCGGCACGCGCCGTGCTGATGCGCAGGCCGTGTCATGCACGCGGGCTCGATGCCGCCACCACCCATCTGGTGAACACCTTGCGCACCATCGGCAGTCCGGCCTATCCAACCCCCGAACGGGTGCTGCGCGCGCGCGTGATGCGTTCGCT
This sequence comes from uncultured Oxalobacteraceae bacterium, assembly GCA_946480015.1. Next base: position 90,389 of record CAMLIL010000006.1, on the reverse strand, counting down.
CAAGCGCAATGTGTGCGCCGGCGGCGAGGCGCGCCAACTGCTGGCTACGGTGGCCTCGGGCGACCGCAGTGCGCTGCTGCGCAGCGTCCGGGTGCCGACCCAGGTCATTCATGGCGCCGCCGATCCGCTGGTTCCACCGGCTTGCGGCGAGGATGTGGCGGGCCTGATCGAGGGCGCGCGGCTGACGCTGATCGAAGGCATGGGCCACGATCTGCCGCCGCAGCTGATCGAGCGCCTGCTTGCCTTGATCGAGGCGCACGCGCACGGTAAGATGGAGGCCGACCCGACAGCGCGCCTTTTCGAAAAACAGTGACGATCGCCCACACGCTTCCCTATCCCCCTCCCGGCATTGCCGTCGTGGCGCCCAGCGGCTATGCCCGCGACGACGCCGGCATCGCCCGCGGCATCGCCCGGCTGGAAGCGCATGGCTGCAAGGTCCACAATTATTTCGACAGCGCCCGCGTATTTCAGCGCTTTGGCGCCACCGACGAGCAGCGTCTTGCCATGCTGTACGCGGCCGCCGCCAACCCCGAGGTCCGCATCGTCATGGCCTTGCGCGGCCAGTACGGCCTGACGCGGCTGCTGCCCAGCATTGACTTCGCGCAAATGGCCGCCAGCGGCAAACTGTTCGTCGGATTTTCCGATTTCACCGCGTTCCAGATGGGCCTGCTGGCCAAAACCGGGGCGGTCAGCTTCGCCGGTCCCATGCTGTATAGCGATTTCGCGCCGGCCGAGCCGGACCGCTTCACCTTGGACGATTTCTGGTCCTGCCTGGCTGGCCCCAGCCATCTGGTCGAGGGCAGTGCGCCGGGCAACCCGGATCTCGACGTGCAGGGCACGGTGTGGGGCGGCAATCTGGCGATGCTGACTTCGCTGCTGGGCACGCCCTATCTGCCGCGCGTCGACGGCGGGATTCTGTTCATTGAAGACGTCAACGAGCATCCGTACCGGGTCGAGCGCATGCTGCTGCAATTGCACCAGGCCGGTGTGCTGGAGCGGCAGTGCGCCGTGATCCTGGGTGATTTTTCCGAGTATCGCCTGGGGCCTTCCGACAACGGCTACGACTTCGACGCCATGCTGGCCTACCTGCGCGCGACCTTGCCGGTGCCCTTGCTATGCGGCTTGCGTTTCGGCCACGGCCGTACGCGCGTGACGATCCCCTGCGGCGCGCCGGCCGCCTTGCGCTGCGCCGGCGAGGCCTTCGCCCTGACCGTGCGCGATTATCCGAATCTGGGCAAGTCCTGAGTGCCAGCCCCCGCCTTGAGCATGTCGACACCCTGCGCGGCTGCGCGGTGTTCGGCATCTTGCTGGTCAATGTGTGGGGCTTCGTGTTCGGCTACTCCGCTTATCGCTACGGGATTGCCGAGACCGCCGTCAGCCAGGCCGATGCGCTGGCCGTGTTCTTCGTCGCCAGCGTCGCCGAGCAAAAGTTCTACCCGATTTTCGCCTTCCTGTTCGGGGCCGGCCTGGTGCTGGCCGGGCAGCGCCTGCCGGCCGCCGCGGCGGTCGCGCTGCAGCGGCGCCGCCTGCGCTGGCTGCTGGCCTGCGGCATCCTGCACGGGACGCTGCTGTGGTTCGGCGACATCCTGACAAGCTATGCCTTGGCCGGCTTCTGGCTGCTGCAAACGGCGCGCCAGCGGCTGCGCGATATCCTGTTCGTACTGCGCGCGCTGGTGGTCGTCAATCTGCTGATCGCGCTGATCGTGGCCATCCTGTCCGCCGGGTACGAGGTGGATGTGGCGCAGCAGATCGTCGATAGCGCCGCCGCGAACCTGGTCTACACCGAGGGCGGCTGGGGCGCGGTTGCGCGCGCGCGTCTTGGCGATTACGGCGCCAACCTCCTCGGGCTGGTGATCTTCCTGCCGCGCATCGCGCTGCTGATGTTGCTGGGCATGCTGGCCGTGCGGCTGGGCCACCTGACCCGGCCGCTGCGCCATCGCGCGTTCTGGCGGCGGGTGCGCTGCTTCGGGCTGCTGGCCGGCCTGCCGCTCAATCTGTGGTGGGGCATGGTGGCAATGGACATGATGCGCAATCCCACCGCGCCGCCGCCCTTGGCCACGCTGGCCACGTTCCTGATCGACCTGGCCGGCCCGTGCCTGGCGGCTGCCTACGTGGCGGTCTGGGTGCTGGCGCGCCCGGCGCGCTGGCTGGCTCCGGTCGGGCGCATGGCCTTGACCAACTATGTCACCCAGTCCTTGCTGCTGATGCTGCTGCTGCAAGGTTTCGCCCTGGGGCTGGGCGCGCGGCTGCCGCGCGCCGGCATGCTGGCGCTGTGCCTGCCCATTGTGCTGGGACAGCTGGTTTTCAGTCACTGGTGGCTGGCACGCCACCGGTTCGGGCCGCTCGAGGCCGTGTGGCGGCGTTATTCGGAGCGCAAAAGCCGGGCACCGATGGTAAAATAGCCGGTTAATTAAATTCTGCTATTAAAGGCTTTACACGTGCTCTCAACCGCCAATATCACAATGCAATTCGGCGCCAAGCCGTTGTTCGAAAACATCTCCGTCAAGTTCGGCGATGGCAACCGTTACGGCCTGATCGGCGCGAACGGCTGCGGCAAGTCGACCTTCATGAAGATTCTCGGCGGCGATCTGGAACCGTCGGGCGGCAATGTCATGCTCGATACGAACGAGCGTCTGGGCAAGCTGCGCCAGGACCAGTTCGCCTATGAAGACATGCGCGTGCTGGACGTCGTCATGATGGGCCACACCGAAATGTGGGCGGCCATGCAGCAGCGCGACGCCATTTACGCCAATCCGGAGGCGACCGACGACGATTACATGCAGGCGGCCGAACTGGAGGGCAAGGTGTCCGAGTACGACGGTTACACGGCCGAAGCGCGCGCAGGCGAGCTGCTGCTGGGCGCCGGCGTGGAGATCGAACTGCATCAGGGGCCGATGAGCGCGGTGGCGCCCGGCTGGAAGCTGCGCGTGCTGCTGGCGCAGGCGCTGTTTTCCAATCCCGACATCCTGCTGCTGGACGAACCGACCAATAACCTGGACATCAACACCATCCGCTGGCTGGAAGACGTGCTCAACGAGCGCAATTCCACCATGATCATCATTTCCCACGATCGCCACTTCCTCAACCAGGTGTGCACCCACGTGGCGGACATGGATTACGGCACGCTCAAGATTTACCCAGGCAATTACGACGATTACATGCTGGCATCGACCCAGGCGCGCAACCAGCAACTGGCCAATAATGCCAAGGCCAAGGAGAAGGTTGCAGAACTGCAAGACTTCGTGCGGCGCTTCTCGGCCAACAAGTCCAAGGCGCGCCAGGCGACCTCGCGTGCCAAGCAGATCGAAAAGATCAAGGTCGACGACATCAAGCCATCCTCGCGCGCCTATCCCTTCGTGCGCTTCGACGGCGAAAAGAAACTGCACCGCCTGGCGGTGGAATGCGATTCGATCGAAAAGAAATACGACCGCCAGCTGTTCAAGAATTTCAGCATCATGGTGGAGGCGGGCGAGCGCATTGCGATCATCGGCGCCAACGGTGCGGGTAAGACCACCTTGCTGCGCTGCATAGGCGGACCCGACATCGCCGGCCTGGCCGCCGACCACGGTATCGTCAAGTGGGCCGAAAATGCCAACGTCGGTTATATGCCGCAGGATCCGACCGAAGAATTCGCCAGCGATATCACCCTGACCGACTGGATGGGCGCCTGGACCAAGGAAGGCGACGACGATCAGGCCGTTCGTTCGATCCTGGGCCGGCTGCTGTTTGGCGGCGATGAAGTCAAGAAATCCGTGCGCGTGCTGTCCGGTGGCGAAAAGGGCCGCATGATGTACGGAAAGCTGATGCTCGGCCGCCACAATGTGTTGCTGCTGGACGAGCCGACCAACCACATGGACATGGAATCCATCGAGTCGCTCAATATCGCGCTTGAAAAATACGCCGGTACCTTGATCTTCGTGTCGCACGACCGGGAATTCGTGTCCTCGCTGGCGAACCGCATTATCGAAATCAAGGAAAACGAAGTCGTCGATTTCCGCGGCAACTACGAGGACTACCTGAAAAGCCAGGGCATCGACTAGCCATAGTGAACCATATGAACGCGATATTACCGATCAAGACCGTCGAGTACGACCATCCGGTGGCTGGCACCAGCTGCACCGCGCAAGCCTGGGCGCGCGCGCCGGCGGCGCCATCGCCGGCCGAGAAGGCCGAACTCAAGGAGCGCATCAAGCGCCTGCTGAAGGAGCGCGAGGCGGTGCTGGTGGCGCATTATTACGTCGATGCCGACCTGCAAGATCTTGCCGAGGAAACCGGCGGTTGCGTGTCCGATTCGCTGGAAATGGCGCGTTTCGGCCGCGATCATCCGGCCAAGACGCTGGTCGTGGCGGGCGTGCGTTTCATGGGCGAAACGGCCAAGATCCTCAGCCCGGAAAAGCGCATCCTGATGCCTGACCTGGACGCCACCTGTTCGCTCGACCTGGGTTGCCCGGCGGACGAATTTGCGGCCTTCTGCGACCAGCATCCGGACCGCACCGTGGTGGTGTACGCCAATACCAGCGCGGCCGTGAAAGCGCGCGCCGACTGGATGGTGACTTCTTCGATTGGCCTGGATATCGTGGCCCACCTGCATGCCCAGGGCAAGAAAATCCTGTGGGCACCGGACAAGCATCTGGGTTCGTACATCCAGAAAAAGACTGGCGCCGACATGCTCCTGTGGCAGGGTTCCTGCATCGTGCACGACGAATTCAAGGGGATCGAACTCGATCTGCTCAAGGCCGAGCATCCGCAAGCGAAGGTGCTGGTGCACCCGGAGTCGCCGGCCAGTGTGGTGGCGCTGGCTGATGTGGTCGGCTCGACCACGCAGCTGATCAATGCGGCCCAGACGATGGATGCGACCACGTTTATCGTTGCCACCGATAACGGCATCCTGCACAAGATGCGTGCGGCGGCGCCGGGCAAGACGCTGATCGAAGCGCCGACCGCCGGCAACAGTGCCACCTGCAAGAGCTGCGCCCATTGCCCGTGGATGGCGATGAATGGCTTGCAGAATCTGGCCGAGGTGCTGGAGTCGGGCACCAACGAAATTTCCGTCGATCCCGAGACCGGCAGGCAGGCGGTGCGTTCGATCGACCGCATGCTCGATTTCGCGGCGGCCAGGAAGGCCAAGGCGCTGCCGAGCGGCGAGCTGGCGCAGGAAGCAAATCTGTTTTCCGGAGTGGGTCCCGCATGAGTATGAAAAATAGCAATCTGCGCAATCCCTACGACCGTTTCGATGAAGCCTTGCAGGCGGCGTTCGAATCGAATCTGCTGGCGGCCTTGCTGGAAGACGTGGGCAGCGGCGATCTGACCGGCCTGCTGGTGCCGGAAGACACCCGCGTGAAGGCGCGCGTGCTGGTGCGCGAGGATGCGGTGCTGGCCGGGGCACCCTGGTTTGAAGGCGTGATGCTGGCGCTCGACCCGGGCATCGTGATCGACTGGCAGTATGCCGAAGGCGAGCTGATGAAGGCCGATACGATCGTGTGCCTGATCGACGCGCCGCCGCGCAGCCTGCTGACGGCCGAACGCGCCGCGCTCAATTTCATGCAGCTGCTGTCCGGTGTGGCCACGGCCACGCGCAAGTATGTCGACGTCGTCGCCGGGACCCGCGCAGCCATTCTCGATACCCGCAAGACCCTGCCGGGCCTGCGCCAGGCGCAGAAGTATGCGGTGCGCGTCGGGGGCGGCCAGAATCAGCGCATGGCGCTGTTCGACGGTATCCTGATCAAGGAAAATCACATCGCCGCCGCTGGCGGGGTGAGCAAGGCCCTGGGCGCTGCCCAGGCGCTGGACAAAGCCGTGTCGATCCAGATCGAGGTGGAGTCCATCGACCAGTTGCGCGAAGCGCTCGATGCCGGTGCGGTGTCGGTCTTGCTGGATAACTTCGACCTGGCCATGATGCGCGAAGCGGTCGCAGTCAATGGCGGGCGCGCCTTGCTGGAGGCATCCGGCGGCGTGAACCTGGACAGCGTGCGCGCTATCGCCGAGACCGGCGTGGACCGCATTTCCATCGGCGGCCTGACCAAGGATGTCAAGGCCACCGATTTCTCGCTGCGCATTATCGGCTGAGTTTCTCAGTTACGCATGGCCGGGGGCAAACATACTGCGGCCAATGCCGCGATGGGTGGTGCTGCGCACCGTGTCGATCGCCGACAGGATATCGTTCAATTTGGCGTAGTGCAGCATGTGGCCCTGGCCGGGTTCCATCCGGATGGTGCTGGCCGGTAGGTCTTGATCGAGGCGCATCGCATTGTGCGCCGGGTCGATCAACTTGTCGCCGTCGCCGGCGAGCACCTGCACCGGTATGCCCAGCTCGGCGTAGTGTTTATAGAGTGCGATCGCCGCTGGAATCATGAGCGCGCTCTCGGCGGCGCTGGCGCGCAGTTGCGAGGGACGCAGCATCATCCATTTGGGCAGGCGCTTGAAGCTTTCCGGGACGGCGGCGGGACTGAAGAGCTGCTTTGCCATCAGCGGCCAGATCAGGCGGCCCATGAGCGGCGCGACCGTGTAGCGCATCACGTCGCCGATGACCGGGATGGCCGGCTGCGCCATCAAGGTCACGTCCAGGCGCGCGCTTGGATAGTAGTAGCCGGACATGAGCACCAGTCCGCGCAGCGCGTCCGGCGCCTGCAGCGCCATCGCCAGCGTCACCAGCGTGCCCCAGGAATGCCCGACCACCACCGGGCGCTCGATGCCGATCTGGTCGAGTGCCTTGAGCAGCAGCCGGGCCTGGGCCTGCGGCGTCCAGATGGTCGTGCGGGGGCGCTCGCTGTAGCCGAAGCCGGGACGGTCGAAGGCGATCACGCGGTATTGTTCGGCCGCGCGCTGCAACAGGCCGCTCGCTTCGAAGTCGCTGGCGGTGATGCCGTTGCCATGCAGGAGCACCAGCGGCTCGCCCTGGCCCTGGTCGATGTAGTGCAGGCGCACGCCGTCGACGTCGATGAATTTCCCTTTGGGCGGGGTGGCGGCTTCGGCCTGGCGCGTCTTGGCGCCCACATAGAGCGCGGCGGCGGCCAGGCCGAGGCCGATCAGCGCCGGTGCGCTCCAGCGCCGTGCGGCCGTCGGCGCGGTGCTGTACTGGGAATACTTGGTCAGATGATAGGGCTGATGAGGCACGGCGTTCTCCCTGCGTTAACGGCCCGCCCTCGGTCGGACCTAGGTTACAAAGTCGAGCAGGTCGGGGAGGATGGATTCGGCCGACGCTGCGATTTTTAACGATAGCAGTTCATCGGCGCGTGTTATGCCGAGGTTGATTGCGGCGATCGGCTTGCCGGCAGCGGCAGCCATGCGGCAAAAGCGGAACCCCGAATACACCATCAGCGAAGAACCGATCACCAGCAGGGCGCTGGCGCGGTTCATCATCGCCACTGCCTGGTCGGTATGCAATTTGGGTACGCCGTCGCCAAAGAATACCACGTCGGGTTGGAGCAGCCCCGCGCAATAGGGACAGTGGGGAACGTGAAATGTCGCCAGCGCATCGGGCTCCAGATGGGCGTCGCCGTCGGGTGCCGCTGCGGCCGCCACGCCGCGCATCGCCGGATTGAGTTCCTCGAGCTGGTCCTGGATCTCGGCGCGCGTGAAGCCGGCATGGCAGTCCAGGCAGACCACCCGATGGATATTGCCGTGCAGTTCGAGCACGGAGGGTGAGCCGGCACGCTGGTGCAGGCCGTCGACGTTCTGGGTAAGCAGATCGCCCACGCGTGCGCTTTGCTGCAGGGCGGCCAGCGCGCGGTGGGCATGGTTGGGCAGGGCCTGGCGCAAGCGTGGATAGCCGGCCATGCTGCGCGCCCAGTAGCGGCGCCGCACCGCTTCGTCGCGGCGAAATTCCGGGCCTTGGACCGGCTGGCGGCCGTGCCGCACGCCGTCGCGGTCGCGGTAGCCGGGGATGCCGGAGGCGGTGCTGATGCCGGCGCCGGTGAGCACCAGCGCGTCCGGATGCAGCGCAAGGAAGTCGGCCAGAAGGGGCAGGGCGTCGGTGGCGGAGAGGTCCATCGGCCTATTCTAGCGCCGCTAGCGGCGCGCGGAAAACACGATGCCGCCGACGATCAGCGCGAAGGCGGCGGCGTGGTAGGCGTGCGGCGCTTCGCCCAGGATGGCCGACGACAGCAGGGCCGCAAACAGCGGTGTGAAGTTGCTGAAGAATGCGCCCACGCTGGGGCCGGCGCGCTGCACCCCGGCGCCCCAGCAGCGAAAGGCGATAATCGCCGGGCCGACCGCCACGTACAGCAGGGCGGCGGCAACCGGCCAGCTCCAGTGGATCGCCACATCGGCGCTCGCCCATTCGATGCCGGCGAACGCGCCCGACCACAGCACGCCGTACATCACTTGCGCCAGCAGGAAGGCGGCCCAGTCGGCGCGCACCGCGGACGGGTCCTTGGGCTGGGTCAGCAGCCAGCTGTAGAACGACCAGGCGATGGTCGCCAGGATCATGTAGATGTCGCCAGCCACCAGGCGCATGGCCATCAGCTCTTTCCAGTCGCCGCGGCACAGGACCAGTACCACGCCGCCGACCGACAGGGCGGCGCCGGCCATCTGGCGCGCTCCGATTTTCACGCCGAAGAACAGCCAGCCGGTCAGCAGCATCCAGACCGGCATGCCGGCGGCCACCAGGGTGACGTTGATCGGCGTGGAGCTTTGCAGCGCCAGGTATTGGAGCGAGTTGTACAGGCCGATGCCGAGCAGGCCAAGCAGGCTGAAACGGCGCCAGTTGGCCAGCAGCGCGCCGCCGGGCGCGAACAGGCGCCGTCCGAGCGGCGCCAGGATCAGCATGGCGATGGTCCAGCGCAGCAGGTTGAGCGTCATCGGCGGCACCTCGGCGCGCACCAGGCGCCCGACGATGGCGTTCCCGGCCCACAGCAGCGGGGCCAGGGTCAGCAGGCCGATGGTCGAGGGCGACAGTTTCTGGGTCATTGCCTAGCGGCGCGGCGGACAGAGCACCGTGGGCAGGGCCTTGGGCAGGGTGTTCGGGTAGTCGCGCGAGAAGTGCAGGCCGCGGCTTTCGTGGCGCGACAGCGCGCTGTGGACGATCAGCGAGGCCACTTCGACCAGGTTGCGCAGCTCCAGCAGGTCGTGGGTGATGCGGAAGTTGCGGTAGTACTCGTCGATTTCTTCCTTGAGCAGCTTGATGCGGTGCTGGGCGCGTTCGAGCCGCTTGGTGGTGCGCACGATGCCGACGTAATTCCACATGAAGCGGCGCAGTTCGTCCCAATTGTGGGCGATGACGACTTCTTCATCGGCGTTGGTCACGCGGCTTTCGTCCCAGGCCGGCAGCTTGGGGGTGTCGGCTTTGGCGATGGCGGCGATTTCGCGCGCGCAGGCGCGGCCCACCACAAGGCATTCGAGCAGCGAATTGCTGGCCAGGCGGTTGGCGCCGTGCAGGCCGGTGCAGGCGGTTTCGCCGACTGCGTACAGGCCCGGTACGTCGGTGCGCCCGGCCAGGTCGGTGACGATGCCGCCGCAGGTGAAGTGCACCGCCGGCACCACCGGGATCGGCTGCTTGCTGATGTCGATGCCAAGTTCCAGGCAGCGCGCGTAGATGGTGGGGAAGTGCTCCTTGAGGAATTCGACCGGCTGGTGGCTGATGTCCAGGTTGACGTAGTCGAGGCCGCGCTTTTTCATTTCGAAGTCGATGGCGCGCGCGACCACGTCGCGCGGGGCCAGTTCGCCGCGCTCGTCGTGGGCCGGCATGAAGCGGGTGCCGGCCGCGGCGCCGGCCTCGAGCGGCAGCTTGAGCAGGCCGCCTTCGCCGCGGATCGCTTCGGTGATCAGGAAGGACTTGGCGTAGGGGTGGTACAGGCAGGTCGGGTGGAACTGGATGAATTCCATGTTCGAGACGCGGCAGCCGGCGCGCCAGGCCATGGCGATGCCGTCGCCGGTGGCGGTGTCGGGATTGGTGGTGTACAGGTAGACCTTGCCGGCGCCGCCGGTGGCCAGCACGGTGTGCTCGGTTTCGAACGTGATTACCTTGCCGGTTTTTTCGTCCTGCACGTACAGGCCGTAGCAGCGCGGCTGCGAGCGCGGATGCGGCACGCCGCCGTGCACGGTGCGTTCACCCAGCTTGTCGGAGGTGATGACGTCGATGGCCGAGTGCTGTTCGAACAGGGTGATGTTGGGATGCGCGCGTACCTTCTGTTCGAGCGTGACCTGGACCGCGTGGCCGGTGGCGTCGGCGGCGTGGATGATGCGGCGCTGGCTATGGCCGCCTTCGCGGGTCAGGTGAAAGCCCAGTTCGGCGCTGGGGTCGCGCGTGAAGGGCACCCCTTGTTCGATCAGCCATTCGATCGCTTCGCGGCCGTGTTCGACGATGTAGCGGGTGGCCGCTTCGTCGCACAGGCCGCCGCCGGCGATCAGGGTGTCCTCGATGTGCTGTTCGTGGCTGTCGCCGGAATCGAGCACGGCGGCGATGCCGCCCTGCGCCCAGTTGCTGGCGCCGTCGAGCAGGGCGCGCTTGGAAATGATGGCCACGGTGCGCGTCTGCGCCAGGTGAAGGGCGACCGACAGTCCGGCCAGGCCGCTGCCGACAATTGCAACGTCAAATTTCATGGTAGGCGATTGGTTTGAACAGAGGCATCACTATAGTCTATTTGGCATGCGCGTGTCTGGCTTCACGGAAACGGCTGAGTCGGCTTGTCCCCAGTCAATACACTTTATGCAAGCTTCTGCGAGGATAGTTTGGCTTGCCGTTTCCGGAACGGCGACTCACGCGCTGGAGGAGTAGTGATCCGAATTTTCAATCATTACGTGTCGAAAACAGCGTCGATCCTGCTGATCCTCGAATTGTTGATGTTGCTCGGTTCGGCGAGCGTGGCATCGGCCCTGTGGTTTTCCGACACCCGCGGCTCGTTCCGGGCCGACAATCTTTATCTGTCCTCGCTGACCTTTGCCCTGGTCATCATTTTCAGCATGAGTGCCCTCGGGATGTATCAGCAGGGCTCACGCGAAGGCTTGCGTACCACCCTGATCCGCATCATGCCCTCGTTCGCGCTGGGTTTTGCCTTGCTGTCGGCGCTGATCGCGGTGCGTCCCGAAATGTATTTCGGGCGCGGCGTGAGCAGCATCATTTTCGCGCTGGGCGCCACCGGGGTGGTCCTGACCCGGCTTGTGGTGTTCAAGTCGGCCGAATCGGCCTTGCTGGAAGCGCGCCTGATGTTCGTCGGCAGCGGCGCGCTGGCGCGCGAGTGCCTCGATCTGGCGTGCGGGAAGAACGGCTTTCACCGTTTCCAGGTGGTCGGTTGCGTGCCGGTTCCGGGCGAGGCGGTCTGCGTGGCCGAGGCCTGCCTGCTGCCGGCCGGGGAATCGCTGCTACAGATGGCCAAGCGCTATGAGGTCAGCGAGATTGTCGTCACCGTCGGCAACCGCCGCAGTCCGGCGTTTCCGGTGCGCGAGTTGCTGGCCTGCGCGCTGGGCGGGGTGCATATCGTCGACGCGGCCACGTTTTTCGAGCGCGAAGCGTGCCAGATCCGGCTCGATTCGCTGCAACCGAGCTATCTGATTTTCGGCGGCGGCTTCGACCAAAGCTTTTGGCGCGCCAGCGTCAAGCGAGGCTTCGATTTGCTGGCCAGCGGCTTGATCACGCTGGCGACGCTGCCGCTGATGCTGCTGGCGGCGCTGGCGATCCGGCTGGAAGACCGCGGGCCGGTGTTCTATCAGCAGGAACGGGTCGGGCGCGACGGCCGCCCGTTTCAGGTCCTGAAATTTCGTTCGATGCGCCAGGACGCCGAGCGCGACGGCAAGCCGACGTGGGCGGCTGCCAACGACCGCCGCATCACGCGCGTCGGCCGGGTCATCCGCAGTCTGCGCATCGACGAGCTGCCGCAGGTACTGAACGTGTTCAAGGGCGACATGAGCTTTGTCGGACCGCGTCCGGAGCGCGCCTACTTTGTCGAACAGCTTGGCCGCGATATTCCCTATTACAGCGTGCGCCATACGATCAAACCGGGTATCACCGGCCTGGCGCAGGTGCGCTACCAGTACGGCGCATCGGTCGAGGATGCCGTGCAAAAGCTGCAGTACGACCTGTATTACGTGAAAAACAACAGCCTGTTCCTGGACCTGCTGATCCTGATCGATACGGTCCAGGTCGTCCTGCTGGGCAAGGGAAGCCGTTGATATTTACCTCGGGAGCGAAGATGGGCAAGAAAAAGTGTTTGGTGGTCGAGGACGATAAAGGATTGCAAAAGCAGTTGCGCTGGAGTCTGGATGGGTACGATGTGCAGATCGCGGGCGACCGCGACAGTGCGCTGGCGCAAGTGCGGCGCCATCAGCCCGGGGTGGTCACGCTGGACCTTGGCTTGCCGCCCGATCCGGATGGTGCCAGCGAGGGACTGGCCACCTTGCAGGCGATTCTGGCCAGTGCGCCGGACACCAAGGTGATCATCCTGTCGGGCAATCAGGAGCGCGCCAATGCGCTCAAGGCGGTCGCCATGGGCGCCTATGATTTCCATGGGAAGCCGTGCGATCCGGACGTGCTTAAACTGGTGATTGAGCGCGCTTTTCAATTGTATGAAATGCAGCAGGAAAATCGGCGCATGCTGCAGATCCAGGCCGATTCGCCGCTGGCGGGTATCGTCACCCGCGATCCCGGCATGCTGCGGCTGTGCCGCACGGTCGAGAAGCTGGCGCCGTCGTCGGCCACGGTCACCTTGCAGGGCGAGTCGGGCTGCGGTAAGGAGCGCTTTGCGCGTGGCCTGCATGCGCTGTCGGCGCGGCGCGACAGCCGTTTCGTGGCGATTAATTGCGCGGCGATTCCGGCCGATTTGCTGGAAAGCGAGTTATTCGGCCACGAGAAGGGCGCGTTCACCGGCGCCGGACAGCAAACGCTGGGCAAGATCGAAATGGCTAACGGGGGCACGTTCTTTCTCGATGAAATCGGCGACATGGCGCTGGCCTTGCAGGCCAAGCTGCTGCGCTTCATCCAGGAGCGGGTGATTGAACGTATCGGCGGGCGGCAGGAAATCCCGGTCGACGTGCGCATCGTGTGCGCTACCCACCAGGATTTGCAGGCTTTGGTCAAGGCCGGGCGTTTTCGTGAAGACCTGTATTACCGGCTGGCGGAAATCGTTCTGGCGATTCCTCCCTTGCGCGAGCGGGTCGGGGACGCGGTGCTGCTCGCCCATCATTTCAAGGAACGGATTTGCCGCGCGGAGGGCCGCGCCGCCCTGCGCTTTAGCGACGATGCGCTGATGTCCATCGAAGATTACGCGTGGCCGGGAAATGTGCGCGAGCTGGAGAACTGCGTCAAGCGCGCGGTGATCATGTGCGAAGGCGCGCAGATCGGTGCGGACGATTTGGGATTGCCATCGTCCGGCCAGTTCGACGAGTCGGTCAATCTGCGTCAAGTGCGCGACGCGGCTGAGTACCGGGTGATGGTGATGGCACTGGCGCGCACCAATGGCTGCATCGTCAAGGCGGCTGAGCTGCTCGGCGTCAGCCGCCCGACGCTATATGACCTGATGCACCACCACGGGATTCGCGCCTCGTGATGCGGCCTGGCTTACCAGGATACGATCCAGTTGGCGCTGGCTTCGGCCACTTCGTCGCGCCAGGTGCGCCTGGCGAAGTGGTGGTCGGCATCGGCGATGGTCACCCGGCGCACGTGGCTGACGTTGCGATCGAGTAGCTCGACGAAGGTCTTGGCCTGCGGGTCGGCGCCGCCGAGAATGACCAGTGTGTGCCCCGCAAAGGAGCCCAGGCTGGCCATAAAGCGCTGCTCCAGCGGCAGTTCGCCGTCCACGGCGGCGCGCTGATGCTGGCGTGCCGCGTCAGACGCAACGAGGGTGTCGCGCTGGCTGCCGGCGATGCGACGCCAGAAGCCCAGTTCGCCCGAGCGCGGATGGGATGCATCCTTGCCGCGCTCTGCGCCGTCCGGCACGCGGATCCAGGGATTGAGCAGAATCAGTGCTCTGACCCGGGTATCGGAGCGGGCGTACAGCGTGGCGGCGGTGGCCGCATCGTCCAGTCCCCACAGGACGACCTCTTTCATCTCCGGCACCTGCCGGAAAAACTCGTTGATGGCGGCGTGCAGATCGTCGTCCAGCGCGTCGAAGCGACGCGGGCGGCCTTCGCTGTCGCCCATGCCGCGGCAATCGAAGCGCATGACGGGAATGCCGCGCGGCGCCAGCATCCTGGCCAGCAGCGTGAACTGACGATGCGGGCCGACCCGGTATTGCCGTGCACCCGACAGGACCAGGACGCCGCGCGTCACTGGCCGTTCGGGAACATCGACAATGCCGAGCAGACGGCTTCCGTGACAGAAGAAGCCTAAGGCGCGTTGACTGTATTTCATGTTGCCCCCGGACAGAAAGCCGTGCTGGTCGCTTCCAGCAGGGCGGGACACTCAGGCAGGTCGGGGCGTGACCAGAACGGTACGCCGGCGAGTGCATGAAAATGCAAGGTGGTGCCGTGGTTCGCCCATTCGGATGCCAGCCGTGCTGCGATCGGGGCCAGCCGGGTGGGCGCCGTGGTGCCGGTGGCGAACCAGTGGACCGGGCAGGCCGGTAACACCATGGCGCTGGCGTCGCAGGCATCGATGGCCTTGGCCAGTGGCGCCGCGAGTTCGTAGCCGTTTACTTCGATCATGCCGTGCGCGGCCATGCGAGCGCGCAGCGCGGCCGTCGTGCGCGCCGCCAGCGGGACGCCGCGCTGCAGATCGGTCGACAGGCGCTGGCGCAGGAACTGGTTGATTGCCATACGCCCGTTCATGTAGGGTTGCCACAGCACCAGCCCATCGACCGGTGCAGTGCGCGCGAAATCGAGCGCCAGCAGCGCGCCAAGGCGCACCCCCCATACATAGCGCGGGCCGGCGCAGCGCTCGCCCAGCCAGGCGAAGACCACGGTCAGGTCGCGCCGCCACTGCTCCCAGCGGGCGCAATGGAAGTCTCCGCAACTGTCGCCGCAGCCAAACAGGTCGATCTGGAGCACCGCGTAACCGAGCGCGGCAAAGCGGCGCGCCTGCAGGGCGGCCATGCGGCGTGAATGGTTGAGCTCATCGGCGAAGGGGTGGACGTACAGGATGGCGCCGCGCGCCGGCATCTGCGGGGCTGGCGCGTGGTACAGGCTGAATCGGGTGCCCGGTTCCAGGTCGAAGAAGAAGGGCTCGGCGTGTGGGGTTGGCAACAACGGTGCATTCATGGAATGTCTCCTTTACGAACGGGTGCGCGCCGTTGCAGTCCGTGAATAGGGGGGCGCGTCGTGGTGAGAGGGTTCCCCCCGCTCGATAGTGGCTCGGAACCGTAACAATTAGACACCTCTGAGCATGCGCTGAGTTGAGGCCGCACAATCGCGCGCGATGCACTGGCTGGCAGCCAGGCTGCCTGGTGCTTGAGGAATATCAAGGGGTGACTTGCGCTTTTTCTCAATCATGAATTCTCTCGCGTAAAGCATTTCCTGAGGACATCATGGCCCAGCTCATTCATGAATTGATCGGCGACATGGCGTGGCGCACACCTGCGGCACTGGCCCTGCGCTATGCCGACACAGGCTACGATTATGCGACCTTGTCTGACGCCGTTGGCCAGGCTGCGCAGGCCTTGTTGGGATTGGGGTTGGAGCGGCATGACCGGGTTGCCGTATTCCTGGAAAAGCGCGAGGAAGCGGTCCTGGCGATGTTCGGCGCGTCCGCCGCCGGCGGCGTATTCGTGCCGATCGATCCGCAACTCAAGCCGGCGCAGGTTGCTCATATCCTTCGCGACAGCGGCGCGCGCGTGCTGGTCAGTTCGCCCGCACGCCTGGGGGTGCTAGATCTGGTGCTGGCGCAGTGCACTGCGCTGCGCCATGTTCTGCATACCGGTCCCGAGCAAGTATCCCTGCCCGGACTGTCCGTGCAACGCTGGCGCGATTGCCTCGACAATGGCACGCGGCCGGCGCACCGCTGCATCGAAAGCGATATCGCGGCCTTGCTGTACGTCGCAGGCGCCAGCGGCCAACCCAAGGGAGTGGTGCTGTCGCATCGCAATCTGGTAGCCGGCGCGCAAAGCCTGGCGCGCTGTCTGGGTAATAGTCACCAGGACCGCATCCTGGCGGCGCTACCGCTGTGCAGTGCCGATGGCCTGGCGCAGCTGACCAGCGCCTTCGCGTCGGGTGCGGCGACCGTGCTGATGAATCAGCTGCTGGTGCGCGATATTCCGGAAATCGTGGCACGTGAACGCATCACCGGGCTGGCCGCAGTCCCGCCGCTGTGGACCCAGTTGGCGGCGATCGAGTGGCACGGATGCCAGCGGCTGCGCTATGTCACCAATAGCGGTGGCGCGCTGGCGCCTGCCACGGTGGCGGCGCTGCGCGCGCGCCTGCCACATAGCGCGGTGTATTTGATGCACGGGCACGCCGAAGGCTTCTGCGCCACTTATCTTGCACCGCATCAGCTGGCGCGGCGTGCCGATTCGATCGGCAAGGCGGTGCCCAATGCCGAGGTGTTGGTGGTAGCCCCGGACGGCCGCCCGTGTGCCGCCAACGAGGCCGGTGAGCTGGTGCAGCGCGGCCCGCTGGTGGCGCTGGGCTACTGGAACGATCCGGCCGCGACGGCCGAGCGCTTCCGTCCACTGCCTTCGGTGGCTGGCGTGCCGCATGCCGAGACTGCTCTGTGGAGCGGCGACACCGTGCGCATGGATGAAGACGGCTATCTGTATTATCTGGGAAGGCACGACGACCTGATTCAGACGGCCGGATATCGCGTCGGTCCGAGCGAGGTCGAAGAGGTGGTGTGCGCCACGGGGCTGGTGGTTGCGGCTGGAGCGGTTGGCGTGCCGCATCCGGTGCTGGGACAGTGCATTGTGCTGGTGGTGCAGGCGCGCGCCGGCATCGACGTGGACGCCGCTGTGCTGTTGGCGGCATGCCGCGCCAAACTGCCGGCGTACATGCTGCCGGCTCGGATTGAAATGAGGCCCACCGGCTTGCCACGCCTGCCCGGCGGAGCAATCGACCGGCGGGCGCTGCGGGCCGAACTGGCGCCACAGGCTTGCGCGCTGCCGTGAGTATCGTTCGTGCTGCTGAAGAGGGGCAGTACGCATGGGATAGCGAGGCGTGCGTAGTCCATGCGCGCATCATGGCGGCGCTGGGCCGGCGCGGCGGCGCCGGCGTGCCGCTTCGGGTTGCCCATGCCGCTTGCGGGGACGGTGCCGCATGCCGGCTGTGGGCCGAACGCGGCCATGAAGTGTTCGGCGTGGACCGGAACCGCGCGCTGATCGCGCTGGCACGCAGGCATTCCCGCCACGCGGGGCTGGAGATCGCGTTCGAGGTGGCGCGTACGCACGCCTTGCCCTGGGACGATCGCAGCATGGATCTATGCCTGGCGCACGCCGAGGTTTGTCTCGATGAGTTGGTGCGCGTGCTCAAGCCGGGAGGTGCGCTGTACTTGTCCGCCGCGGGCGCGGGCGTACGGCGCTATCTTGCCGGACAAGGCATGCTGGTGCTGGATCGCTTCGATCTGGCGCGGCGCGCTCCGCTGGCTCGGGCGTGGTGGACGCTCGTGGGCAGGCTGGCGCCAAAGCGTTTGCTGGCACGTCTGGCGGGCACCGGAACCGAGCTGCTGGCGATCAAACCGGTGCATTCAGCAGATTGCTGCCCATACGCAGCAGGAAGCCGCTGCTGCTGCGATCCCACGGCGTAAAGCGCGGCAGCTCGAACGGGTCGGTGCTGGCGCGTGCGGCGCCCCATGCGGTGGTGACCGCGGCAGCGAATCCCTGCGAACGCAGCATATTCGCATGGCGTTGCTCGAAATCGCGTCCAGGACGTCCGTTCGGATAGGCAAACAGTGTGACCGGCGACTGAATGACTTCTTCCAGCCGGGCACGGCCCGCCGCGATCTCAATGCGCGCATCAGCGTTGGACATGGCGGTGAGCACTGCATGGCTGACGGTGTGCGCGCCGATGTCCATGCCGGCGCGGTGCAGGGCCAGCAACTGGTCGGGACACAGCATGCCGCCACAGGTGCGGCGCGCCATGGCGGCGACGCGCTGCAGGCGTTCGTCCGGCGGCAGGGCCTTGAGCGTTTCGATCAACATGTCGATCACGGCGCGCCGCCGGCCGCTGCAGGCGATGTCGTACACGCCGAAGCCGCTCTTGCCGAGGTTGAGACGCTCGCCCGGAGCGTTGCGCACCGTATCGATCACGGTGTCGCTCCACAGGCTGCCGCCGTCGAGAAAAGCACTGGCGATGAAGAAGGTGGCGCTTACGCCATAACGCTGCAGCAGCGGCAGCGCCACTTCGGCGCTGTCGGCGTAGCCGTCGTCGAAGGTGATGCAGACGGCGCGGCTGGGCAAGGTGCGCTCGCGCAGCTGGCGCACCGCCAGCTGCAGCGGCAGCACGCGAAACCAGCGTGTCAGCAAGCGCAGGTGATGCTCGAAACGGCGCGCGTCGACGCACTCGGGGAATAAGGGATCGGGACGGGCGGCGACGCGGTGGTAAATGAGTATCGACAGGGGAAGCTGCATGGGTGGCTTTCGGCGACTCGAATCAGGTCGGGCTGCTGCCGCGGGTGCACGGCGGTCGGTCGGGACGGGTCAAGGCATCGTAGACGGCCAGGTAGTTGCGGGCCATTTCGGGCAGACTGTGGCGGGCGATCACGCGGCTGCGCGCGCGCATTCCGTGGCGCGCGCCCATCTCGGGAATCCGGCAGTAGTCGGCAATCGCGGCGGCCATCAGTTCCGGGGCGCGCGGCGGCACCAGGATGCCGGTAAAGCCGGAGTGCACCAGTACGGGGTTGACGCCGACCGCAGTAGCAACCACCGGCAGGCCGGTAGCCATCGCTTCGAGGATGGTGTTGGTGGCGCTGTCGGATAGCGAGGGCTGCACGAACACGTCCATGGCGCGCAGCAGCTGGGCGACGTCGCTGCGTTCTCCGGGCAGCCAGGCGCGGTGCGAGGCGCCGGCGCGGGTGAGCAGATCGAGGCAGTCGGCGCGGCGCGGCCCGTCGCCCACGATCAGCAGGCGCATGCGCTGGTGGGCCGGGTGCGGCGATGCGATCAGGCGGAGGAAGGCTTCCACCAGGCCGGGATAGTCCATCAGTTCGTCAATGCGCCCGACGCTGCCCACCACGAAGGCGTTGTCCTGCATGAAATCGTCCGGGCCCACCGCGGCGGGCGGCCCCAGGCGCGGATGGTACTGGATGCTGTCGACGCCGTTGGGAATCTGCGACACGCGTCCGGGTTCGGCGCCGACGGAGTCGATCAGCCAGTGTTCGAGGTCGACGCTGACGGCGATGAAGTGGCCGATGAGGGGGCGCAGCAGACGGCGCAGCAGCTGGTATTTGAGGCGGTTGCCGTTGGCGTCGGCCATGTCGCGCCCGTGTTCGCCGTGCACGCGCCGCTTGACGCCGGCCAGCGCCGCCACCAGCTGGCCTTCCAGGCCGCACAGATTGCGGGTGTGGATCAGGTCGGGCTGGAGCGCACGCAAGGTCTTGAACATGCGCAGGTAGTGGCCGAAATCCTTGCCCTCGCGTTTGTGCAGGCTGATGATTTCGACCCCGCGCGCGCGGATATGTTCGTGGTAGGCCGAATAGTCTTTCAGGGTGACGATGGCGTGCCGGTAGCGTTCCGGCGGCATGTGTTTGATCAGGTTAATCAGGCCGTTTTCCAGGCCTCCGACATCGAGCTGGTGGATCAAATGGACCACCAGCCGCGGTGGTTCAAGGGTGGCAGTCATCATCGACTCCGAGACAGGTTGGTTGGCCGCACTGGTTTCTGGCTGGCCGGTGCGGCGCCCGGCCAGCCGTTGCTGTGTCAATCGTAGTAACCGTAATAGTCGCCGCCTGGGAAACCGCGCGCCTTGTTGCAGATGAGCTCAACGCGTTTGCAGCCGTCGAGCCGCCGCAAGGCTTCGCGTACGTCGCGCTGGGTGGTGGTTTCGGCTTCGATCACCATCACCACCTGGCCCATCTGGGCGGCCAGCACATTGGCTTCGGTCGTGAGCAACAGCGGCGGTGAATCGAAAATAACGATTCGGTCGGGATAGCGGCTGGCGATCTCGGCCAGCAGCATGCTCATCGCTTGACTGGCCAGCAGTTCGGTCGCATGTTTGTTGTTGCGTCCGGCCGGCAGCAGGCTTAAGGCGGGAATATTGGTGCGCAAGATGACGTCGGAGGCATCCATGTCGTCGCTTAGCAGGATGTCCATCAAGCCCGGTGCGGGCGGCAGGCCGAGCACTTTGAGCACCGAGGGCCGGGCCACGTCGGCATCGACCAGCAGCACGGTGTGGTCCTTTTCCATGGCGATGCTCATGGCCAGGTTGATCGCACAATAGGTCTTGCCCTCGCCGGGCAGCGCGCTGGTGACGACGATCAGGTTGCCGTTGGGGGTTCCGGCGGCCACTGCCGCCAGCGCGGTGCGCAGCAGCGGGCGCTTGATGATGCGGAAGTCCTCGGCGGCTGCGGTGCGCCCACCGTCGTGGGTGACCATGCCCATCTGGTGCAGGCGCGCGAGATTGATGTCGATGTAATGGGGCGCTGTCACGCTGTCTGGCGAAGTGCTGGTGTCCATACAATGCCTCTGCTGCGGGAACCATCAAGGGTTAGTTCATCAGAAGGGCCGAAGCCATCGTCGCGCCGTACCCGCATAGCAGGATGGCGCAGGCCAGGCCGAACAGGTACTGGCCGCGCTGGCGCTTGCGTTGTTCCACCGGTGTCCAATTCATCGTGACAGTGCCGAGCACATTCAGGCCGGTCAGTTCGCGCATCGCGCCGGGACCGGAAAAGGTTGGACGGGCCTGGCTGATGCCGGTCGCGGCGCCCAGGCCGCAGATCAGCGCGGCCAGCATCACCGCGCTGTAGAGCAGCAGGCGATTGGGGCCGACCGGGGCGATCGGCAGGAAGGGGGGATCGATGATCTTGAAGGTCATCATCTCGGTGGTGGTGCTCAGCTGTCCAGACAGTTTGGCCGCTTCGCGCCGGCTGATCAGCTGCTCGTAGTTGACCTTGTTGATCTCGTAGTCGCGGTTGAGCTGAGCCAGCTGGGATTCCACCTCGGGTACCGCATTGCTCTGTTGTTGCAGGCGGTCGTGGCGTGCGGCGTATTCCTGGACCCGCACCTTGATGGCTGCAATTTTTGCGTCCGCTTCCGTCAGCGCCACTTTGAGCTGCTGCAGCATGGGGCTGTAATGGCGGCCGGGATCGCCATCTTCCAGTTTGCTTTCTTCGAGCTTGCGCGCTTCCAGCTGGGCCAACAGGCGGCGCGCGGCGACGATGTCTGGATGCAGTTCGGTGAACTGCATCAACAGGGCATCCAGGTTCTTGTTGACGGCGGCGATGCGCTCGTCGAGTTCGGGATTGCGGGAAGGCGCCAGGCGTACGTTGACGCCTTGCCTGGGTTCGCCGCTGATCTGCGCCTTGATGGCGGCGCGCGACTGCTCGGCCTCGGCCAGTTCCAGACGTGCCGCGCCGAGCGCGTCGGCGGCAATGGCCAGCTGCGCGGTGTAGTCGACGCCTTGGCGCGGGAGCAGCCCGGCATGGCGCAGCTTGAATTCCTTGACACTGTTTTCGGCGGCGACGAGGCGTTCCTCGTAGCTTTTGATCTGCTCGTCGATGAATTGCACGGCCTTGGCGGAATCGCCCGATTTTCCCTTGAAGCTGCCTTCGACGAAAATGGTCAGCAGCGACTGGACCACGTCGCGCACCTGGCGCGGGTCGTGCTGGCTATAGCTGATGGTATAGATGTCATTGGTGCTGGTGCCGGAGATTTTGATGCTGGTCATGAGGCTCTCGACCATGGCTTCGTGCTCGCGCGGGGTGCGGCCGCGCACGTCCAGGTCGACCATCCGCATGACGCGCTCGATGTTCGGACGGCTGAGCAGGGTGCGGCTCATGATGGACACTTGCTGTTCGATGTTGGGCACGCTGGTCATGTTCGCCAACAGCGGCTTGAGGATGGTTTGGGTGTCGACAAACACCCGGGCCGAGGTCTGATAGTCGTTCGGCAGCAGGAAAACCTTGGTCCAGCCGGCTACGGCCACGAGCCACATCACCGCGACGGCGATCCAACGATATTTCCAGACGCCCCGGATGAGCAACAGCATCTGGCTGATTAGGTCCTCCATGTCGCGGCAATCTCCGTTGGTCGGACAGCAAGGGGAAGCTTAGCGCTTCTCCACTCGTTGGATTATATGGCTATGGAAACAGTGCAATTTCTCAACTCATGTCGCCATTGACGCTGGTCAAGTGCCTTTCGCGACAAGATGACCAAGTGCGCATCCTGGCCGGTAAACACCGCTGTGCGGCCCAGACCGGTACAGGTTCGAGCCCTGGCGTGGCCATGCCGGCTTGGCCACGGAGTTGTCCGACCGTCGACATCGCGCGCCTTAGCGCCGGCGGCGCAAAAATGCCGCGACGCCGAACAGACCAAGACTGAACAGTGTCAGGCTGGCTGGCTCCGGTACAACCGTGTCCTGCAGCGCATTGGCGTCCGAGGTTTGGCTGATGGTCAGGCGGTAATTGGTATTGGCCGCCAATAGCGATGTGGTGGCGGTGAATCCGAGCGTGCCCGGCGCGTAGGTGGTGAGACCGTCAAAATTGTCGGCGCGGTTGACATTCGACATTCCGTTGAGCTGGCTGGGTGCGAACACGAAGACACTGTTGCCGAGTTCGTCGAGGATATTCAGGGTCCAGGTGACGCGCGCCATTGCCGTCGTGCTTGGGTCGCCCGTGGTGTAGGCCTGGGTGAACGGGGTGGCATCGAAGGCGAAGGTCATGGTGTCGGCGCTGCTGAGCATAAACATGAAGCTGGTCATGGTGCCGACGTTGGAGGAGCCCGCTGCCGAGCCGTCCGATTGCAAGGCAGCGTCGGCGCGGCTTTGAGTCAAGGCCCGTGCGCCATTGCCATCCAGTTTGTCGATTGCGGTGCCAGTCATGTACTGGTCGGCGTAGCCGAAGGTGCCCGGCACCGGGGCGGGGTTGGGAAAGGCGTTGAAGTCGTTTTCCAGGCGCGGCGGGGTGGGCAGGCCGACAAACTGGTGCGCGATGTCCGGAGTGAGGCCGCTGAAGATGCTGATGTTTTGCGTCGGTGCCGTCACTGCCACGCCGCCCAGGCTGGCCGACGCGCCGGCCACGTTCATCCCGGCCAGGGAACTGAAATCGGCGGTGCTGTATGCAACGGTGTTCGAATGCAGGAGACGGAAGTTGTCGATCGTCAGAATGGCTTGGGCGAAAGCATCGGCGCGGGCGGTGCCAACGCTGCCGACACACAGGCCGACAAGCGCGGCCGACATGGCTAAGGATTTTCGCACTGGGTTCATTGCTGGATTCATGGGTGGTTCTCCTGTGGGGACGGTAGACGGAAAATCGTTGGCGTCGAAAAGCGCCATGCACACCACTACGCAGCTTGCGTGCCAGGTCGATTTTCCTCATGAAATCAATTACTTGATCCCATCGGTGCGGGCTGGCGACGGATGGCGGCATGGCGCTGGAAAAATATCCGACGCGGCGTTTGTCCTAGCGCAATAGCGAACGCGTCCATACCGGAACTTCACTACGGATGGCCCTGTCTGACATGCACAACAATTCGTTCGTGCCGATGGGCGGTACGGACGTTCCATCACTAAGGACGACACCATGCTGCAAGACGAGCTTCCCATTGCCACGTTTGAATTGCCCATCCAACCGCGCGAGCTGTGCATCGGCGAACGCGGGCTCGCGACACCCCCCAGCCATCCGCTGGACATTCAGGTATTCCACATTCGTTTGGCGACGTCATCAGGACGGCGCGAGGCGGCCAGCCTGCTGATACGCAAGATGTACGGTTGGCGCGGCTATGCCTTCGATCCGAGCGAACCGCAACCGGCCAACAAGATCACGCTGTACGCCGAAACGGGCGGCGTGGTGGTGGGCACCATGAGCCTGTGCCTGGACGATGCGCACGGCTTGCCGGCCGATGACAATTTTCCCGACAAACTTGACCAGTTGCGCGCCTGCGGGCGCCGCTTGTGCGAACCGTCCCGCCTGGCCATCGACAAGGGCGTCACCAAGCGGGTGTTTGCCGCATTGATTCATATTTCCTATCTGTATTCGCACCGTGTCCACGGCTATACCGACTATGTGATCGAGGTCAATCCGCGCCACGTCCAGTTTTACAAACGCATGCTCGGATTTGCCGATTTCGGCGGGGAGCGCGCCTGTCCGCGGGTCGGCGCCCCGGCGGTACTGCTGCGTCTGCCGCTGTCGCACATGGGCGAGCAGATCCGGCGCTGGGGCGGGTTAATGGAGCAGCATGGCGAGGAACGCTCCTTCTATCCGTATTTCTTCCCGGCCTGGGATGAAGCCGGCATCACGGCGCGCCTCGTGGCCGGCCGCGACTAGACGATACGGAGGACGTCATGGATGGCACTATCAGCGAGGAAACGGCGGTGCTCGGCGAACTTCAGGCGGTGGTCGGCAGCGCGCATGTGCATTACGACAGCGTGACCTGCGCGCGCTACGCGGCCAGCACGGCGGCACGCGCGACCGTGCCGCTGGCGGTGGTGGCGCCGGCATGCCAGTCCGAAGTCGTGGCCCTGGTCAAGCTGGCGGCACGCCATCAGCTTGCGCTCTATCCGGTCAGTACGGGGCGTAACTGGGGCTATGGCGACGCCTGCGCGGTCGGCAGCGGCCAGGTGATCGTCGACCTGGGCCGGATGAACCGGATCCTGGCGGTCGACCGGGAACTGGCCTACGCGGTCATCGAGCCGGGTGTCACCCAGCAGCAGCTGGCAAGCTATCTGCGCGAGCATAACTTGCCCTTCTGGATAGACTGCACGGGCGCGGGGCCGGACACCAGCTTCATGGGCAATATCCTGGAACGTGGCTTTGGCCATTCGCCGTATGGCAACCGTCTGCAACATATCTCGGGGCTGCAGGTGGTGCTGGCCAACGGCGAGCTGCTGTCGAGCGGGTTTGGCCACTATCCGAATGCCCGGGCAACCTACGTGTTTCCGTACGGTGTGGGGCCATTCCTGGATGGTTTGTTCACCCAATCGAATTTCGGCATCGCAACGCGGGTGGGCATCTGGCTCATGCCCCAGGCCGCCTGCATCAACCACTTCCTGTGCACGGTGCCGCGGCACGCCGATCTGGCCGCGGTGATCGACGCCTTGCGCCCGCTGCGCCTGGATGGCACGCTACGCAGCGTTGTCCACATCGGCAACGACTTGCGCGTGATTTCCGGCGGCAGTGTGTTCCCGCGCGAGCGTGCCGGTGGTCAATCGCGCTTGCCCGACGATGTCAGGGGCGACCTGCGCGCGCGCGCGGGTATCGGCGCGTGGGTGGTCTCGGGAGCGCTGTACGGCAGCACGGCCCAGGTCGCGGTTGCGCGCCAGGCCCTTCGTCTTGCCTTGCGCGCCACCAATGCCAAGGTGCGCTTTCTGAGCGAACGCTCGCTGCGGGCCGGCGCGCTGATGGCGGCGCTGTTGGGCCGCCGCGGCCAGCGCCTGCGCGCTCAGGTGGCATTGGGCAAGGCGCTGTTTGCGATGAATCAGGGTAGGCCAGACGGGCGCTTCCTGGCGGGTGCCTACTGGCGGCGCCGTGGCGGCTTGCCGATCGGCTTCCCCCAGCGCGCCCATCCGGCCGCGGACAATTGCGGCATGCTATGGGTGTCGCCAGTGCTGCCCATGCGCGGGGCCGATGCGCTGGAGTTGCATGCGCTGGTGCAGCCCTTGTTCCAGCAATACGGCTTCGATCTGTTTGTCACGTTCAGCATGATCAACGAACGGGCGCTCGGCGGCGTGATCACGATCGCCTACGACAAGGACGATGCTGCCGAGGCGGAACGGGCACGGCTGTGCTATGAGCAGGTGTTCGAGCGGGTCATGCGTGCCGGTTACATCCCGTATCGGGTGGGAAACCAGTCGATGGGAGCGCTGGACCCGCATGGTGACGTGTACTGGAAAACAGTGGCGCGGATCAAGCAAGCGCTCGATCCGCTGGGAGTGATCGCACCGGGTCGCTACCAGCCCGGGTGGCACGGTTGATGGCGGCCGCGCCGCCTACAGGGTCGCCAGCAGGGTACGGGCCAGGGCGCGCCGGGCGTCGTCGCCCGGCGCGGCAATCAGCCGTTCGAGTTCGCGCCGGGCGCCGCTGCGGTCGCCGCTGCGCGCCAGGACCTGTGCCAGGTGGTAATGAATGTCGCCGGCAAGCGGCGCCAGCGCGCCCGCCTTTTGCAATAGCGGCAGTGCCTGGGCAATCCGGCCATGTTCCAGATGCACCCACCCGAGCGTGTCGATCACACTGGGGTTGCCGGGGGCGAGCCGGTAGGCGCGCTGCGCGTACTCGAGCGCGCGCGCACCGCCGCTGCGCTGCTGCGCCCAAGCCATGTCGTTCAGGGCAATTACGTTGTCGGGGGAAATTTTTAGGAGTGCATCGAACTGTTCGATCGCGGCGGCGAACTCGTTGGCCAGCAGTTTGGTGCTGGCATAGTACTGACGGGTAGGCACATCGTCGGGTTTGTCATGCAGCCACTGTTGCATCTGGTGGTCGGCTTCGGCGCGCTTGCCGACCCTGGTCAGGGCGCCGTGCAGTTGCACCAGCAGCGGAGCGCTCGGCGCCAATGCGAAAGCACGTTCGTAACCGAGTACGGCAAGTGCATATCTGCCCTGCGCGGAATGCACGTCGGCGGCCAGCTTGTAGCCGTTGGGCGATGACGGATGACGGCGCTGCACCGAATCGGCCAGTGCCAGGGCTTCGGCAAACTTGCTTTGGGCAGTCAAAGCGTTCAGCAAGGCCAGCTGAGATTCGGCGTGATCGGGCGCGATGGCGACAGCCTTGCGCAATGCAACGGTTGCGCTCGCGGCGTCGCGCCGGGCGAGCGCGATCTGGCCGAGCCGCAGATGGGGCAGGGCGGTAGCGGGCGCCAGCGCAGCCAGTTTGGCATAGCTGTCGGCCGCCGCGTCGGCATCGCCAGCGTGCCACTGAAGCTTGGCCAGCAGTTCGAGCGCCTCGGCGCTGGCGGGATAGCGCGCGCGCAGCTCGCGCGCCAGCAAGGTGGCTTTGCCGGTCTGCGCCGCGCGTGCATACGCGGCAGCCAGGTGCAGCGCCGTGGGCAGGCTGTCGGGATGGGCCGCCGCGGCGCGCTCCATCCATTTGACCGCCTGCACGTGCTGGCCGCGGGCGGCTGCCAGACCGGCCAGCGCTTCCAGCAAGCCCGGGTTGACTGGATCGCGCTCGAGCGCGCGCTGATAGCGGCGCTCGGCGTCGGCAGCCTTGTTTTCGGCCTTGTCGATCTGTGCCAGGTTGGCCAGTGCCGGCAAATACAAGGGGTCCTGGGCCAGGGCGCGCTCGAAGCTCGCGCGCGCCTGTACGGCGTCGTGCCTGGCCAGATAGACGCCGCCTTTGAGATTTTGAACCAGCGGATTATCGGCGCGCCGCTCCATCTCCAGTGCGGCGGCGAGCGCCTTGTCCGTGTCGCGACGGCGCAGGTGCGCCATTACGAGCAAGATGGCGTTGCGTTCGGAGGCCTGGTCCAGCTGGGCGGCCTGTTCGAGCTGAGCGATGGCGCGGTTGCTGTCGCCGCTGCCCAGGCGGCTCAGCGCCAGTTCTGTGCGCAAACCGGCTGCACGCGGGCGCAGGACGCTGGCCTGTTCGAACAGCGTGGCCGCTTCGTTGTAGCGGTGCGCCTGCAGATGAGCCTCGCCCAGCAGTGTCAACAATTCGACGTCGCCGCTTGCTTGCGCCAATAGGGGGGAGAGCAACTTGAATGCCGTCTCGGCGCGTCCCGCGCGGAGATGCAGCAAGGCGAGACGTTTGGTGGCAAAGAGATGACGCGGATGGGCGGAGAGATATTGCTGAAAGTGCTGTTCAGCCTGCTCGGCCGACCCAATGGCCATTTCGATGGTGGCGGCCAACAGGATACTCGGCTCGTGATCGGGGGCCGCGCGCAATATCTGCTGGACCGATGCCAAGGCCTCGGGATATTTTTTTTCGCGATATGCCAGCAGGGCATCCGCATACAGGAGCGCAAAGGTCGTGCCGGCCGCCTTGCGCGCCACCGCGATGGCGGCATGGGCGTCGGCAAAGGCGCCGCTGTCGCTCAGAATGCTGGCGATATCGCTTAGCGCTTGAACATTGTTCGGTCGTAGCGCCAGGATCTGCCGATACGATGCCAGCGCCGCATCGAACTGGCCGCGGGCGCGTTGCAGGTCGCCGCGCAGGCGCAGGGCGCCGAGGTGGCCGGGGTCGGCGGCCAGTGCGCTTCGAATCTTCTCGTCGGCGTCGTCCTGGCGGTCCTGCGCGGCGGCAATGCGAGCCATGCCCAGCAAGGCGTCGGGGAAGTGAATTTGCGTGGCCAGCACGCGCTCGTACTGCTCCTTAGCCTGCTCGAACTTGCCGAGGCCGAACAAGGCATCGCCACGCAGCGACAGCACGTCCGCACGATGCAACATGGCCGGATTGGGCGGCGTTTCGGCCAGGGCCCTGTCGAAACGGCCTTGCGCCAGCAGCGCGCGCAAGATCAGCACTGCCGCCTGATCGGCCTGAACGCCATGCGACAGGTCCAGCGCGCGGCGCAACTCCTTCTCGGCGGAAACCGGGTCGCCCTGTTCCAGATACAGTTCGCCCAGCATCTGGCGGGCTTCGCGCAGTTGCCCGTTTTGCTGCAATGCATTTTTCAATTGGATGACGGCGGCACGCAGCTCACCATGATCGCGCTGCTGGCGCGCGTCGGCGAGCAGGGCGCCGGGATCAGCGGACTGGCAGGCTCCGAGCGCCAGACTCCCGGCCAGCATCAATCCGGCAGTGCGGATCCTGGACAATACAGCTTGTGACGACGGCATGCTCAAACTCCTGGATAGTTGCCAGCTTGACTGGCGGCACTGTTAGCGTAGGGAGTCGGAACATGCGCACGTTGACGGCGCTCAAGTTTTGGGGTGCCCGCCTGATGGCGAGCTGCGTGTGCTCTCAGAGTGGGCTCTTGCGCGCTGGGACCGAGCGGGCAATGCCGCGCGCATCCACGGTATGCAGCACGACCGGACGACGCCATACTTTGGCGACATAGTCCATCACCTTTTCTGCTTGCGACAGATCAAGGCCGCGACCGTCGCGGAGATGATCGTGGCGCAGTTCCAGATTGCCGCCGTTGCCAATGAACGTAGCGGCGACACAGGGCGACCCATAGTTGTACTTCGGCGCAAGAATTGCCTCGTGGATGGCATGCAGATCGCGGTTGACGATCGCCGTTTCGCCATCCGGGCCGGTCTCGTAGACGAATAGTTCGAGCTGGTCGGCCAGGTCGCGGGTCAGGTAATTGCGGATGAAGCCGAAGTCATCTTCATCGCGGCAAATGGCGCGCGCCGCCGGCAGTCCGTGGTGGGTGATGATGTGTTCCCACATGGAAAAGCCCAAATGGTAGGGGTTGAGCGACAAAGCCAACTGCTGGCCGCTCGCGACGGGGCGCACGACATCCGAATGCGACTTGATCGCGGCAAGATAAAGGTCGTGCGGTAAGAAGTCGGCTTCGCGCAGTAAACGGGCGTGCCAGTAAGATGCCCAGCCCTCGTTCATGATCTGGCATGAATGGATGGGGTGGAAATAATAGGCTTCCTCGCGCACGGCGAGGAAAATGTCGCGTTCCCAGTCTTCCAGCTCCGGGCTGTAGTGGGCGATGAACCACAGCAGGTCGAATTCGGGATAGGGCGGCACTGGCGGGCGGATGTGTATCTTGGCGGAGGCCATGGGGGCCGGAGCCGCGCTATCGTCCAGGCGGGCGTAGCGCGCGCGGAAGGGATCGACGCCTGGCTCGGCGGGTTGAGCGGCCTGTTCTGGATAGCGCTCACGGTGCAGGGGCTGATTGACGTCGATATGGGTCTCGAGCGCGAGGGCGGCGTCGAGTACGGCTTCGACGCGGGCTTGGCCGTGGCGCTCGAGGGCGCGTTCCAGGCGGTGGGCGCGCGCGGCGCTCTGCTGCAGGATGTTCCCGCCCGCCATGTCAAGGAAGCGGGAAAACAGCTGGTTATTCTTGGCAAAATCGGCATGGCCGAGCACGTGGGCAGTGACCAGCGTGTTTTCGGCCAGCGAATTTTGCTCAAGCAAAAAGGCGTTGCAGGGATCGCCGGGAAACATGACCTCGAAGATGTGCGAGTGCCCCATGTGCTGGCGCACCAGTTGATGCAGGTAGCGGATGCCGAAAGACCAATGACGCATGCGCACGGGTAAGCCATAGACGGCGATCTCCACCATGAAGTTCGACGGTACGAGGTCGAAGTTGACAGGGTAGAAATCGAGCCCCTGTTCGATCGCCAGCCTGGCGAGCCGCTCGGTATAGTCGGCCAGGGTATCGCGCAGCTCGCTCATGGCGCCACCTCAGCGATCTCGTTGTAGCGCGCCTGGGAGAAAAATTTTCGCAACGCGCGCCACACATCCTCGGTGCTCGACAGGGCGTGGCTGGCGACCGCCATGCCCTGGCGTTCCAGGTCGTGAAAGACGCGCCGCATTTCCGTCTCGAGTCCGCGCGGCGCGGTGGGAATGGTTTCGACATAGCCGATGAAGTTAAGCATGCCGGCAAGCTCGGCGAGTGCGCCGCTGGCCGCGCCGCGGTCCTCTGCGAAGTTTTCGCCGTCCGAGGCGTAGAACATATAAAGGTTGTCGCGGGCTAAATGGGCATCGCCGCGGATCAGGTCGAGGGTGAGCCGGAATGCGCTCGAGGCAATGGTGCCACCCATGCCCGATACCTGGAAGAATTCGCTTTCGGAAAACTCCCAGGCGTGGGTGGTATGCGCAATGAAGCGCGTCTGCACTCGCGCGTATTTGCGCCGGATGCCTTGCAGGGCGAAGAAGAAGAATGATTTCGCCAGGCTGCGTTCGGGCTGGGTCATGCTGGCGGACACGTCGATCACAAACAGGATGGTGGCGCTGGTGGTGGGCCGTTGCCGCGTCACCACCTGGCGGAAACGCAGATCTTCGTTGGTGAACGGTACCGGATCGGCCTGGACGGCGCGACGCTTGATGGCTTCCTTGATCGTACGGCGGCGATCAAGCCGCGAGCGGGCTCCATGGCGGTCCCATCCTTCGCGTACCAGTTCGGGATCGTCCATGCTCGGCGTTGTTGTGGGGTGCAGGTCGGGCAGCTTGAATTCTTCCCACACCCAGTCCAGCACATCCTCGATAGGAAACTCGATCATTAGCCGGACCTCGCCCTGGTCGTTGCCACCCGCACCGGTTTCGCCGCTGCCGGAAACGGGGGCCGGGATGAGCGCGTCGCCCGGTTCACCCGGCCCCTGGCCCGCGCCCGTCTGGCTGCGACCGTCGGCCAGACGAAAACGCGCATGTTCGAGCAGGCGCACCGGGACCTGGATAGTGCGGTCCTGCGGGCCGGTAATCAGATCCGGGCCGGCGATCAGGTCGGGCAGATGCTGCTGGACCGCTTCGCGCATCTTTTCGTTGTGGCGCAGCCAGTCGCGGGCGCCGCGCGAGAATAGGTCGTACCATTGGCTGTTAAGGGATTGGCTCACTGTTCGCTCCGCGCCGGCTACTCCTGTGCCAGCAAGGTAGTCACATAATTGAGCGCCTCGCGGGCGCTGTGCGCGTCGTAGCCGTACTCGTCCACGAGTCGCTTTTCGACGGCAGAAATTTTGGTGCGCACTTCGTCGTCTGGCCGCTTGGCTGAACTGACCAGGCGCAGTACGTCCCGGCGCTGGTCGAACAAGTAATGCTGCACCGCGTCGTTGAGTTGAAGATGGCTCTCCAGGCCGAATTTCACGCCGCGTTTGTAGGCTCCCATGGCCTTGCGCACTACTTCCTGCCGGAATGACTGTTTGCCCGATTCCGAGATATGGATTTTTTCCTCCACCGCGCGCAGGAAGCGTTCGTCCGGTCGCCGCTCCTCATTCGTAATGGGGTCCTTGACATAGCGGTTGTCGAGCATGGCTTCGACTTCATCGAGATACTTGTTGAGCAAGTCCTGGGCTTCCTGCTCGAACGACACGAACAGGGCTTTGTGCACGTCTTCCTTGACCCAGCGGTTATAAAAATCCTTTCGTGTCAACACGAGAAAGTCCACCCATTTGCGCTTTTTCTTGGGGTCGATGCGGGCATCGTTCTCGATCGCGTCTTTGAGGGCGAGCAGCACGTCCATGGTCGACAGGCTGCTGCGGTTCGACTGGATGATAGCGTTCGACAAGGCATTGATCACGAAGCGCGGGGATACACCCGCCAAACCCTCGTCGGGCGCCTTGTCCTTTTCCCTGACCCGGCGGATGTCGGCCCGGTTGACGCCGTCAACTTCCTCGTCGGCATGAATGCGGACCTTCTTGATCAGCTCGACTTCCTTGTCGTCGGCATCTTGAATGCGCGAGAGCACGGCAAAGACGGCCGCCGCATGCAGGACATGCGGGTCGAGATGGACGTCGCGGAAGGCGGGGGCGGCCGAGGAAATCAATTTCTTATAGATGCGCGCCTCGTCTCGGTAGTTGAGGGTGTACGGCACCTGGACGATGACCATGCGGTCGAGTAATGCTTCATTCTCGCTTTCCTGCAGAAATTTACGAAATTCCGCCAGATTGGTGTGCGCGAGGATGGTCTCGTCGAGATAAATCAGTGGAAAACGCGAGACCTTGACGTTCTTTTCCTGGGTCAAGGTCAGTAGCAGGTACAGAAATTCGCGCTTGACCTTGAGGATTTCGATCATTTCCAGAACGCCCCGGCTGGCCGCGTACACGGCGCCAGACCAGGACCATGCGCGGGGATCACCTTCGTCGCCGTATTGCGCGACCTTGGACAGGTCCACCGATCCGACCAGATCGGCCAGGTCGGCCGTGGTGGGGTCGTGCGGCGCGTAGGTACCGATAGCGCTGCGCCCGGCTTCGGAAATGAAGAAGCGTTCCACGGGCATCTGCAGGAAATCGCCGCCGAACTGCAGGTCCAGGCGGGTGCGGCAATGCGGGCACAGCTCGCCACTGATGTCGATGCCGTAGGTGTTGCGGCAACTGGCGCGCATGGTGTGCGGGATCAGGTGCAGCGGCGACTCATGCACCGGACATCCGCCGACTGCGTACAGCGCACCGACGTCGGTATGGCTGTATTCTTCCAGCGCGCGCTTGAGGAGGATCACCATGGTCGACTTGCCGCCCGACGGGGGGCCGAGCAGCAGCAGCAGGCGCCTTCCTACTTCCGAGCCGGCCGCGGCCGCCTTGAAATAGTCGATGACACGGTTGATCGCCTGGTCGATGCCGAACAGATCGTCGTCGAACAGCCGGCAGCGCCATTGCTCTCCATCTTCCGTACAGGTGGCGCGGATCATGTCCCAGATATATTGGTGGGAGGTGCGGGCGATGCGCTGCGGATCGGCCGGCAGCACGGTTTCCATGAATTGCGAGAATGGCCCAGCCCAGTGACCGGCGCGATGCTGCTGTGTAAACAGGCTCAGGCTGTCGAGAAATGCATGCTGCTGGGACTGTTCGGTAAGATGGTCGTCGACGATCATTGCCATGTTTCCTCCATGATCAAAGTTCAGGTGCGCATCACCTGTCTCCCGTTCGATCAGTATCAAACCAGCAGGAGGCTCGCCGATGAGGCGCCTCAATGTGCGAGGGTGAACTTTTTCAGCGAACTGCGAGCTCATCCAAAAATCCTTGCCGCCGGCCATCGCCCGTTCAAGGTTCGCTTACGCACAGAGCCGGCCAGTCCTTCGCTCTACGATGGAGTTTTCGCCACGCGCCTATTTCGAGGAATTCCCATGTCCAACCCGACTTCTTCCGGCCAGTTGGCCGAGCTAGCAGCCAAGATCGAATCGGTCCGCTTCGCCATGTTCACCACGATCGACGAGCATGGCCACCTGGTCAGCCGTCCGATGACCAATCAGGCAATGGATGAGGATGGCAATCTTTGGTTTTTCACGTCGAGCAATACCGACCTGTGGGAAAACATTGCCGTGCGGCCGCAGGTAAATGTTGCCTTTTCCGAGCCCGAGAACCATCTCTATGTTTCCGTCAGCGCGGCAGCCGAGCGGGTGGTTGACCGCAGCAAAATCACGCAGTTGTGGAACGCAGCCGTGCAAGCCTGGTATCCGCACGGCCCAGATGATCCGCATGTGATGCTGATCAAGGTGGTGCCGCATGCGGCCGAATACTGGGATTCAAATGGCAACGCCATGGTCCAACTGTTCAAGATGGCCAAAGCGGTCCTGACCGGCACCACGCCTGATGGCGGCGAGCACGGCAAGATCAGGATGTAAGCCCTTGAACAGCCAGGGCGCGGCAGGGCGCGAGAAGGAGCAGCTGGCACGGCTGGTGTTCATGCGCCGTGTCGCTACCGGTTTGCTCGTTGCAATGGCTGTGGTGTTCGTTGGTGCGCGCCTTTTGCAGGGGCGACATGCCGCGTTCGCCTATATTGCCGCGTTCGCGGAAGCGGCAATGATCGGTGCCCTGGCAGACTGGTTTGCCGTGACGGCCTTGTTCCGCCACCCGTTCGGGCTGAAGATTCCGCACACGGCGATCATTCCGTCGAATAAGGAACGCATTGGGGAGAATCTAGGCAATTTTTTAGAACAGAACTTCATGAGTGTAGAGGTGGTGCGGGCAGAACTTGAACGCTTCGACTTCGCCGGCGCCGCGGCCGCGTGGCTGACCCAGCCCGACAACGCCAGGACCATCAGCGTGCAGCTTACCCGGGCGCTGCCGACGGTACTGCAAATGGTGGACGACAAGGAGGCGGCGCGCTTCATGCGCGATGCCTTGTCGGGCTCGCTGGAGGGCGTCAGGCTCGCGCCGCTGCTGTCGCGGCTGTTGTCCGTGCTCGTGGCAGGTGGCCAGCATACGGTATTGCTGGAGCGTTTGCTGAGCTACATCGCCGGGGCGCTGGATGAGCATCGTCCGTACATCCGGCAGAAGGTGCATGAGCACAGTCCGCGCTGGATACCGAAAGTGATCGATGAAAAATTCTATGAACGCTTGATGGAGGGAGTGCACGACACACTGGACGATATCCGCAGCGAAGACGGTCAATGGCGTAGCCGCTTTCAGGAGGCGACCGACGAGCTGATCGACAAACTGGCCACCTCGGAGGAGTACGAACGAAAACTGCAGGAGTTGCTCAAGAATAGCCTTGGCCATCCCCTGTTCCGGCGTTACGTCCATCACGTGTGGATCGATGTACGTGCGCGCCTGGAAGGGGATGCCCGTTCGGATGATTCACGCATCGCCGCGCATCTGGAGCAGGCGCTCGGGGCTTTGGGGCGCGCGCTGGAGCGCAGCCCGGCGGTGCAACTGCGCATCAACGAGGCGCTCCGCAGCTTTGGGGCGCATGCCATCGTGTCGCGGCGGGACGTGATTGTGTCTCTGGTGCGCCGGGTTATCCGCAGCTGGGACGCGGAGACGATTTCGCGCAAGGTCGAGCTGCACGTGGGGCGTGATCTGCAATATATCCGCATCAACGGCACCGTGGTCGGCGGAGTGGTGGGATTGTTGTTGCATATGGTGTCGCGCGCGCTCTGAATGTGCGCCATCGATGGGAAGAGCGGTGCGGCTCGCGGTACGGACCATGGGGCGTGAGGTCGAGAGAAGATGGGACGCTGCAGGGTGTCTGCGGGAATCGGTCGGTTGGCGTCTCACCATTGGGCAGCGCGCGACACATGCGGCATGGGCGGAGTTTGTGTCATGCAACAATAATGGTAAGATGGGCATCTCCGTTCGCCGGCACACTGCTCTGAAAACCTCCTCGCATCCCGAACAAATCGACCTGCTTCCTTACGTGGGCAAGTGGCTATTGCTTGCAACGCTAGTGGCACTGCTCGCCGGCACCGCCTCCGCGCTGTTTCTGGTGGCGCTCGACCTGGCCACCGTTGCCCGCGTGGCGCACCCATGGCTGATTGCCTTGCTGCCGCTGGCCGGATTCGCGGTGGGGTGGATTTACCTCAAACTGGGCAAAGATGTTGAAGCCGGCAACAATTTGCTGATCGACGAAATTCACGACCCCAAGAAAATCATTCCGGTGCGTATGGCGCCGCTGGTATTGGGCAGCACGGTGGTATCCCATTTGTTCGGCGCGTCGGTCGGCCGCGAAGGTACGGCAGTGCAGATGGGCGGCGCCCTTGCCGATCAGCTGACCGGAATTTGTCGTCTGGACCCGCAACAGCGCCGTCTGGTCATTATGGCCGGCATCTCGGCCGGCTTCGCGTCCGTGTTCGGCACGCCATTGGCCGGCGCCATTTTCGGACTGGAAGTGCTGGCGCTGGGACGCATGCGCTACGACGCGATCCTGCCGTGCATTGTCGCCGCCGTGCTGGCCGACCAGGTCGGCTTACTCTGGGGCATTCATCACACCCATTACGCGGCGCCGCTGGTCCCGCATATCGGCGTCTGGACGCTGACGGCCACCTTGCTGGCGGGTGTCCTGTTCGGTCTGGTGGGAATGCTGTTTGCGAACGCCACGCACGGCTTGTCGGCGTTCATGAAGAAGCGCATCGCCTATGCGCCGCTGCGCCCGGCCATTGGCGGCAGCCTCGTCGCCCTGGCAGTGTTTGCTCTGGGTACGCAACGCTACATCGGCCTGGGCATACCCACGATTGTCGAAGCGTTCCAGCAGCAACTCCCCGCCTGGGACTTCGCCGGCAAAATGGCCTTTACCATCGCCTCGCTCGGCAGCGGATTCAAGGGCGGCGAGGTAACCCCATTGTTCTATATCGGCGCTACCCTGGGCAATGCGCTCGCCCCGCTGCTGCAGCTGCCTTTCGGTATGCTGGCCGCCTTGGGATTTGTTGCCGTGTTCGCCGGTGCGGCCAATACGCCACTGGCATCGACCGTCATGGCCATCGAATTGTTTGGCCCGGAAATCGGCCCCTACGCCGCCATTGCCTGCGTCATCAGTTACCTGTTTTCCGGACACACCGGCATCTACCGCGCCCAGCGCATTGGCCACGGAAAGCACTGGCGCCCGGTGCCCGAAGGCGTGCGGCTGGGTGAATTGCACAGCTATCGTCAGCGCGACGATGATGCGGGCGGCAACGCCCCGCCACCCGTCTAAACCCCTTGCAAGCCTAGCGCCTTGGCGTGGCGGCGCAGAAACGCCAGATGCGCCGCGCGCGTCGCCGGTCCGCTATACGGCAGGATCGTCCACAGCTCGCTGGCCTGCATGCTCTTGCCGGGGGCGACGGTGCGGTAGGGCGCGTGCACCTCCATTTCCAGCAGTCCCTTGCTCATATCCGCAGGCTGATAGTCGTTGTACAGCTCGATCTGGCCCTGGTCAGGATGAATTGCCGAGCGCGGCTGATGGGCGAACTGGATGATCAATGCCTGCCCGCCATGAAAACCTGCCATCCAGCCGTGCGCCGGCTGCAGGAATACTTTCCCATTGCGCGCCGCCATCCCGGGCGCCGGGGGCGGCATATCCAGCGAGAAAATTCTGTCCGCGAGGGTGTAGGTCAGCGGTGCGATCCCGGGTTTGTCGTCGATGGCTTGGATGCGCACGTCGGCAGCCCGGGCGACCGGCACGTACACATGGGTGTCGGCATGCGTGCGGGTATTGAACCAGATATCCCAGGCGACATTCTTGTCGCGCCGGTTGGCGGCGCTAACGTCCAGCTGCAAACTGTTGGGCTTGCCCGGGACCAGCGCAAAGCGCTTGCTCAGCTGTAGTCCCGAGACCGGACTGGCCGGGCTGTCGACCACCAGCTCGCTTGAAGTCTTTTTTGCCAGTGCATAAGCTGCCAGGCTCAGGTAAGGATCGGGTGGCCAGTTGGCGTGCTCATCCGCCCGTTGCCGGTTGACTTCTTGATGTGTCCACCATTGCTTTTGCGGGCCGACCCAGATTTCATGACCGAGATACCCGACATTGCCGGACTGCGCGTCGACTTTGTCGGCCGGATTGCCGGCCGATGCATCGAAGCGCAGGAAGTTGGGCTGGCCGGCCAGCGAGAACGACAACAGCCTGCCGCCGATGGCGTCGGTCAAGGTGGCGGACACGGTGCCGTTGTCGAGCTGGTGAACGGGGAGTTGGGCATGGGCCCCGATGGACAAGAGTGCAGCGGGAAGGGCGACCGCCAGACTAGCCAAGGTAGCGTTAGGTGAAATAGACATGGAAGCCGGAAGGGGTTGGACACCCCGGCTTTGTAACACAGCGAAAGACCCTGAGGCAAGGATATTTGGAACGCTTTCCAAACTGTGGACATGAGATCGCAATTCATCACGGCGTCACATTTCCTATTTATTATGCGCAACTATTCCTGTAGCTGGTTGAATGAAATGATAAATAGGCAAGAGATGATGCGCGTCGAACCGGAGCCGCTGCGCCATACCGCGTATCCGCGCCTGGTCGTCCCCGAACCGGTCGATATGCCATTGCGCGCGCAATTGCTCGACATTGTGCAGCACGCCCGCCTGACGGCGCTGCTTCAGCCCATCGTCCACATGAGCGACGGCACGATCCTCGGTTATGAGGGCTTGATCCGGGGACCGTCCGACAGCGTGCTGCACTCTCCGCTGAGCCTGTTCAAGGCGGCGCGGGCGAACGGCATGGAAGTGGAGGTCGAGCATCTGTGCCGGCGCGTGGTGATCCGCCGCTTCGCCGAGCTCGGCTTACCGGGAAAGCTGTTCCTGAATGTCAGCCCGGAATGCCTGCTGCGGCGCGACGCCCGCCATGGCCAGACCATGCAGCTGATCCGCGAACTGGGCATCGACCCCGGACGGGTCATCGTCGAGCTCACCGAAAACCAGCCGACCTACGACTACGTACTCATGCGCGAGGCAGTGCGGCATTACCGCGACATGGGGTTCGAGATTGCCATCGATGACCTGGGGGAGGGCTTTTCCAGCCTGCGCCTGTGGTCGGAACTGCGGCCGGAGTATGTCAAGGTCGATATGCATTTCATCCAGGGCATCAATCACGATCCCGTGAAACTGCAGTTCGTGCTCTCGATCCAGGAAATTGCCGAACGTTCCGGCACACGCGTCATCGCCGAAGGTATCGAAACCGAGGCGGAGCTGCTGGTATTGCGCGATCTCGGGGTCGGCTTCGGCCAGGGCTATC
The DNA here is from genome assembly GCA_946480015.1 of uncultured Oxalobacteraceae bacterium. The sequence continues at coordinate 51,496 of CAMLIL010000006.1, read as the reverse complement.
ACCTGGGGCGTCCCAGCCCCAAGCCAGCCCATGCCATCAGCAGCGACATTGCCGAGACTTTGCGCGGCAATGCCATTTCCATCTATCCCCAGGACAAGCATCCGGAACAGCATATGGCGATCCACAAGTTGCTGCGGGTGGCCCAGGCCTACCCGCCCACCTTGAGCAATAACGAGCTGTACGATATTTTCATGGCGGACAGCGCCTTGCAGGTGGTGCCGATTGTGGACGACGGTAAGCCGCTCGGCCTGGTCAGCCGCTATGTCATGATCGACCACTTCGCGCGCCCCTACCAGCGCGAACTGTACGGCAAGCGCTCCTGCACGGCCTTCATGGATGCCGATGCGATCATCGTCGACAAGAATTTGTCGCTGCAAGCGCTCGGCGTCAGCATGGCCCAGGGCGACGCCCACCACCTGGCCAACGGGTTTATCGTGACGGAGGAAGGGCGCTACCTCGGCATGGGCACCGGCCACGACCTGATGCGCGAAATCACGCAATTGCAGATCACCGCGGCGCGCTACGCCAACCCGCTGACCCAGTTGCCGGGCAATGTGCCGATCAACGAGCATATCGAGCGCCTGTTGGCGAGCGGCGCGCCATTCTGGGCCTGTTACTGCGACCTCGACCATTTCAAGCCCTACAACGACGTGTACGGCTACCGCAAGGGCGATGACGTGATTCAGCTGGTGGGCAGCATTCTGGCCGCCAATCTCGATCCCAACCGCGACTTCCTGGGGCACATCGGCGGCGACGACTTCATGATCCTGTTTCAAAGCGAAGACTGGGAAACCCGCTGCACCGAAGTGCTGGCCCAGTTCGAGCGGGCGGTGGGCGGCCATTACGTGGACGACGACCGCGCACGCGGCGGTTTTTTAAGCGAGGACCGGCAAGGCAAACCGGTGTTCTTCCCTTTGATGACCTTGTCGCTGGGCGTCGCACGCGTCCCGGCGGGGCGCTTTGGCTCGCACCACGACATCGCCAGCGCCGCCACCGCGGCCAAGTCGCAGGCCAAAAAGACCGCCGGCAACAGCCTGTTCCTCGATCGGCGTACGGGCTGACTCAACAAAAAAGCCGTTCAGTGTCGGCTGAACGGCTTTTGGTGGCAAGGCTGGGACGGATCAGTCTTCCCGGCGCAAATGCGGGAACAGCAATACGTCGCGGATGTTCGGCGAATCGGTGATGAGCATCATCAGGCGGTCGATGCCGATGCCGCAGCCGCCCGCCGGCGGCATGCCGTATTCGAGCGCGCGGATGTAGTCGGCGTCGTAATACATGGCTTCCTCGTCGCCCGCATCCTTGGCCGCGACCTGCGCCAGGAAGCGCGCCGACTGGTCTTCCGCGTCGTTGAGCTCGGAAAAACCGTTGGCGATTTCGCGTCCGACGATAAACAGCTCGAAACGCTCGGTAATGCCCGGCACGGTATCGGATGCGCGCGCCAGCGGCGACACTTCAGCGGGATAATCGATGATGTAAGTCGGCTCCCACAGCTGGGCTTCGGCAGTTTCTTCAAACAGCGCCAGTTGCAGCGCGCCCAGGCCGGCGTTGGCGAAGGGCTTGACCCCGAATTTCAGCAGTTCAGCCTTGATGAATTCGGCATCGCCCAGCTGCTCGCTGGTGTAGTGCGGCGCGTATTTATTGATCGCACCGACGATGGTCATGCGGTGGAAGGGCTTGGACAGGTCCAGCTCACGCCCGCCGTAAGTCAGTTGCGCGGTGCCATGCGCATCGACCGCGGCCTGGCGGATCACCGCTTCGGTGAAGTCCATCAGCCACTTGTAATCGGTGTAGGCCGCGTAGAACTCCATCATCGTAAATTCCGGGTTGTGGCGAATCGACACGCCCTCGTTGCGGAAGTTGCGGTTGATTTCGAACACGCGGTCAAAGCCGCCCACCACCAGCCGCTTCAGATACAGCTCGGGCGCGATGCGCAGGTACATTTCCATGTCGAGCGCATTGTGATGGGTGACGAAGGGCTTGGCCGAAGCCCCGCCCGGAATCACGTGCAGCATCGGGGTTTCGACTTCCATGAAGCCGTTCTTTTCCATGAAGCGGCGGATCGACGACATCGCGGCGGTACGCGCCTTGAAGGTGCGGCGCGTTTCTTCGTTCATGATCAGGTCGACATAGCGCTGGCGGTACTTGGTCTCCTGGTCGGCCAAGCCGTGGAACTTGTCGGGCAGCGGACGCAGCGACTTGGTAATCAGGCGCAAGGTCGTCACCTTCACCGTCAGCTCGTCGGTCTTGGTCTTGAACAGTGTGCCTTCCACGCCCAGGATATCGCCCAGGTCGTAATGGTGCAGCGCGGCCATGGCTTCTTCGCCGGTCAGGTCGAGCGTGGCGTAAATCTGGATGCGGCCATCGGCGCGTGCGCCCGACGAATCCTGCAGGGTCGCAAACGCGGCTTTCTTGCCGGCTTCGCGCTTGAGCATCATGCGCCCGGCCAGCACCACCGTTACCGGCGTCGCTTCGAGCTCTTCGCGCGTGCTCGCGCCATATTGCGCATGCAGGCCGGCGGCGTTGTGCTGCGGACGGAAATCGTTCGGGAAGGCCACGCCTTTCTCGCGGATGGCGGCCAGCTTGGCGCGGCGCTCGCTGATGATCTTGTTTTCGTCTGCCGGTGCGCCGGCCTGGTCGTGGGTTTCCGTGGTCATGGTTAAGTACTTGTGTTGAATATTGTGTGGTTAGGCCGAGAACAGCTCGGCGACCGTCAGCTCGGAAAAATCGCTGGCGATATGAATGACGTTGTCGAATTCGGCGAAAGCCTCGGCCGGCAGGGTGGTGGTCAGCACCACCGCGCGCATGCCGGCCCGGCGCGCCGCTTCCACGCCCAGCGGCGCGTCTTCGAACACGATGCAGTGCTCGGGCGCCACGCCGCAACGTTCGGCGGCCTTCAGGAACACGTCCGGATGCGGTTTGCCGCGCGGCACATCGGCCGCGCCAACGACGGCGTCGAAGTGACGGCGCAGATCCAGCCCGTCCAGGGTGAAGGTGATGTTGCCGTTCGGCGCGGCGGTGGCCACGGCCAGCTTGACGCCGTCGGCCTTGGCGTGCGCGATCAGCGCGTCGAAGCCGCCGGCGGTCTTGCGGTGCGGCTCGTACAGCTCGCGGTAGACGCTCTCTTTTTCGTCATTGAGCGTCAGGATATCGTCCTCGCCCAGATGATCGCCGATATAGGTGCGCATGATCTCGCCGCCCTGGCGGCCCGCCGTCGCGCGGAAGAACTCGTCGGCGTCGATGGCCTGGCCACGCCGCTCGAAGAACGTGATCCACGACTGGGTGTGAAAGGCCATGTTGTCGACGATGGTGCCGTCCATATCGAAAATGAAGGCGCGTGCCGGTACGGTCATTAATCAGACTCCCTGTTTGAGCGAAGCCGAGATGAAATCGTCCAGGTCGCCGTCCAGCACGCCCTTGGTGTTCCCGGTTTCGAAATTGGTGCGCAAATCCTTGATACGCGACTGGTCCAGCACGTACGAGCGGATCTGATGGCCCCAGCCCACATCGGTCTTGGAGTCTTCCAGTTTCTGCTGCTCGCTCATGCGCTTGCGCAATTCGTGCTCGTACAGCTTGGCCTTGAGCATTTCCATCGCTTCGGCGCGGTTGCGGTGCTGGCTGCGGTCGTTCTGGCACTGCACCACGATCCCGGTCGGGGCGTGCGTCATGCGCACTGCGGAGTCGGTCTTGTTGATGTGCTGGCCACCGGCGCCGGATGCGCGGTAGGTGTCCACGCGGATGTCGGCCGGATTGACGTCGATTTCGATCGAGTCGTCGACTTCCGGATACACGAACAGGCTGGTGAACGAGGTGTGGCGGCCGTTGGCCGAGTCGAATGGCGACTTGCGCACCAGACGGTGCACGCCGGTTTCGGTGCGCAGATGGCCATAGGCGTACTCGCCCTCGACCTTCAGGGTCGCGGTCTTGATGCCGGCAACCTCACCCTCCGACTGTTCCAGGATCTCGACCTTGAAACCCTTGCGCTCGCAATAGCGCAGGTATTGACGCAGCAGCATGGAGGCCCAGTCTTGCGCTTCGGTACCGCCGGCGCCGGCTTGGATATCGATAAAGCAATTGTTGGCGTCCAACTGGCCGCTGAACATGCGGCGGAACTCCATGCCTTCGATGACTTTTTTGAATGCTTCGGTGTCGGCGGCGATCGCTTCGAGCGTATCGTCGTCGCCTTCTTCCTTGGCCATCTCGAACAGGTCGCTGGCGTCGCGCAGATCGGCGTCGACCTTAATCAAGGTCAGCACCACGCCTTCGAGGGCTTTCTTTTCCTTGCCGAGGTCCTGGGCACGCTTGGGGTCGTTCCAGACCGTCGGGTCTTCTAGTTCTTCGTTGACTTGTTCGAGCTTCTCTGACTTTTTATCGAAGTCAAAGATACCTCCGAAGTTCGGCTTCGCGACCGGTCAGGTCGTTCAGCAGGGCGGAGAGGGCGTTAATGCGTTCGGCTTCCATGGCGTTCCGGTAGAAATATGTTGAGTCGGTTGAATCGAACCTTCGATTATACTCCAGCGGGGCTACGGTCGAGCTGCCAATGGCGCGCTCGCCTTGCCGCTGGCGGCGCCGCTGCGTATCATGGGCCGCACCGTTTCCACCCCTGACCAGGCCGACAGCATGCGTTATCAAACTTTATTTTCCGCACTGGGACTGGCCCTGTGCACCGCGGCCGCCGCCGAGCCGCCGGCCGGCAGCACGGCGGTGGTGGCGCTGCTGGAAACGACCGACCTGCACGCCAATGCCCTCGGCTACGATTATTTCAAGCTGGCGCCCGAGCCGTCGCACGGGCTGGACCGGATCGCCACCCTGATCGCCCAGGCGCGGCGCGACTATCCCAACAATGTCCTGCTCGACAGCGGCGACGCCATCCAGGGCACCGCCCTGGCCGACTACCAGGCCACGGTCGATCCGCTGCCGTGCAACCAGACCCTGGCGATGTACAAGATCATGAACCACCTGGGCTACGATGGCGGCGGCATCGGCAATCACGAGTTCAATTTCGGCCTGGCCTACCTGAGCCAGGTCACCGGCAGCCGCCTGGACGTCGCCGGGGTCGACCCGGAGCAGCCGGCCTGCGCCGGTCCGTCCTTCCCGCTGGTGCTGGCCAATGTGTACAGCCTGAAAACCCACCAGCCGCTGTTCACCCCCTACAAGATTATCGACAAGGAAATTGCCGCCGTCGATACCGAGGGCAAGCCGGTCACGGCCATGCTCAAGGTCGGCATCATCGGCTTTGCGCCGCCCACCATCCTGTCGTGGGACAAGCGCTGGCTGGAGGGCAAGGTGTATGTCGACGGCGTGCGCGAGGCGGCCCTGCGCTACGTACCCGAGCTGCGCGCCAAGGGGGCTGACCTGATCGTGGCCCTGTCGCACGGCGGTCTGGATGCGGCGCCTGCCACCCCGCGGATGGAAAACGCCAATTACCATCTTGCCGAAGTTGCCGGGGTCGACGCCATCCTGATGGGGCACGCGCACCAGCTGTTTCCCAACCCGGCCAGCAGCGTGCCGCAATTTAACTTGCCGGGCGTGGACAAGGTCAAGGGAACGGTCAACGGGGTGCCGGCCGTGATGGCCAACTTGTGGGGCTCGCACCTGGGCGTGATCGCGCTCAAGCTGCGCTATGACGGCGGGCGCTGGAGCGTGGACAAATCCCACACCGTGGTCGAAGCGCGCGCCACCCAGCTGCCGGACAAATCGTTCGTGGCGCCCGACCCGGCCGTCGCGGCGCTGGTCGCAGCCGAACACGCGGCCACGATTGCCTATGTCAAGACGCCGATCGGGGTCAGCGGTTTTCGCATGTCGACCTATTTCGCCGACGTGGGCGATGTGTCGGCCATCGCCATCGTCAATTTGGCGCAGGCCGACTACGTGAAACGCTATATCCAGGCCAACCTGCCTCAGCTGGCGCAGTTGCCGGTGCTGTCGATGGCGGCGCCGTTCAAGGCCGGCAGCGCCGGCCTGAAGGACTATACCGATGTCGCGGCGGGCGGCGTGGCGCTCAACAGCGCGGCCGACCTGTACCTGTATCCGAACGCGCTGTACGCGGTCAAGGTCAACGGGGCGGAACTGAAAGCGTGGCTGGAGCGCGGCGCCGAGCGCTTCAACACCATCGATGCGGGCAAGGCGCAGGCGCAGGAACTGGTCAATCCGAATTTTCCAACCTATAACTTCGACGCGCTCACGTCGACCGACGTGAGTTACGAGATCGACCTGTCGCAGGCGCCGGGTCAGCGCATCCGCAAGCTGAGCTACCGCGGCGTGCCGGTAACGGCGGCCAATGAATTCGTGGTGGCGACCAACAACTACCGCGCCAGCGGTGGCGGCGGCTTTCCCGGCCTGGACGGCAGCAAGACCGTGCTTGCCTCGCCCGATACGAATCGCGACATCCTGGTTGCCTATATCAAGGCCGCCAAAACGCTGACTCGGGCCGTGCACGGGCAAGCGCGCAGCTGGCGCTTTACGCGTTTGAAACCGGCGGGACCGGTGGTGTTCCATGCGCCGCCGGGCATGACCGGGCTGGCCCGCGCGGCCGGGCTGATGAACGTGACGCAGCTGCGCGCCGACGATGGCAGCGCGCGCGCTCTGGCCTTGTACGGAATCGATCTGGCCAGGTAAATCAGTGCAGCGGGGACTTCTGCGGCTGCACCAGCACGAAGGGGCTGACGACCGAGGTCCACAGTTCGGCTGAGGCGGCCGTCCAGGCCTGCGCCTGCTGGTCGCTGACCTTGGCGACCTTGCCTTCATTCATCCAGCGCGCAATGCTGTTCTTGTCGTCGTGCGAGATGCGCACGGCCACGTCCACCAGATCGAGTTCTTCGCTCACATAGATCACCGTGCCCTGGGCAAAGTGGCGCTGCAGTTCCGCCCATGGCAGACGGGCGGTTTCACGGTTGATCTTCTGGCGCAGTTCGATGTCGTTTTCAGGCTTGGTTTGCATATTCATGTTCAGATGGCTTCGATCAGAGGCGTGGGCGAGCCGGACCAGGTCAGGCGATACGCCTGGCCCTTGCGCACATTGCCGACCAGGGCAGGGCGGAAACACGCCAGGCAAGTGCCGTCCGGGCGCCGCACGCTGGGATAGAGAATGCCCATCGAGCCGGCATCGAGCAGCCGGGCAGCCAGCTTTTGCGATTCGATGTAGCTCTGCGGGTCCAGGTATTTGGCGACCCCGCCCGCCCCGCGCAGGTCGTGAAACGCGCTGGTGAAGTCGGCCAGCAGGGTCTGGTAGGTGACGCTGTCGTCGAAGCGGTCGATTTCCTGGTATTCCACGGTCTTGTGGAAGGTGATTTCGGCCAGCGCGGTGTCGATCTCGAAGGCGCAGTACCAGGCGCCGCGTTCGCCGTCGTTAAAGCGGCTGCCCTCGGGGCGTGGATAGGTGTAGGCCGCGTTGATGATGCGAAAGTTCGGCACGCCGAACACCAGTTCATCCACGCCGATGCCGGGCAGCCCGCCATATTCGCCACGCAGGCGTTCATTGGTGGCGTTGTCCAGGTCGAACAGGTCGCGCAAGGTGGCGTCGTCGTCCGCCAGCGGGCTCAGCACCGAATCTTCGACGTCGGCAAAGCGCGACGGGATCAGGCGGCAAGTGTCGAACTGGCGCAGCGCCGTGGTCTTCGGTTCAATGGCCGCCAAGATTACAGGCCTCCGCGACGTGCATCGAGCAATTTGCGCACGGTTTGCATGGACAGGATGCCGCCCGCCAGCATTTGCGACAAAGGTGTACGCCCGGCGAAAATCGGGTTTTTGTTGGGCAGCGACACCCATTCGTCGGCCAGTTTGTCGCCGTAGAGAATGTGCAGGGATTTGTAAATACCCAGCAGATACGAGATGCGCGTGATGCGGTCGACCTCCAGCACCCGGTCCGGGTTCTTTTTCCATTCGTAGAAGGTGGACGAGGAAAGGCCGCCCAGCAGTTCACGGGCGTCTTCGTCGCGCAACTTCCACGCGGCGACGAGTTTGAAAAAGCCTTTCAGGGCCGACTTGGACAGGCGCTCGCGTTCGGGCCGTGCGTTCAGGTCGATCAGCACCGCCGGTTCAAAGCGGCTTTTCGGATAAGCGTAGGCGAGATTCATGATTTACTCCGGTTATGGAGTTGTTATACTCCTTTTCCGGAGTTGGTGCAAGCGCGCCGGTCACGCCGGTTCGGCGTGCTCCACCATCAATTGCACCCGGGTGACGCCGTTGTACTCGTTGGCGTCCAGCCGGAATGCTACCCGGGCCCGTTCGCCCACCGAGGCCGTGTGACCGAACCAGATCGCGTCGTAGCGCTGGCCGTTGCGTTCCAGCTGCAGCTTGAGGTGGCGCTCCTTGAGGATACGCTGACTGACCACGCGGAATTCGTCGCAGAAGACGGGCGGGGCGAAGCCCTGGCCCCACACCTGGCCGTCCATCAGGCTGATGAACTCGGTGGTGTAATACGCGTCTTCCAGCGGGCCATCGGTTTCGATGACTCTTTCAAGCTGCTGGGCACTGAGCCAGGCCTGCCCGACCGCCTCGAAGGCTTGCGCGAAGGCATCGAAGGCATCGGCGCGGATGGTCAGGCCGGCCGCCATGGCATGGCCGCCGAATTTGTCGATCAGGCTGGGCGCCTTTTTCGACACCAGGTCGAGTGCGTCGCGCAGGTGGAAACCGGGAATCGAGCGGCCCGAGCCCTTGATCCAGCCATCCCCGCCCGGCGCGAAGGTAATGGTCGGCCGGAAAAATTTCTCCTTCAGGCGCGAGGCCACGATGCCGATCACGCCCTGGTGCCAGCCCGGATCGAAGACGGTGATGGTGTTGCTGTTGGAAGGCTCGAACGCATCCAGGTGCAGCAATGCAGTGTCTTGCATTTCCGCTTCGATTTCACGGCGCTTCAGGTTAATCTCGTTCAACTGCTGGGCAATGGCCCAGGCGCGGCCTTCGTCGTCGGTCACCAGGCATTCGATGCCGAGCGACATGTCGTCCAGGCGGCCGGCGGCATTCAGGCGCGGCCCGACCGCAAAGCCCAGGTCGAAGGGCGACGCGCTGCGCGCCTCCCGGCCCGCCACCCGGAACAGCGCCGCGACACCGGGATGCATGCGTCCGGCGCGCATGCGCTTGAGTCCTTGCGCGACCAGGATGCGGTTGTTGGCGTCGAGCTTGACCACGTCGGCCACCGTGCCGAGCGCCACCAGGTCGAGCAGATGGTCGAGCTTGGGTTGGGTCCGGGCATCGAATACGCCGCGCCGGCGCAATTCGGCGCGCACGGCCAGCAGCACGTAAAACACCACGCCGACTCCGGCCAGATGCTTGCTGGGAAAGCCGCATTCGGGCTGGTTCGGGTTGACGATCACGCGCGCCGGCGGCAACTGGTCGCCCGGCAAGTGATGGTCGGTGACGACCACGTCGATGCCCAGGCGCTTGGCCGCGATCACCCCGTCGACGCTGGCGATGCCGTTGTCGACGGTGATGATGATGTCGGGCGCCTTTTCGCGCGCCGTCAGTTCGACAATTTCCGGCGTCAGGCCGTAGCCGTACTCGAAACGGTTGGGCACGATGTAGTCGACCGTGGCACCCATGGCGCGCAGGCCGCGCAGGGCGGTGGCGCAGGCGGTGGCGCCATCGCAATCATAGTCGGCCACGATGGTCATTTTCTTGCCCGCCGCGATGGCGTCGGCCAGGAACACGGCGGCAGCGTCGATGTGCAGCAGACCGGCGGGCGGCATCAGCGCCGCCAGCTCGCTCGACAGTTCGCGGCTGTCGGTCAGGCCGCGCGCGGCGTACAGGCGGGCCAGCACGGGGTGCACGCCGCTCTGGCGCAGCATTTCGGACAGGCGGAAGGAACAGGGGCGGATCGAAATACGGGTCATGGATGAATTACGGCAGTAATGCGGCAAGGCTGGGGCTGCGCCAGAATGCGCGCAAGGCCAGCCGGGTGGTGGTCAGTTCGAGGTGTCCGGTACGGTGGCTGAGCAGCAGACGCAGCTGGTCGACGCGGCCGTCGCGCAGGGCCGCCAGCGCGGGCGCAAATACGCTGTGTTCGAGATGCTGCATCGCGGCCAGCCAGCTGGACCATTCGGTGGCCAGGGCAGGGCCGATCAGTTCGCCAGCGACCAGGATGGCGTCCTCGCCCGCCGCGGCCAGTGCCTCGACCGTAGCGGCGCCCTGGCCAGCGAGCGCGGCCAGCCAGGGCGGCGCGCTGCTTGCGGCAAGCAGGGGGAGGGGGGCGACATCGCCGGCCTTGGCCAGCGCCCATGGCCAGAATCCGTTGATGGAAGCCAGAGCGCGCTCTTCACGCTCGGCGTTGACCGGGTGGTTGAACCACAGCATCTGAACTTCGTTCTGGAGCTTGCGGAACTCAGCCGCGCGTTCGCCCGTGGGCAGCCAGTCGGTCAGATTCAGGCCGGTGGCGGCGTCCGGACTGGCGGTGGACAAGCCTGCCCAGTCGTCCGCGCGCATGAACCAGGTGGCGGCGTCGCCATAGTGCAGCGGCTTGCCGCTGTCGTCAAAGTAGGGTTTGGCGGCGTCGAACAGGGCGCGGGAATGCGCGTCGGACAGGCGCAGGCTGCGCGTGTCGTGCAGCAGCAGATGGCTGCGCGCCACTTCGAGATGGGCCGGATTGACAATGAACCAGCTGCCTGCGCCGGGATTGAGGCCATAGCCCCGCATCACGTGTGCAGCCAGCGCGGGCGAGCCCTGGACTGGCAGGCCAAGCCGACCGGCCAGCCAGCGTTCATAGGGCAGGGCGCGTTGCGCGTCGTCAAATGGCAGCGCCTTGCGCGAGGACGTGCGCGAAACCAGTGTGGCCAGCGAGGGCGTTTGCAGGGCCCGGATCAGGTCGGGCGCCAGCTCGGACGGGGGGAGGGCGAATGGCAGGACAAGCGTAATGTGAGGCATTCCGCATTGTAGGACAAATCTACTGCCGACGAGGAAATGTCCTGCGCGCCGCTCTCGCCGCGGGTGCCAGCGCGGTGGTCATACGAACAACTTCGCGGTCGTCTTCGCTTATAAGCCCCCGCGAAAGGGGCCGCCGGGGCCGAGGACGACAGTGGAGTCTGCTCAGGGGCTGGGACTGCCGGCGTCGACATCCGGGGCGGCCGTCGCATCCCCTTCGATCGCGACTTCGCCATAGCTCAGCCCGATCGCTTCCTCATACCAGGTTTGCACCATGTTCAGGTGTTCGCGCTCTTCGTCCAGGGCAAGCGTGAAATTGCTGACCAGTTCCGTCAAATCCTGCTCGTCGGCCAGGGCCACCAAAGTTTCCCAGCCGGCATTGTCGCTCAGCTCGGCCGTGACGATGGCATGCAAGGATTGCGCAATGTTCGTGCGCGGATCGCTCAGTACCTGGACCAGCCCCTGCGATTCCACGCCGACCAGATCCGCACTCGGCGTTTGCGCCGTGGGATCGCCTCCCAGCGATTCGATGGCTTCCTTGACCATCAGGAAATGGCGCGACTCGTCATTGCGAATGCGCAGCAGCTCATCGAGCGTCATGCTGATGCCGCCGTCCGGCAGCACTTCGCATTTGGTGATCAGCGCGTCGTACAGCCGGGTGCCGGTACGCTCGAACGCCAGCCGTTCGCCCAGCTTGTCGAGCAGGACGGTGGGGCTCTCACCCTTGAGCATGGTCATGCCCATGTTGATCGCCCCGCTCAGCGTGCCCGGCAAAGGCACCGAGCCGAGCGCGTCGGCATTGGCGATATAGTCGTTGCGGATGGCCGCGAGCGATCCCTCGCTGCCGTCCTGCTTGGGTAATAGGGCCGGATCGGCCTGCTGCATGGCCTGTCCGTCGATCGGCGACATCTGGATGCCCGTACGGTTCATGCCGACGTGTTCTTGCGCAACTGCGGTGCCCATGAGTCCTCCTAATTCAAGTGTGCGCTTAGTGCGCGGTGGGCGTGGCGGCAGCGCGCAGCGCGCGCGTCAGTTCGCCGCCGGGTGTCCACGCATAGCCGGCGGCGACGATCTCGCTGGGCGAACCGTCGGCATTGACCTGTGTACGATATTGGGCCGACAAGGGCCCCTCGTGCTCGCGCGCGACGAACTGGGTGGCATTGGCGCTGAGACCGGCTTCATTGGACAGCACCTGGCGCACATAGTCGCGGTGGCTGCGAAACTCCAGCGGCACGGCGAAGTCGGTCGTGATGATTTCGGCCGGATCGCGGTTTTCGAATTTCTTGAGCGCGTCGCAAGCCAGGTGGAAGTGCCCCAGCTCATAGTCGAGAAAGCGTTCCCAGATGGCCTTGACCTTGTAATTGGTCTCTTGCGTCATGCAGCTGTAATAGTTGTAGCACTCGGTCGCCTCGTGCAGCACCCATTGTTCGATCCAGCTTTCGGTCGGGTCGAGCATGGATTCGTACTGGGTCACGTGCTGTTCCTCGACCGAGGCGATTTCCGCGTACAGCTGGCGCGCCACCGGATCGGCGAACTGCGGGCCGACATTCATATAGTAGTCGTGGGTCTGGTACTCGCCGGCCACGATGGTCAGCGCATGCAGCTTGGTGAGAAACTGCGCGCTCTTGGAATCGTACGGCATGCGCAGATCGTCTTCGGGGGCGCGGTGATGGAACATGGTCGGGCGCCCCGGCAGCACGTCCGTGTAGCTTTGCAGGATGTTGTTGGCGTCCTTGCCTTCGAGCCGGTCGAGCAGGGCGGAATAGCGGTAGAGATGGTCGAAGTCTTCCAGCAGCCCGAAGCGGTACACCTGGGCCAGATACGGGTCCGGCTCGTTTTGTGCCACGGCGGCGGTCACTTCGATGGCGACCTGCTCGTAGCCGATGGTGGTTTCCAGTGGCGAATGATCGGACCCCAGCAGCCAGTTGACCATGGTGGCCTGGTGCTGCTCGGTGCGGCGCACCTGGGCCAGCGGCAGGCGCAGGTCGCGGTTGAAGCGCGCCGCCATGTGGCCGAAGCGCAGCGCCTCGTTTTCCAGCCCGTTGATGAGAATGATGCGCACGCGCGTAAACGCGTCGTCGTCCAGTTTGCTGATCGGCTTTTGCACCATGTCACGCCAGGTGAATTTTTGCTGGTCCACCTGCACGCCCTTCGATTCGAATAAGCTGAACGCCATCTCGTGCCTCCGTGTCCGGTTGCGCCGCTTGCGCAGCGTATGGCAGATTTGAGCGCTGTTTTCAAAATAGGTTCGCCCTATTTTTGAGCGGCGCGATTCGCTAGTGGCAATCCTGTCAAGAAGGGGCTTTGTGTGGCAAACTTCGCTCTTACGAAAAATCCATTGACGGAGCACATGAGCATCATCCACAGACTGCCGTACGAATGGCTGGTCGGCCTGCGCTACACGCGCGCCGGCAAGCGCAGCGGACGCAACAGTTTTATCTCGTTTATTTCCCTCATTTCCGTGTCCGGTATTGCGCTCGGCGTGGCCGCGCTGATTGTCGTGCTGTCGGTGATGAACGGCTTTCGCAAGGACGTCACCGACCGCATGCTGTCGGTACTGGCGCATATTGAAGTGATCAACCCGCAGGGCGGCCTGGCCGACTGGCGCCAGACTGCCCGGGAAGCCTTCGCCAACCCGGCCGTCAAGGGCGCCGCGCCGTTCGTGCAAACCCAGGGCATGCTGCTGCACGCGGGCGGCATGCGCCCGGCCATGATCCGCGGCGTGCTGCCGGCCGAAGAGCCGAAGGTGTCCGAGGTCGCCAAAACGGTGCGCGTGGGCAGCCTGGACGATTTGCGCCCCGGCCAGTTCAATATCGTGCTCGGGTATGCGCTCGCGCGCAGCCTGGGTCTGCAGATCGGCGACAAGGTCACCATGGCGCTGGCCCAGGCGCAGGTCACGCCGGCCGGCATGGTGCCGCGCATGCGCAGCTTCACGGTGGTGGGCCTGATCGAGTCGGGCCATTTCGAATTCGATTCCGGCATGGCCTTCGTAAATATCGAGGACGCGCAGAAGATGGAACGGCTCACCGCGCCATCGGGCCTGCGTTTGAAGGTCGCCGACATGCACCAGGCGCCCGAGGTGGCGCAGGAGCTCGAGGCGAGCCTGCCCGGTGGGCTCACGGTGCGCGACTGGTCCAAGCAGAACAAGACCTGGTTCGCCGCCGTCCAGACCGAGAAGAAGATGATGATGATCGTGATGGCCCTCATCATCACCGTGGCCACTTTCAACCTTGTGTCGACCCTGGTGATGACGGTGACCGACAAGCACCCCGACATCGCCATCCTGCGCACGCTCGGTTCCTCGCCGCGTTCGATCATGAAGATCTTCGTGATCCAGGGGGCGCTGATCGGCATCCTCGGCACCCTTGCCGGGGTCAGTGCAGGCGTGATCGTGGCGCTCAATATCGACGTGATCGTGCCGTTCTTCGAGCACCTGACAGGTGCGCAGATCCTGTCGAAGGATATTTACCAGTTCACCAGCCTGCCGTCCGAGCTGCGCTGGCCGGACGTGTATGCCATCGGCGGCATCGCCGTGCTGCTGTCCTTCCTGGCCACGATCTATCCGAGCATGACCGCCGCGCGCGTCAAACCTGCGGAGGCGCTGCGCTATGAATGACGCGATTCTCTCTTGCCGCAAGCTCGGCAAAACCTACACGCAGGGCGCGTACCGGGTCGAGGTGCTGTCCAATATCGACTTTGCCCTCGCGCGCGGCGAGCATGTGGCCATCGTCGGCGCGTCCGGCTCCGGCAAGTCCACCCTGCTGCATCTGCTGGGGGGGCTCGATACCCCCAGCACCGGTTCGGTCAGCCTGCAGGGCCAGGACATGGGCGCGCTGTCGGAAGCGGCGCGCGGCGACCTGCGCAACCGCGCGCTTGGTTTCGTGTACCAGTTCCACCACCTGCTGCCCGAGTTTTCGGCCCTCGACAATGTCGCCATGCCGCTGCTGATCCGGCGCGAAAGCCGCGCCAGCGCCGTGCAGAAGGCGATGGCGATGCTGGAGCGGGTCGGCCTGTCCAAACGGGCCACGCACGTGCCGGGCGAACTGTCGGGCGGCGAACGCCAGCGCGTGGCGTTGGCGCGCGCGCTGGTCACCCAGCCGGCCTGCGTGCTGGCCGACGAACCGACCGGGAACCTCGACCAGTCCACCGCACAGCAGATTTTCGAGCTGATGCTCGATCTGTCCGCAACCCTCGGCACCGCCTTCGTCATCGTCACCCACGACATGGGACTGGCGCGCCGCTGCGACCGCGCGCTGCGCCTGACCGGGCATGGCCTGCAGCCGCTGCCAGCCGGCGCTCCCCATCACGAGACTGACCTTACCTTATGAGTTTCATTAACAAGCTACCGTACGAATGGTCGGTCGGGCTGCGCTACACGCGTGCCGGCCGGCGCAGTGGCCGCAACAGCTTCATCTCCTTCATCTCGCTCATTTCGGTCTCCGGCATCGCCCTTGGCGTGGCGGCGCTGATCGTGGTGCTGTCGGTGATGAACGGCTTTCAGAAAGAGGTCACCGACCGCATGCTGTCGGTGCTGGCGCATATCGAAGTGTTCGACACGCGCGGCGCCATGAGCGACTGGCGCGCCACCGCGAGGGAGGCGTTCAAGAATCCGGAAGTCAAGGGCGCCTCGCCGTTCGCCGAAACCCAGGGCATGCTGATGAGCGACGGCGTGATGCGCCCGGCGATCGTGCGCGGCGTGCTGCCGTCCGAAGAACCGAAGGTGTCGGACGTGCCCAAAAACGTCAAGCAGGGCCGCTTCGACGCGCTGCAGGCGGGCGCCTTCAACATCATCCTGGGGCTGGAATTGGCCAAATCGCTGGAGCTGAAAGTCGGCGACAAGGTGACCATGGCGGTGCCGCGCGGCGACACCGGTGCGGACGGCATCGCGCCGCGCCTGGTCAACTTCACCGTCGCTGGCATCTTCGAATCCGGCCACTTCGAGTTCGACTCCGGCCTGGCTTTCGTGCACCTGGCTGACGCCGAGGAGATCGCCAGCCTGCCCGGGCCGGCCGGCCTGCGCCTGCGCATCGCCGACCTGCACCGGGCCCCGCAGGTGGCGCACGAACTGATGCAAAGCTTGCCGGGCGAATGGTATATCCGCGACTGGTCCAAGCAGAATGTCACCTGGTTCGCCGCCGTGCAGAGTCAGAAGAAGATGATGTTCGTTATCCTGACCCTGATCATCGCCGTCGCCGCCTTCAATCTGGTCGCCACCCTGGTCATGACCGTGACCGACAAGCAGGCCGATATCGCGATCCTGCGCACGCTCGGCTCGTCGCCGCGCTCGATCATGAAGATCTTCATTATTCAAGGTGCGCTGGTGGGCATCATGGGGACGCTGGCCGGCGTGTCGCTGGGCGTGCTGGTGGCGCTCAATGTCGACGTGATCGTGCCGTTTATCGAGCGCCTGCTGGGCGTGCACTTCCTGTCCAAGGATATCTACCTGATCAGCACCTTGCCGTCCGACCTGCGCTGGCCCGACGTGCTGGCGATCGGCGGCGTGGCTGTGCTGCTGGCGTTTGTCGCCACGCTCTACCCGAGCTACGCGGCCTCGCGCGTCAAACCGGCGGAGGCTCTGCGCTATGAATGACAGCACCAGCAATCCGCCGGTACTGGCCGCACGCGGCCTGGGCAAAACCTTCGTGCAGGGCAGCTACCAGGTCCAGGTACTCAATAACGTCGACTTCACTATCTTCCGCGGTGAGCGGGTGGCCATCGTGGGCGCTTCCGGCTCGGGCAAGTCCACCTTGCTGCATCTGCTGGGCGGACTCGATACCCCGACCACCGGATCGGTGACCCTGGCCGGACGCGATTTCGCCAGCCTGTCGGAGACGGCCCGTGGCGAGCTGCGCAACCAGGCGCTCGGCTTCGTCTACCAGTTCCACCATTTGCTGCCGGAATTCTCGGCCCTCGACAATGTCGCCATGCCGCTGCTGATCCGGCGCGAACCGCGACCCGGCGCGGTGGCCAAGGCGCAGGCGATCCTGGAGCGGGTAGGGCTGGCCAGGCGGGTGGTGCACGTGCCGGGCGAACTGTCGGGCGGTGAACGCCAGCGGGTGGCGCTGGCGCGCGCCCTGGTGACGCGGCCGGCCTGCGTGCTGGCCGACGAGCCGACCGGCAACCTCGATCACGCCACCGCCCAGCAGGTTTTCGACCTGATGCTGGAACTGTCGACGACGCTCGGTACCGCCTTCGTCATCGTCACCCACGATATTGAACTGGCGCGCCGCTGCGACCGCGTGCTGCGCCTGACCGAACACGGACTGCAGCCAGTGGAGGACTGACCATGTGGATCGACACGCATTGCCATCTCGACGCTCACGAATTCGGCGCGCAGCCGCTCGAGGTTGCGCAGCGGGCGGGTGACAAGGGCGTGTCGATGATCGTGATTCCCGCCGTCGAACGCGGTAATTTCGAGGTGGTCAGCCAGCTGGGCGGCGCTGCGGCCAACACCAGCTACGCGCTCGGCATCCATCCAATCTGCGTGCCGCAGGCGCGGGACGAAGACCTGGTTCTGCTGCGTCAGCGGGTGGAAGCGTCGATGGACGATCCCCATCTGGTGGCCATCGGCGAGATCGGACTGGACTTCTTCATTCCCATGCTGTGCGAACCGGCCATGCGCGAAAAGCAGGACCATTTTTTTCGCGAGCAGCTGCGCCTCGCGCGCGACGTTGGCCTGCCCGTGCTGATGCATGTGCGGCGCTCGCAGGATCAGGTGCTCAAGCACGTGCGGCAGATCCGCCAGCATGGCGGCATTGCGCATGCGTTCAACGGCAGTTTCCAGCAGGCGCAAATCTACATCGAACTGGGTTTCAAGCTGGGATTCGGCGGCGCCATGACTTTTACGCGCGCGCTGCAGATCCGCCGCCTGGCGAGCACGCTGCCGCTGGAATCGATCGTGCTGGAAACCGACGCGCCCGACATCGCGCCCGCCTGGATCCACCCGGGCCGCAACAGTCCGGAAAACCTGCCGGAGATCGGCATGGCGCTGGCCGGGATGCGCGCGCTGGACCCGCGCGAGGTGGCGCGCGTGACCGCCGCAAACGCCTTCGCCGCCATTCCGCGTCTGCGTGGCCTGCTGGCGTCAGGCTGAAGGCAGCGCGTATGCCGCCTCTAGCCGAGCTTATTGTCGGCTATATGATAGTGCGGATCTTCGAACTCGTTGACTTCTACCATCCCCTTGGCGTTGTCGAGTAGTTCCAGGCAGTCGGAACTCAAATGGCGCAGGTGCAGCACCTTTCCCTCCTGCTGGTAGCGGATTGCCAGCGCGTCGATTGCCTCGATCGCGGAATGGTCCACCACTTTGGCCTTGCCGAATTCGATGACCACGTGGTGCGGGTCCTCTTTTGGGGTGAACAGCTCGGCGAAATTGGCCGCCGAGGCGAAGAACAGACTGCCCTCCAGCTCGTACACTTTCCAGCCGGCGTCGTCCACGCGGGTCCGGACGGTGATCTGCTTGGCATGCTCCCAGGCGAATACCAGCGCGGCGAACACCACGCCACACAGCACGGCGATCGCCAGGTCGGTCAGAACGGTAATCACGGTCACAGCGACGACGATGATGGCATCCTGGCGCGGGATCTTGCGCAATGCCTGCAGGCTGCTCCATTCAAACGTCTTCTCCGCAACAACGAACATCAGGCCGATCAATGCAGCCAAGGGGATCATCTCGATCCAGCGCGACAGGAACAGTATGAATCCCAGCAAGAAAGCCGCGGCCACGATGCCCGACAGGCGGTGACGTGCGCCGTTGTTAATGTTGATCATGCTTTGGCCGATCATGGCGCAGCCGCCCATGGTGGCGAAAAAGCCCGCGACCACATTGGCAGCGCCTTGGGCCAGTGCTTCCTTATTGGGCCGCCCGCGCGTGCCGGTCATTTCATCGATCAGGTTTAGCGTCAGCAGCGTTTCGATCAGGCCGATGGCGGCCAGGATCAGCGAGTAGGGCGCGATGATGTAGAAGGTGTCGAGCGTGAACGGCACCTGCGGCACATGGAACAGTGGCAGGCCGCCGGCGATCGAGCCCATGTCGCCCACGGTCTTGGTCTCGATGCCGGTGCCGGCGACGATTCCGGCGACGGTCAAGATTGCCGCCAGCGCCGACGGAACGACCGTGGTGAGCTTGGGCAGCAGGTAGATGATCGCCATGGTTAGGCCGATCAAACCACCCATGACCAGCAACTGCCCGCCGTTCATCCAGCTGCCGCCCGTCTTGAAATGGTTGAACTGGGCAAGGAAGATCACGATGGCCAGCCCGTTGACGAAGCCGAGCATGACGGAGAACGGCACCATGCGGATGAATTTGCCGAGCTTCAAAGCGCCGAAAATGAGCTGGAAGACGCCCATCAGCACGACGCTCGCGAACAGGTATTGCGTACCGTGCTGGGCTACCAGGCTCACCATCACGACCGCCAGCGCGCCGGCGGCGCCCGAGATCATGCCGGGACGACCGCCAAACAGCGCCGTAGTCAGGCAGACGATGACGGCGGCATACAAGCCCGTCAGTGGGCTCACATGGGCGATCAGGGCAAATGCGATTGCCTCAGGCACCAAGGCCAGAGCGACAGTTATGCCGCTCAAGAAATCGGTCTTGAGGGCGAGAGGATTCGTATTTTTGGACAAGGCGAGTCTCCGGCAAAGAGAGCGTGCAACAGGCTCCCAGCGGAAGGCACTCTGTGTTGCGACACGAGTAGGGCGAGCAGAGGCGCCCGACATGATTGACGGCGTACGGCGCGGGCGCGCGACATCGCCTGGTTCGACGAGGACGCATTGTCGTACAAAATGACGTATTTGTCAGCAACGTTCGTCTCCACCGCCGAGGTATCGACAAATTTGGGCGCTAGCGCACCATGCCATCCAGTTCGGCGACAACGCCGTCAGGCAAAAGGAGCGCCCGTGCAGCGAGGTTTTCTAAATCCGCACAACCTGTACGAAAAACCGCACAATGAAAGTCGATCTCGCCGACCTGAATGCTTTCATCGTCGTGGCACGCGCCAAGGGCTTCCGCGACGGCGCGCGCTCGATCGGCGTCAGCGCATCGGGTCTGAGCGAGGCCGTACGGCGGCTGGAGGCTCAACTGGGCGTGCGCCTGCTCAACCGGACCACCCGCAGCGTGGTCCCCACCGAAGCGGGCAACCGTCTGTTGCAGCGCATCAGCCCAGCACTGACCGAGGTCGAAGCGGCGCTTGATGAAGTGAATCATTTCCGCAGCCATCCTGCCGGCAGGTTGAAGCTAAACGTACCGGTCAGTGCGGCACGGCTGGTGCTGCCGGCGATCGTGCCGGGCTTCCTGGCTGCTTATCCCGACATTCAGATGGAAATCATTGCGGAAGAAAGCCTGGTCGACGTGCTGGCCGCCGGCTGCGATGAGGGCATCCGCTACGACGAGCGGCTTGAGCAGCACATGATTGCGGTGCCCATTGGCCCCCGGGTACAGCGTCTCGCTGCGGCTGCTGCGCCGTCCTACCTCGACAAACGCGGACGTTCCGATCATCCAAGCCAGTTGCTGCAGCATGATTGCTTGCGCATGCGTTTTGGTGGTCGCGCGGTGCAACCATGGGAATTCAAGCGCAACGAGGACACGGTGAGGATTGACGCCGACGGACCCTTGCTGGTCGAGCGATCCGGTGCCGTCGACTTGATCGTGGAGGCCGCCAGAGCAAAAAGCGGCATCGCATACCTGTTCGAAGACTGGCTGCGCCCGCATCTGGCGAGCGGCGCGCGGGAAGCGGTGCTTGAGCCGTGGCGGCTTTCGTTCTCAGGCCCATTCCTCCACTACCCAGGACGCCGCCTTGTCCCGCCACCCTTGCGCGCCTTCATCGACTACATCAAGCACAGCGACATCACCTGACAGCCAGTCCACCCGATGGACGTTGTTGACCAATTTCTTCCCGTAACGCTGCGTCGCGCACGATAGATCTGAGCCAATGACGTATTTGTCTGGAGCCGCACACTTGCGCTTTTTTTTTCAGGGACGATCACGATGCGCTCGGCGATCTGCGGATTTGTTTTGGCGGCGGGACTGCTGCAAATGCAGGCGGCGTTGCCGGCGGCATCGACATCGCGAACGACGCAACTCGGTTCAATGTTGACCGCGTGCTGCCGTTTTTGGTATAGTGGACTCACTGGCATAGCTGTCCAGTGGACGTGATCAACCTAAACTCAGCTGCGTTATCAATCGCCTTACTTAGCTTTTCCAACCAGTGACAGCTAAAGCAGTGCAGTTAAATGATCACATAGGTTCGCCTCGCTGCTGAGCAAGTCACAATTGCGAAAGGTTATGTCATGTCTAAAAATTCCCAAGAGTTCCAAACTGTCGATGTTGTGAAAGAGGCTGTGGATTATTCCCGGACTACGCTTCATCGCAACGGCTTCGATGTCGGACCTGCACATTTGCACCAAGCGGTAGCTGGTTATCTCGGCTACCAGTCCAAAGTCGCATTGAATGCTGATTATTTCTCCTCTGATGATCCAAATATTATCCTGAGCATCGAGCCAAACATTCAGCAGATGACTGACAACATTTCCCGTCAAAAGGAGAGTCCGCTGAAGCAAGTTGCTCCTTGTCTTATGGCGGGAATCATTAGGACAGGGTTGACACCGGCCTGTGCCTGCTGTGGCGAAAAGAATCCGCACATGACGCCAGTGGCAGATGCTGAGCATGCATCCCTTGATGGCTATGATCCTGTTGAATGGGTATGCCCGAAATGTTCGACAAACGAAGAGTATGGTCATTGCCATTACTGCGGCGATGAGCTTCGCTATCGCCTTAGTGATCTCAACGAAAATGGCGAATGCAGCATTCACGCTGGCGAATCTTCGATGGACCCCGAGGAGGTAGAGGATTGGGAGAGTTACGTTGAAAACCGCATGAATAACGCTGACTAGGTGTGGAGCTTAAACGTTGCTGTAGGGCGGGAAATCCCCGCCCTTTTTTTTGCGCATAGTATAAGGAGGTGCCTGAATGAATTTTTTAGAAGAGTTCAAGAAGAATTTCCTAGCGGAGAGCGGAAATTCTTCTCACCTGAAGATCGACTTAAGACACTACAAATCGAGCAAGGAGATCAAAAACGAATTGAGAGATTGCAATTTGGAAGGACAGATGTAAATGATGAGGAATATTCTCGCACTGATTTTGCAGTCATTCCAGTATCCGAGATAGCTGGATTAAATAGACAAGATAGCGCGGATAACTGGATCGAGTGCCTTTTCGGTTTTCATAAACAAAGAAATTTTGAGTTATTTCATGGCCGAGAGAAATATGAAAACTTCCTACTGAGCGGCAATGAGGGCAGCGAGGACTTGCCGCATGTCATTGGGCATGGAGGAAAGTACTACATATCCGGAAATGGCAAGCATAGGATAACTTTTGCCAAATGTTTGGGTATTGAGAATATTTCTGTCTTTGTCTCGAGGAAAATGCCACCATGACTGATCGACTTCCTCCCATCGCTTTCGAACAACTGAGTGCCGCCCAACAGGTGGCCGCAGAAGACGTAACCTGCGGCCCGAAGTGAGTTTACTTTGATTCTATTTATTAATAAGGCCAGACCATTCTATTTCGAATGTAATTAGTTCTTTTTCACGTTTTGCCTTAAACGAATTTCGAATGGTTTTTAATATCTCAATTCGTCCGTTATTGTCAATATTAACGAAAGAGCGATACTTTGCAACAAGTACGTGTGCTGCAATATGTGAAAAGCCGCTTCGAATTAAAGCGATTTGATCTGCGTCGTTCGTCCCATATTTTACTTTGTTATACAACTCTTCTGCTATTAGTTGGAGATCATTTAAAGTCTCTAAAAATTTAATAAGCGTGTTATCTAGGAAGTCTTGCTCTTCCTTTATTCGAACTATCGCTAAATTTATTAGCTCATAATCTGTTAGTGTTTTTAAGTCAACATAGTTTTCGACGAAGCCATCCCGAGGAATAGTTCCCCATCGTCCAACAAAAACTGTGGTATCGCCTTCATTTTCGACAATTTTTTTCCAATATTTCATGAAATTGGCGATCATCCTTCCATAATTTACTTGGTTGATTCGCCAATCAAAAAACATCGCGTAAAATAATTGTGCAGCGGGATTTCGAAGCCGCAGTAGATTGGCAGTCTTCTTCTTCGATATTTCGGATTCGTCTAGTTTTGATATGAAAACATCGACAATAACACTCATTAAATCTTCGGCATCATTGATTTTATTTCCGCTTGCCTGAATAGCATTTACCTGATCTGAAATTTCGACTTCATTCTTGAAAATGTCGAATTCGAAAATATTATGTATATAGCAAAGCCGGCCAACTTCCGTCGAAGCAAATTGCGGATCTGATCTTAGGTTTCCCGATGGTTCGATATTTTCAATAAAAGCAAAATCTTCTTCTTTTTTCTCTCTATTTTCATCATTGTCTTCCGCTCCGATCAGAAGAGGATTTAATATTACATCTTCAATTTTTCCATCAATCTTAGCCACTTTCTCAAGATATTTTTCATAGTTCGCTTTAGCGTGAGAGTGAGCGCAGTTAACTAAATAGATCGAAGAAAGCAGGAGCTGCGGCGCGCCATTTTCAGAGTCGAATATTTCGCTAAAACGATTTACTCGTCCAACCAAGTTCCTAAATTGCGGAGTGGAAAGATTGCTTCGGCCTTTTCTAGCATCGAGAATGAATAGTGTTTCAGCAGGGATATTCACTCCTTCCAGCAAAGTTGAGTTTGTTACAATCCAGTTGACAGACGGGTCTTTTCTGAAGCAAGTTTCGATGTAAGATCGTACTATGTCTGGCACGGCCCCGTGGTGATAAGCTACGCCACGACGGAGGCATCCAAGAATTCGATACTCGGGATGGACATATTCAGAAATTTCATCGCAAACCCGTTTTAATTCCGGAGAAATTTTTTGCTCAAACGATTTAGAAAGATATTCTGAAAACGCTTCAATATTCTTTGGCTTGTTTAGGTAAATAATATTTTTCTTTTTCTTTTTTTCGAGCAATAATTCAATTTCGTTTGAGTATTTTCTTTCATGAACGACATAAAATTCATTCATGAATTGGTCGTATAACTTAAGTTTCTGATCTACGTGTATATCGCAGGTGTAGAAGTCTTCTGTTTTTAATTTTTCTTGAATTTTTATTTCTTGGATGTCGTGTGTCTTTGTAGATAGTTTTAAACTGTTCGATGATATTAAGAATGGGGTTAAATATTTTATTGCAACATTATTATTTCTTATGCGGCTTATGATAATTACGCTAGCTAATAGTCGGGATCGTTTATCGTCGCTCAGCAGATTGTGCGCCTCATCTACAAACAGAACGTCAAAGGAGAGGGTAGGGGTCTTTTGAAGCAATCGAAGTAACCGCTCTTGAGTCACCACAGCAATTAATGGTTTTTTAATATCAAAAGCCATATCGTGGTGCACAATAACTTGACGTTGATTATTCGATTCGATCTTCTCCAAAACTCTTCTTCGAGTTTGAGAGATTAATGCCTTGGATGGAACAACAATGGCTATATTCAAATCTGGGTGGCTAGCTATTGATTGTTCAATTAGTTGAGATTTACCATAGGAAGTTGGTGCTACTATCGCGAGGCTTTGATTTACTGCGTCCGAAAATGATTGAAATAATGCGCTCTGATTTTCCGTTTGATAAATGTCGCCGACCTTGAAATTTTCGCGATAGGCTGCCATAAGAGTATCGAGAAAACCTTCGTTTGTCGGTAACAACGATTGATTTCTTAGCATGGACATAATCGGGATAAAGCCAAGCAATGCAGCGATGTCGTATAGCGGGACGAAATTCCCAGTTTTATTGGAATATTTTAATAGCAATCTATAGCCAAATTCTTTAACAACCTGGTTCTCACTGTTCAGAAAAAGTAAGGCAATTTTTAAGACAGCAAGAGATTGTGCCCTTGTTTCCACAGAAAAATATAGCGATTTCAGAAGCTCTGCTAGCTTCGAGGCACGAATTACCCTTAGCGTGAGCGCATCACTCATTTAACTTCCTCCACGGCTTCGCTGAATAAAAAATTTTCAATCTTCGTTATTGTTGATTTTTGAATTGCAAAAACTATGCAGTTCGAAAAGTCTCCAGCATCTATCAGTTTTTTATGTTTCTCTTTCAGAGTAGCCATTTCTATTGAGTTTGTTGTATCTTCAAATAAAATCGGCACCAAGAAGACGTTCATTGATGTCGAGTTCTTCGTTATCTTCTCATTACATTCAATGAATTCCTCCAAAAGATCCTTGAGAATCTTTTTTTCCGGTATGTTTCCAGTTAGTGATAGTTCAACATTGTTAATTGCAGAGTACCAGATTGTGGAGCTATTGGATGTTAGGCGTTCTACAAGGTCAGATTTTGCCAAATCTATTAAGGATCTAATTTTTTGCTGCTTATTCTTGTCCCCAAGTTCTCCAGATTTTACTTCTGTAATCCAAAATGAATTATCTTTGGTGTCGATAATCATTAGATCAAAACCCTTCTTAATACTCCCTTCTTCCATGTTGAAGAAAGGACTTGCTGGTTTTAATTTGTCGTTAAAATGGAAGAGAAGTATATGGCAAAGTAATTCACCAATCATTCCAAGCTTAGTTGTTGTGGTTTTATCTTTGTACCGTTTTACAAACTCTCGTATCGTAGGTTTGTAGGCATATGCTTTTCGTCCTTCATTGACCTTTGCGGAACCATGGCAAACCTTCGAAAGCTCTAATCTAATAATTTCTTGCAATTGAATAGATAAATCATCAACTATGCAAAGTGATATGCTCAATTCATCGTTGACTTCATATCGGACATCTTGAATGGTCATTGTTATTCCCGATGCTAAATGATCAAATACGTCAGCGCCAACCGAGTGTCCAGAAGGGCGGCAGTTTTGGCGAAACTGGTTGATACAAATAGTAGCGTTATTTTCTTGATTTTGGGGAAACATTGTGGCCCAAGCGACATAATGCCATACGCTCTCCTAGCGAATCTATCCAATAATCACTGCTGGGCTGTACTGTGGCCAACTGAAGTTGTATGTACTGCTTAAATAAGTGGCAGGTATTGGCGGTCTCGTCAATAATGTATTCATAGACCAATTATCTCGATCTCGAAGCTGCATGTGACGATGGTGGCCGGCCTGTTCGCGCTGCTATACGTCCTGCTGGCCGGATTCGGCGTGCCGACCCAGCGCACGCTGTACATGCTGGCCGTGATCGCGCTCGCACTGTGGCTCGGACGCCTGGCCAGCGTGTCGCATGTGGTGTGCCTCGCGCTCGGCGTGGTGGTGCTGCTCGATCCGTGGGCGGTCCTCGCACCAGGCTTTTGGCTGTCTCGGCGTGGTGGCGATGATCCTGTATGCCGGCGTCAGACGCATCGAACGCGGCACCGGCCGGCGGCGCCCTGCGCTGATGCTGGTGGCGCGCACGCAGTACGTGGTCACGCTGGCGCTGATACCGTTGACGATGCTGCTGTTCGCGCAGGTGTCGCTGGTTAGCCCCATCGCCAACGCGCGTGCCATTCCCCTGATCAGCTTCGTCGTAAGGCCGCTCGCGCTGGCCGGCAGCATGCTGCCGGCGCCGCTGTCGGATGCATTGCTCGGCATTGCGCACTTCGGCGCCGAAGTGCTGGCCATTTTCCCGAAATGACTGGGAAGGATGCGCCTGGCAGTTTGGACCGCCCCTGCGCGTCTCCGTCGGTGTTCGCCTTCGCCATGTTCGGCACCGTGTGGATGCTGGCGCCAGCGCGGCTGGCCCTTGCGCTGGACCGGAGCGGTCGCATGGCTGCCACTCCTGGCCGCCCAGCCAACCAGCCCCGCAACTGGACGGCTGCGCCCGCATCTGGCGAGCGGCGCGCTGGAAGCGGTGCTTGAGCCGTGGTGGCACTCGTTCTCAGGGCCATTCCTCTACTACCCAGGTCGCCGCCTTGTCCCGCCACCCTTGCGCGCCTACATCGGCTACATCAAGCACAGCGACATCACCTGAAAGCCAGTCCACCTGATGGACGTTGTTGCCCAATAGCTTCCCGTAACGCTGCTTCGCGCACGATAGACCTGCGCCAATGACGTATTTGTCTGAAGCCGCACACTTGCGCTTTTTGCAGGAACGACCACGATGCGCTCGGCGATCTGCGGATTTGTGTTGGCGGCGGGGCTGTTGCAAATGCAGGCGGCGTTGCCGGCGGCATCGACAATGGCAGCGTTCTGCGCCGTTGCGGTACTGCTGTCATTCCTGCGCGGTACCTGGCGCCTGCCACTTGCCGGAGCGCTGTTTGGCTTTTGCTGGGCTGCGTTGCTGGCCCACGGGGCGCTGCGCTACCAGCTCGACAGCGAGGACGAAGGCGCCGATATTGTGCTGACCGGCGTTGTCGACAGTCTGCCATACCGGTTCGACGACGGCGTGCGCTTTAATTTTGCCGTCGAACGGGCCAGCGGCGCGCGCTTTGCGCTGCCGCCAAAAATCACCCTGGCCTGGTACAGCGGCTACCGCAGCCAGAGCGAACAGGTGGGAGACGTGCAGCCCGGCGAACGCTGGCAACTGGCGGTGCGGCTTCAGCGTCCGCATGGCAACGCCAATCTGTATGGCTTCGACTACGAAGTGTGGCTGCTGGAGCAGGGCGTGCGTGCCACCGGCTACGTGCGGCCGGCGGGATCGCTGAACCGGCGCCTGGACAGCTTCGTGTTAAGCCTGGGTAGCCTGGTTGAGCGAAGCCGGGCAGTGCTTCGGGCGCGCATTCTGAACGCACTGCCGCACAAGCCGTACGCCGGCGTGATCGTCGCGCTGGTGGTCGGTGACCAGCGCGCCATCGAGCAATCCGACTGGACCGTTTTCAACCGTACCGGGATCGGACACCTGATCTCGATCTCGGGGCTGCATGTGACGATGGTGGCAGGCCTGTTCGCGCTGCTGGCATCGTGGCTGTGGCGCCGTTCGTTCTTCACCGACGCCCAGTTGCCCTTGCTGCTGCCTTCGCAAAAGGTGGCCGCGCTGGTTGGCGCGGCAACGGCGCTGCTGTACGTGCTGCTGGCCGGATTCGGCGTGCCCGCACAGCGCACGCTGTACATGCTGGCCGTGATTGCGCTCGCACTGTGGCTCGGGCGCCTGGCCAGCGTGTCGCATGTACTGTGCCTGGCGCTCGGCGTGGTGGTGGTGCTCGATCCGTGGGCGGTCCTCGCCCCCGGCTTCTGGCTGTCGTTCGGCGCGGTGGCGATGATCCTGTACGCCAGCGTCGGACGCATTGAGCGCGGCTCCGGGGGGCGGCGCGCTGCGCTGATGCTGGCGGCGCGCACGCAGTACGTGGTCACGCTCGCACTGATCCCATTGACGATGCTGCTGTTCGCGCAGGTGTCGCTGGTCAGCCCCATCGCCAACGCGCTTGCCATTCCGCTGATCAGCTTCGTCGTAACGCCGCTCGCGCTGGCCGGCAGCATGCTGCCCGCGCCGCTGTCGGATGCGTTGCTCGGCATTGCGCACTTCGGCGTCGAAGTGCTGGCCATGTTCCTGGAATGGCTGGGAGGGATGCGTCTGGCAGTTTGGACCGCTCCCGCGCCGTCTGCGTGGGTGTTCGGCTTCGCCATGTTCGGCACCGTGTGGATGCTGGCGCCGCGCGGCTGGCCCTTGCGCTGGACCGGAGCGGTCGCGTGGCTGCCGCTGCTGGCCACCCAGCCAACCAGCCCCGCAACCGGAGAGATGGCGGTGACGGCCTTCGACGTCGGCCAGGGCATGGCGCTGCTGATCGAAACCAGCGGGCACCGGCTGCTGTACGACACCGGACCGGCGTATTCGCCGGAGTCCAACGGCGCTAACCGGGTCATTCTGCCGTATCTGAAAGGGCGCGGTATCGACCGGCTCGACACAGTGGTGGTGAGCCACAGCGATATCGACCACGTGGGCGGAGCGCTCGACGTGCTCGATGGCGTTGCGGTCGGGGGATTGCTGTCTTCCTTGCCGGACCGGCACCCGGCGGTGCTGAAGGCGGCGCACCACACGCGCTGCACCGAGGGCCGGTCGTGGACCTGGGACGGCGTGCGCTTCGAGGTCCTGCATCCGTCACCGGCCAGCTACGATGACGCGTCGCTCAAGCCAAACGCACGCAGCTGCACGCTGCGCATCACGGCGGGAGCAGGGGCGATCCTGCTGGCTGGCGATATCGAGGCCGCGCAGGAAGCCCGGCTCGTCGCAAACGCGATGCCACTTAACGCCGACGTGCTGCTGGCGCCGCATCATGGCAGTGGAACCTCGTCCACTGAAGCGTTCCTGGAGGCGGTCAAGCCATCGCTGGCGCTGTTTCAGGTCGGGCATCGCAACCGCTACCGCCATCCGAAGGCCGACGTGTTCGCGCGCTACGGCAGGCGCGGGATCGAACGCTTGCGCACCGACCAGACTGGCGCGGTAACCGTGCTGTTTTACGGCCACCTGCAGGTGCGCGCTTACCGCGACGATCACGCGCGTTATTGGTACGGCCGCTGACGTAGTGGCGCATCGGCAGTGCGACAACTCACTGATCCTGACATCATTTGCCAAACGGGTCATTAACGCGTTCCAGTTCGAGGATCCCGACTTCTGTGAAACTCAACGGTAATCCAGTCCGGAAACCGCACTGGATCGCGACCGCCGCGCATCGTGTCAGGAGATGACCGAGCTGACGTGGACAGTCTGGTGGATTGGATTAATGGGGGCGTTGTAGGTGATATCCACGGAGGTCGCGTGCTGGATATCCGCCAGTGGATTGGTGCAGCGGAATACAGTATTTCCACCGTTTAGACCGAGCAGAACTACACCCATCGGTTGCGCAGTCATGGTGTGTACATCTGCAGCTGGTCTTGCATTCTGCGATAACGTTACGGTTGGCATAAATTTCCCCATATTTTAAAAGCATGATGTGTTGCCGTCCTGTTCATATCGCTAGCGGCATGCACAGGAGGCGCTGCTACTGGAAAGAACCGGCGGCAAGTCCTTGACTGCCGTGTCGACCCAGGGCTTTCAGAGTAGCGGGAGCGCATCCTGTGCGCCATTACAAGCAATTACACGCTGCCGCGCCCTCCCTGCGCCTGGTCGAAACGATCGTCTGAAGCCAGGCTGGGGGGTGTAATGCGTTGTCATGGCGTGTAATGCCGTGTAATCGACTCCCCGCCCCGGCATCCTTAGAGTGGCAACCTGATGAGGGCAAGCACAGACCGGCATGCAGAAGCCGGCCTCGATGCCGTCCTTATCTGCCTTCGCCGCAGAATGCGGCGGGCACATGACCGGGATGTCCCATACGAAGCATTACTCAACTTATTCACGAGGAGAAATTTATGACGACCTATCAACTCACGATCAACATTGATAAGGCAGGCTTAGACAGTATTTATGGCGCAGGGCAAACCGTTACGCTCGTTAAGAGCCTCACCAGTTTCCCTGGATCTACTGGCAATCTTCCCATTGCCTGGATCTCGTTTCAGCCGCTGGAACAGAATATCATCACCTGGACCGAAGACTACTCGGTGTATGCCACCACCACGCAATTGAAGGGGGGGGCGTCAATCGTCATGTCGTCAACCCAGGAAGCACAAGAGGGCATCATGTATACCTTCGAACAGGGCAGCTTTAGCACGGGTTCGGACGCCCCGTCCGATGTCTACAGTGTGACCAATCAGCAAAAAAGTGGAACTTTCAATTTCGGCCTGGCGCAAACGGCTGTCATCAACGGCGTCACTGCGTCGGCGCCGGTAAGTGCCTGGCCGGTGCTGTATACCGAAAACACCACGTTTACGCCACTCGAAACCGTTTCCGTTTTCCTCTCCTCGTATAACAACAATGGCGTCGTCATTACCCAGGTGGCAAGTACCGCGCTGCCCGTTAGCCTGAGCAGCCAAAGCCCGACTGCTGAATTGCAATTTAACGATGCTACCAATTCCTTTTCCCTGTCTCCCAGCGCGCGGCGCACCATGCATGACCTGGTGCAAAAACGACTGAAAGTTGCATAAACAGGTAAATTTTTTTTGCCCTCCTGCGGGAGGGCAGATGCCTTCCCGCTCTCGCAGGCGGGCATGCCATCAGGCCTGCCCGGGTTCGAACCGCACTTGATATTCAGTCCCGGGATAGCTGACGGAAAACCGGTTTGTCGGCGCCTCGGTCACGGGCACGAAACGCCCTGCAAGTACCAGCGTCTCGACGATGGCATGCATTTGCGTCATGGCCATGCGCTTGAAATTGCACTGGCGCTTGCCAGCGCCAAACGGCAGGTAGGCATAAGCATCGATCGCTGCACTGAAGCGTGATGGATCGAAGTGCTGCGGACGCGGAAAATGCCTGGGATCCAGGTGCAGCAAAAAGGGGCTTATCGCCAGCAGCGCGCCCGGCGCGATCGCATGCCCGGCAATCGTTTGCGCCACCAGGGCTTGCCTGAACAACAAGGGCGTAGGCATGCAAAAGCGCATGACCTCCTTGATAAAATACTCCGTGTAGTTGCGGCCGCCGGCGAGTGTGCCGCTTGAGTCGATCCGCGCGCATGCGACGACTGCGGCAGCGGACGCAGGATGTCGATGCATGAAATCGATGCAGTGGACCAGCGTGGTGGTAATGCTGTGGTGAGAGGCGAACAGCAACTGGACTATTTCATCGAACACTTCTGCCTCGCTGAGCTCCACTTGCTGCGCCGAGCAAGACTCGCGCAAGGTGCTGATAAAGTCGCCTGTACTATGCTGTGCCCGCCATCTGGTCCTGACGATATCGCGCAGGATGGGTGCAGGACCGGCGCGTAATCGTTGCGACGGCATCAAATCGGCGGCGATACCTTGCAGGCGGGTGCAGCAGCGAACACCTGCCGCCTCGGCCCACGGGATGGCGTCGTCATGCACACTGTCCGTCACCTTGGCGGACAGGATCCAGCGGGCGCCGATGGTCGTGACCAGTTTGGATAGCAGCTGCGCGAAGTCGACGGGCGTACCCTGCGGCAGATCCGCCAACGCAACCATGGTCGCCGCGCGCGCCTCGCTTGCCACGCGCGCGTACAGCACCGGCGTCAAGGCACGGGAAACCAGGCGCCGCCGCACTTCCCATTCAGGGCCGCCCAGGCTGGCCAGGCCATCGCCATGACTGCCGCGATTGGACTCGGCCAGAAATCCCGGCTTGCCAATCATGCGCTCATCGGCCGTCAGTACCTGGCGTATGGCTGGCGGGCGATTGACCAGCCAAAATCCGTCATCGATCACGGGGACATACGTGAGCGCATCCGGGCTCTCTGCCAGTGTCGCCAGAAACTGGAACAGGTCCCGCTTGAGCAGCAGGGAATTGATCACGGCCGTTTGCGTGTCCCGAAAAGCGCTGCCGATGTACATGGGTGGACTACCTAGATAAAGATCGGATACGGGTTAAGTTCGGATTCGCTGTTCACCGCGTCCGGGCCGTCGAACAGCCGGCCAGGCGCAAAACGGGGCCAGAAATGGCGTAGCGACGGTACCACGACCCGCACTACCGCCAGATCGGCGTCAGGCCTTGATTGATCGAGCACCAGCACGTTCAACGCATGCTTTCTTGCGCACTCCAGGCAAGCCTGCAGCGCCTGCTCCAGGGTCAGCTGCGCAGCTTGCCGATATCCGCTGCAGGCGCGCGGCGCCTCGCCGCTGGGCATCAGGTACGGGTGGTCGGCCAGCCGTGCTTCCCGCCACCAGCGCACGGCTTCGCCGCCAAGCGATTGCAGGCCTGTCGCATTATCGCTGGCCAGGTTGGGCATGATCTGATTGAGTTCGGTCACCGCGCGCAGCAGCGCAATCCTGGCATCGAAATGGGCGCCGAAAGCAAACGTGATGTCCTCCGTGGGCGCGCCCGGCTTCGCGCACAGGGCGGCGAAACAGGGAATGCCGAGATCGCTGGTGATATCGAGGATCCAGAAGCTACGGCCGCAACCGGCATAGTATTGCGCTACCGCCTGCAGATAGGGCTCGTCGAAGCTGCGCCAGTCGACGCCGGGCCGGACGACACGGTTGTACCACCACAGCGCGGCCGCGTCGCGTTCAACCAATTCGAGAAAACCCTGCAGCACCGCCTCGGCCAGACTGCTGCCCGCGGCGCAGCCATTCGAATCGGCTTTCGCAAAATTGCTGCCATGTTGACGCGCATACCCGTAATAACAATAACTGGTGGGCAGGTAATAGAACTGGTGATGGCTCAGCGACCATAACGGGGTCCAGTCGACCGTCTGCGCCGGGTCGAACGGCTGCGGTATCGCGCCAATCCGCGAGGCCGTCGCATTGATACGCTCCCGGTCCCGATATTGGGCAGCGCTGAACAACATGCAGTCGTTGGGATGGATCGCATTGGGCAAATCGTCAAACGTCGACGCGATGCGCTTTTCGTCGCCCTGGTACATGCCACTGAAGCGCTCGATCGATTCGCACAAGGCGCTGGCCTGGGCCTGGATCAGCGTGGTCCCCTTTCCCCCGGCGCAACTGCGGATGCGCTCCTGCAGGAACGAGGTGCCGCCGTCGATCAGGGAAAAATTATGTTCGGCCGCCACCGACGCCGTTACGCCCTGAGAGTCGCCCTCCTGGACGATGGTCCTGGTCAGGCCGATGATGCCGATGATCGGGCTGATATGGCGCTGCAAGTAATCGCTGACCTCTTGCGCGCTGCGCAGCCGTAGTCCGGCATCGCGGCTGCGCAGCGGCGCGCCGGTGTCGAGCACAGGCGGGCGCGACTGGCGCTCCGCGATCAGTCCGGGGTTGCCGCAGCAGGCGCACTGGGGGCGCCGGACAAGCTCGTGCCGCTCATGCCGGTAGGTCAGCGAATCTATGGTGATCACATGATCCATGCTCGGCACATACGCTGCCCGGCCGGCAGCGTCCTGCAGGGCCAAAAACTTGACGACTTCGGCACAGATGCAGGCGAGGGCCACCTGCGCGGCGCAGGAAAAATGAACTGGACGGGCTGCTTCGCCGTGCGCGCCGGCTGCGTGGAGGCGAAGGTATTGGCTGAGCTTGCGCCGGTATTGAAGGCGATGCTGCATGCAGCGCCAGCAGGCCGTGGCCCCACCGGCCATCAGCGGACCTACCCACATCAGCGCGCCGCTGGGCTTGGCAAGCAGCCACGGCATTTGCCGTTCGTGGTTCAGGCGGTTGATTTGCTCCAGGCGCGGATCGAGGTAATCGTCGACCAGCACGACCTGCATGGCTGGATTGCGGCCGGCCTGCACGCGAATATCCTGTCCCTCCAACGCACGCGTCAAAGCGGGCGTGTCGGCACGCCCCGTCAGGTCCAGCAGCGCCACCGAGGCGCGCTGCAGGCGCCGCCGTACCAGGTCCGCATCCTGCCCCACGCTATCCCAAAACACGGCGTCTGGCGTGCCATCGAGGCCAGATTCATCGGCGGCGGCGGGAACATGGCTGATCAGCTGCTGCCGCTTGATGGTCTCGACAGCGTACATCACCTCGACCATCGCCAGTCCGTCTGGCGGATCGGCAAGCAAGGTGCGCAGGATCAGTCCCACTTGCAATAGCGGCAACAGCAGCGGATAGGCCTTGCCGCTGAAATGGAAGGACTGCGTTTCGCTGTACACATACACATTGGCGGCATCCACCACTTGGTAGGCAAACTGCCGCTTCAGGCGATAGTAGTCGGGCATGCCGTTACGGCGCCGGTGCGACGCCGTGCACCATCCAGCTGCTCATCGGCACTATTGGCGTCAGGCCAAGAATGGCATCATTCAATTCATCGAACGAATACCCCGGATTGGGCGGGACCTTGAGCAGTCTGGTACGCCGTTGCGGATTGTCGAGGTCGAAAACATACTCGATCTCGATCGGGTTTTGTGCGTCGTTCTGCGCCGCCAAAATCGCCTGGACTGGATTGGATTCGAACTCGCAGGCAAAGGCAGGCCGGGTCCACAGATAGGCCAGCAATTTTGCCCAGCCATGCGCGTCGAGATACTCTGGAAAATCATTCTCATTCATGTCGTTTGCTCCGTTAGAGGTCAGCAGCAGGTTGCGTTCGAAGGCAGGGTGATCGCCCGGTTGTTCTTGTTGTTGATGATGTCGTCCAGCGTGTTGAAGCTGTAGCCGTCCAGAACGCTCGGCACCGGATCTATCTGGAGCGGCTTGATGAACATCATGTTCAACACAATATTTTTCATCATTGCAGCCTGCATGTCCGGATCGTGGAAATGATTCTTGAGCAGTACGACACCGTGGTCATTTTTGAGCTGCGCGACAAAGCCATGAATGGTGAGGATATAGACGATGCTATTGGTCGCTGCCCAGAACTGATTTTCCTCGACCGCGTCCTTGATGGTCTGGGCGGGGACCAGGGCGCGCGCGTGCTCGCAATAGCGCTCGCTGAACATGGCGGAATTTGGAATGCTGTTCTTGAAAGCGAGGAAGGCTTGATCCCCACCCAGCGCCTTGGCCAGGATGTCGAGCAATTTCGCGTCGCTCCAGTCAAGCAGCTCGGCAATTCGGTCCTCCATATACTGGCAATACATTGCTCCGTGTTGCGGGTGGGCCCTGAGTTGTTCGTCCAGGTAGACCAAGGCGTACAAGCGCGAAAACTGCAGGTCCGACATGTAGTAGGAAGGCACGGGGTTATTGCTGAGTTCCATTGATCATTCCCTTTCGGTGGTTGTAAATAACAGCTCGCCATTGCGCTCGCTGTGCGCTACGCATACAGGTCCAGTTGCGCCCGCGCCCTTTGCTCGCAGCGGCGCATGCCTGTGCGGTGCGCCAGGGTGATCGCCTGACGCAGGTCGGCACGGCTTTGTTCGGGGTCGGCCAGCTTGCAATGGCTGCGATAGATGGCCCGGCGCAGCAGCAATTCGGGATCGAAATAGTGTTCGCCGGTTTGTACAGATAGCGCCAGGCAGGCGTCGATTCGCTGGCAGGCTTGGGCATAGTTTCCGGCGCGTGCCTCAATTTCTGCCGGCACGGCGCCCAGGCAGGTCAGGCCCAGCATCAGGCCCAGTTGCCGCAGCTGGGACAAGACCTGGTCGGCCATCGCCAGGTCGGAGCGGCTCCACGCGTGCAGGATGGCGCCGTAGCCTTCGATCGCCGGCAAACCATACCGCTGTGCCAGCTCGAGCATTTCACCCGATACCTTCATGGCGTTTTCGCAGTCCCCGGCATAGTGATAGTTATAGGCCTGGTACATCAGCGCCACGCCCAGCGAAGGCATGTGCTTGATCGCGCGCGCATATGCGACCGCAGCGCTCGCCTGCTCGAACGCGGCTTGCTCGTCTTCAAGCATGAACCAGTTCAGGCAAGACATGCCGGCCATGGCCCAGACACGGGCGTCGAGACCGGCAATGTCGATCTGGTTCGCATCGCGCGGGGCGGCCTCTTGCTGCAGTACTTGCTGCAGCGCCTCACGGGCCCGCAGATACTCGCCATCGACCCACAGGGTTATGCCGTCGATGGCGTGGCAGGCGAGCAGTATGGCGCGGTCGCCGGACTGATGCGCCAGCGCGTACAACTGTCCGATCACGCCGCGCGCGGCCTGGCGGTGCCCGGCACAATGATGGTAGGCCGCCAGGCCCCATAGCAGCGGCAGTGTCTGGTGCACATTGTTGCTATTGTCGACCAGCCGCAATGCATGCTCGGCCAGCTGCTTGACCCGTTCATCGGCCCAGCCGAATTTCGACATGTAGGCATTGGTGAGTATGGGATTGATGCCCAGTTCAGCGGGCTCTTGGGCGTCCTTGTCGAGCTTGCCGATCAGGCCCAGCACCATCTCGCATTGCCTGACCGCGTCGTCGGCCAGTGAACGCTGCAATAGAAGCCGGCCCGACCGGGTGCCGTAGTCGACCGCCTTGCCATACTGCAGTGCCAGTGCGAAGTGCTGCGCCAGCGGCGCGAGCTGGCGTTCGATGTCGTCGGGGCCGCGGCGCTCGAGATGGGCCGCAATGCGCGCGTGCGTCTGCTCGCGCATTTTTTTTGGCATGCCGTCGTAGGCCGCATCGCGGATCAAGGCGTGGCAGAACAGGTAGGTGTCGCCCTGTACCCCGCACTGGCGGCTGACAAGATCGGCCGCAATTAATTGTTCGAGATCGGCTTGGAGGCTGGCCTCGTCGATCAGGGTCACCTCCAGCAGCATGGCGTAGTCGAATTCGCGGCCGATCGCCGCGGCCAGTTGGGCGGTTTCCTGGGCCGCCGCCAGGCGCGCCAGGCGTGCACTGAGCAGGTCACGCAGGGTGACGGGGATATCGTGGCCGTCCAGCTGGGCGTGCAACTGGTACACGCCATCGCGCTCGCGCAGCATGCCCTTATCGAGCAGCATGCGGGTCAACTCCACGATAAACAGCGGAACCCCGTCGGTATGCAGGCAAAGGCGGCGCAGGTCGGCCCCGTCGATCGGATGAGCACCAAGCATGGCGCGCACCAGTTGGCCCGCTGCCGGCTCGCTCAAATGGGCCAGCTGCATTCGTTGCAGGGTAATCCAGGGCTTGGCAAAGCTCGCGCGTGCCGTCATGAGGAGGAACACCGGATGCGGTTCCAGCCGGGCGAGCATGCGCCCCAACAGGTCTTGGCCAGTTTGATCGATCCAGTGCACGTCCTCAACCAGGAACAGGAACGGCTTGCCCCGGCCCAGTTGCAGCAGCAAGCTGCACAAGGCATCGAGCAGCAGGTTCTTTTGCCGCTCAGGCGAGAACGGCAGGGCGGGGAATTGCGCCGGAAGCGGCAAGGCGAGCCACGCGCAAAGAATCGGCAATACCGATGCCAGGTCGACCCCGGCCTGTTCGAGCGCCTGCTGCACGCGTTGTACCGCCAGTTGCGCAGGCACGCCGCGCAGGAATAACCGCTTGTCGAGCAGCGCCAGGATCGCGTGCAAGGCGTTGTTCTGGTGTTCAGGGACACAGCGCACATCGACCACCAGCGCGCCTTGCTGCCGTATTTGCGCGCACAGGGCGTAGGCCAGCCGGGATTTGCCGATCCCGGCATCGCCTTGCAACAGCAGCGCCTGCCCGCGCCCACGCCGCACCTGCAACCACGCGCGCTCGAGCACGGCCAGCTCTTCTTCACGCCCGACCAGGGGACGGGAATTTTGCCCGCTGCGCAGCATGAACGATTCGTTCGCCTCGTGCTCGCCGAGCATGGAAAAATACGGGAGCGTCGCGCCGTCGTTCCTGTCGATGTGCTCCCCGGCATGCTTGAAGTGCACATGCGGCATCAGCAATTGCCTTGCTGTGTCACTGACCAGTACCTCGCCCCGAGCGGCTCGCCGTTCCAGTTGCATAGCCGTGTTCGGCGTCACGCCTGCCGGCAAATGGCCAGGCAAAATATGCACGATGCCGGTATGAATGGCGGCGCGCAGGTCCACGCGAAATCCCTGCGCCTGCAGCAGGCTATTGCGGCGCCGCAATTGGCTGCTCAGTTCCAGGGCTGCGCGCGCACAGCGGCGCGCGTCGTCTTCCGCATTGCGGGGATAGCCGAAATAAAAAAGCAGGCTGTTTCCGAGCCCCCCGGCCAGATGCCCACCATAGCGGGTGGCCGTATCGATGCAAGCGCTTAACTGATCGCGCTGCAGCGCTTCGAGGGCCTCGATATCGGCCGTGCCTGCCGGTGTAGTGGTCAGCACGTCGAGCGTGCAGCTGAGAACAGTCAGTTGCTGCCGCTGGTAAGCCAGGCCCATTTGGCCGGGCACGTATTGGCGGGTTTCCGACGCATCGGTCGTGGGCGCCGAGCCGGCCGGCAGGTCCGGGCCTGGCGATAACCGCTGCCCGTCGAGTTGACCGACAATCGTCGCCAGGTTGATTCTTTTGAAATCCTGGTAGAGTGCGCTGGCACTGTGCGCGCGCTGCCGCGGGTCTTTCTTGAGGGCGCGTCGCAACAAGTCACCCAAGGGATGCCCCAGCAGGGCATGCGGCAGCGGCACTTCGCCGCTGCTGAGCTGCTGGTGAAAGATATCCGCCAGTGTCGCCCCCTCGATGGCGGGGCGGCCGGTGAGGCACTCGATAAACAGCAGGCCCCAGGCATACAGATCGATCTTCACGGTGGGTGCTTCGCCGCGCAGGTGTTCAGGTGCGCTGTAGGATGGCGAACAGAGCATTTCAGACGTCATGGTCAGTTGGCGATAGTCCGGCGACTGTTGCTCAGGGACGAAAGCGGCAATGCCGAAGTCGAGTATTTTGACGTGCTGGCGAGTGCCGGTAGCGGTGAGCATAATGTTCTGCGGCTTCAGGTCGCGGTGGGCAATACCTTGCGCATGCGCGCACGCCAGGGCGTCGAGTACCTGTCCCATCAAATCGCCCGCCTCGACGGCCGACAGTGCCCCTTTGCGTACCAGGAACTGTTTGAGCGTTTCACCGGGCACGTACTCGAACACCGCGAAGTGCTGTTGGCTTGCGCTTTTGCCTTTGTCGAGCAAGCCCACGATGTGCGGGTGATGCAGTTGCGCCCCCAAATGCGCTTCCCGCTCAAAGCGCGCCTCCATCCGCCTGAGCTGTTCGTCGTTGCGTTGCTGTCCGGCGCGCAATAGCTTGAGCGCGACCGTTTTTCCTGTGTTTTTTTGCAGTGCCTTGAAAACAGTCCCGCTACCGCCTTCGCCCAGGACCTGCAGTAAATGGTAGGCATCGAAGTGCGGCAGGTCCACCGGATATCCGGTCTCGACTGGGGCGGAATTGCTCATCGGTCAGGCCGGAACATGGGCGGTCGGCGGCACCGCGCCGCGGGTATCGAAATGGGCCTCCAGATGCTGGCCGCGGGTGATCCTGAATGGGCAGGCGCCCAGTCGCACCTCGCCGCGGCGGCGCTCGATGACATCGGGAAGGCGGCGGTTTTCGCGCTCCTCACGCATGATCTGGCTGCGCGCGCGAAATAACTGGATATTCAAATGGCTCGAATCGATGCCGAGCATTTTTGAAAGCTGCTCGACCCCCACCCAGCCCTGCGAGGATTCATCGAGTCCACGCTGGTGGTCGGCGAAGCGGCGCCTTGCCAGGGTGAGCAGGCTATAGTGGTGCACGCGCTCGCCAAAGTCGATCTGCTCGCCGCCACAATTGGCCGACAACCGGATATGCTCTTCGTTCTGGCTGACCCGAAAATCGAGTGTGGGCCAAAGAAAGGCTTGTGCTGGGTCGATTTGAACGTCGGTAACACCGCCGAGCGGAGCCGGTAGCAGGAATCGCCAGACGGTTTTTCCCACCTGAATTTCGTCACCATCGTGCAGCACGCGCGTGGCATTCTGGTCATCGAACATCCATTGGCCAGCCGCCGAAAAATGGAGCGACGCAGCGGCAACTGCATCATCCGGCAGCAACTGAAACTCATTCAGGATAATCGCGGGGCCGGGTTCGCTGACCGGCAGCAGCATTGGGCAGGGTGCGGCAAGATCGACGACCTGCCACACCGAATCGCTTCCCAGTGCACAGCGAATTGACTGGCCGGCCAGCAAAGGAGTTTTTACATTTGCCAACAGCCGGTGTCCGTCCACAAACGTCCCGTTCCGGCTAAGGTCGGTAATTTCCCAGATCCGCCCGCTCCAGCTGATGACTGCATGGATCTGCGACGCATCGCTGTTATGTAGCCGAGTGTCTGCTTTTGCTGCATTTCGTCCCAACACATGCAAGGCCCGAAGATAAACCTC
Source organism: uncultured Oxalobacteraceae bacterium (assembly GCA_946480015.1). The sequence goes on along the minus strand of CAMLIL010000006.1, from coordinate 11,119 downwards.
GTGTTCTCCGCTTCGCATCACAGCCATTTGCCGCCTCACCAAAGTTGCCCGCTTCGCATTATGCCGACCGAGCGGGCTTAATGCTACAAAAATATTGCATTAAGTACCATGCCTGTTTAAGGGGCCAGCAAGTGATTCGGCAGCACCGGAGTTCGTGGTGCAGGCATAGTCCCGGCCAGCCTGGCTGGCCGGGTGGTGCCGCCATGCGCCAGCGCCACGCGCTGGGCGATGGCCAGGCCCAGGCCGTGGCCGTCGACTTGTTGGAGGTCGGATCGGAGCGGAAGAAGGGCGCGAAGATGGCCGCCTGATCGGTCGGCCAACCGTGCCGTTAAGCGGACTATGCTTGATGGCATTGCGCACCACGTTTTCGATGGCGCGCCAGGGCAGGTCCGGCGCGCCGCGCACGTTGACGACTGCAATGCCCGACACGGCGATATTGCGGCCGCTCTGTTCGGCTTCAAAGCGGTGCGCGGATCAACCGCATTGCGGCGGGACGACGTGCTGCAGGCGCCGCCCCATGGCAGAGGCACCTCGTCGACGCCGGCCGTCCTCGGCGCGGTGCACCCGTTGATCGCGGTTTTCCAGGTGGGCTACTGCAATCTCTATCACCATCGCAAGGCCGAGGTGTTCGAACGTTACGGGCAGTTACAGATCACGCGCATTCGCACCGACGAATCGGGGGGGGCACGCTCAATTTTTGGCGATATGGCGGTGACGCTCTTCGACGTCGGCCAGGGCATGGCGCTGCTGATCGAAACCAGCGGGCACCGGCTGCTGTACGACACCGGACCGGCGTATTCGCCGGAGTCCAACGGCGCTAACCGGGTCATTCTGCCGTATCTGAAAGGGCGCGGTATCGACCGGCTCGACACAGTGGTGGTGAGCCACAGCGATATCGACCACGTGGGCGGAGCGCTCGACGTGCTCGATGGCGTTGCGGTCGGGGGATTGCTGTCTTCCTTGCCGGACCGGCACCCGGCGGTGCTGAAGGCGGCGCACCACACGCGCTGCACCGAGGGCCGGTCGTGGACCTGGGACGGCGTGCGCTTCGAGGTCCTGCATCCGTCACCGGCCAGCTACGATGACGCGTCGCTCAAGCCAAACGCCCGCAGCTGCACCCTGCGCATCACGGCGAAAGCAGGGGTGATCCTGCTGGCTGGCGATATCGAGGCTCGCTGGCGCTGTTTCAAGTCGGGCTTCGCAACCGCTACCGCCATCCGAAGGCCGAAGTGTTCGAGCGCTACGGCAGGCGCGGAATCGAACGCTAGCGTACCGATCAGAGCGGCGCCGTGTCCGTGCTGTTTTACGGCCACCTGCAGGTGCGCGCTTACCGCAACGATCACGCGCGCTATTGAGAGTGTCATAAATTTTGTGTGTAGGGCATATCATGTCAGCAATTCACAGGACGATGTATGCCACGCAAGAAAAAGAACGACGGCGCAGTTGACGCCAATCTGCCAGAAATCCCGTCAGACCTGCTCGACCAGTTTGTCACCGGGCCGATGACCGCCGAGTCGGTCGATGCAGTGATGAGGAAATTCAAGAAGGCCATTCTCGAACGCGCGCTGGGCGCCGAGATGACGCATCACCTTGGCTATGCGCCCGGTGCCGACAAGCCTGCCGGCACGAGCAACCACCGCAATGGCACAAGCGGCAAGACCGTCCTGAGCGACGACGGCCCGCTGCGTATCGACGTGCCGCGTGACCGACATGGAGCGTTCGAGCCCCAGATCATTGGCAAGCACGAGCGACGCTTCACCGGATTCGACGACAAGATCATAGCCTTGTACGCACGCGGGTTGACGGTACGCGAGGTGCAAGCACACCTGCAGGAAATGTACGCGGTCGACGTCAGCCCCGACTTGATCAGCAAGGTGACCGACGCGGTCATGGCCGAAGTGACGGCCTGGCAGAGCCGGCCGCTCGAGCCGATGTATCCGGTGGTGTTCTTCGACGCGCTGCGCGTCAAGATCCGCGAGGAAGGTGTGGTGCGCAACAAGGCGATCTACCTGGCGCTGGGCGTATTGCCGGACGGGACGCGCGACATCCTTGGGCTGTGGATCGAGAACACCGAAGGCGCGAAGTTCTGGATGAAGGTGTTTAGCGATCTCAAGACACGCGGCCTGGGCGATATCCTGATCGCCGTCACCGACGGCCTGAAGGGCATGCCGGAGGCGCTCGGCGCGGTGTATCCGGCAACGACCCTGCAGAGCTGCATCGTGCACCTGATCCGCAACAGCCTTGACTTTGCGAGCTGGAAGGACAGGAAGGCCTTGGCGGCAGCGATCAAGCCGATCTATACCGCCCCAAGCGCAACGGCGGCGGAGGCCGAACTGGATGCGTTCGAGCAGGGACCATGGGGCGCGAAATTTCCCACCGTGACAGCCAGCTGGCGACGTGCGTGGACCCATGTGATTCCCTTCTTCGCCTTTCCGCCGGACGTGCGGCGGGTGATCTACACAACCAATGCCATCGAGAGCGTGAATGCGCGGTTACGCAAGATCCTCAAGACGCGAGGGCACTTCCCCAACGACGACGCGGCAACTAAGTTGATTTGGCTGGCGCTACGCAATATCACTGCCGACTGGGGACGAGCTGCGAATAACTGGAAATCGGCTATGAACCAATTTGCCATCCTATTTGATGACCGATTCGTGAGGTCGATCGGGTAGAATGGAGACCGACTTTACCACCGCGCCGCACGCTCGTGCCCTGCGCATTGGGCGGCGAGCGGCGCCATGGAAAAGTCTACGCGCCCCGCACACAAAAAATCTGACACTCCCGCGCTATTGGTACGGTCGCTGATGTCGTGCAATCGAGCGCACCAGGGATTTTCACCCCTTGCGCACAAAACGGGTCTGAGTGACGTTTGTTCTATCGAACGTCAGAGTCTCAATCGTCGTCCAAGTCGGTATTATGCTCCGCGTGCTTGGCTTTCAGGTTTTGAACGCGATTGATCACCTGATGCAGATGCAGTTCCAGAGCGATCGCTTCAGTTACCGGAACGAAGGCATTTCGACTACGGTGCCGAATTTGTCCCCGATACTTTTCAACGCCTCGCCCCCCTTCATTGCCTATCCAATAGTCGTCCTCTTTTCTTACTTTGTTTCTTCCAACATTGTCCTGATGCGCATGTGCCTGAGTTAATCGGCCGAATTCCTTGGTGCCTGCATCATAAACGTACACGGTTCTGGTGGCAGGATCATCGCCGGTATAACCGATAATATTCCCCAAGTTATAGACATCGTCTCTATACCCCATATCTGCTCCCTTGTTGAGTGGACTTGCACGCGATAGTTTCCTTGATGCATTCTCTCACATGAAATGTTGATCTGACCATGCTTATTGCATGCGTTGCGCAAGAGCGGATCCAGAGCCGATTGCGCAAGTCGGGTCATCCACATCGCAACCGCTACCGCATCCGAAAACTGATGTGTTCGAGCGCTACGGCAGGCGCGACTCTGTCGCTGTTGACATATGGCCTCACCAATTTCTCGCTCGCACAACGTACCCCCGCCGTCACACGAGATGCGGCCCCGGCGTTGTGCCGTACCAAAGAGGGCGCGCAGCGACCGGGTAGTTTGGTGACGGGGCGCGGCGATCGCCGCGCCTGGCGGCGTAGGCCGTCGTCAACTTCCGGAGATTATCATGCAAGCCCGTCATCGTCTTTCGCTGTTCCTGCTCTCCCTCACCGTCGGCATGGCCAATGCCGCCGGGGCTCATCCCGAGTACCGGGTCACGGTGGTGGCTCCAGCCAACAGCGCTGCCACCGATATCAACAATGCAGGCGTCGTCATCGGCAACTATCCATTCAGCGCCACATCCATCCACGGCTTCCTCAACCGGGGCACCGGCCTGGTGGACCTGGGCACATTGGGCGGCACTGCCAGCGATGCCGTCGCCATCAATGACAAGGGGACGGTCCTTGGCCATTGGACCACGGCATCCGGCAAACGGCGCGGCTTCCTTTACTACCGGGGCCAGCGGCGCGACATCGGCATCATTCCCGGCAGGATCACCATCTACACCGACATCAACAATAACGGTTTCATCACCGCATACGGCGCGATTCCGGATTCGTTTGAAGGCCCGCACGGCTTCCTGCGCTCGCCGGACGGCACGTTCAAAGATATTGGTTCGCTACCGTTCGAGAACCCGCTGACCTTAGCCAACGCGCTCAACTACCGTAACCAGATTACCGGTGGCTCAGGGCCGCTGCTGTTTCCTGACCAGCCCTTGCGTGCCTTCATCTGGACCAAGGGCGTCATGCGCGACCTGGGTGGCCTCGGCTCCGAACCCAACGTCGGGCTGGCGATTAACGATCGCGCCCAGATCACCGGTTTCGCGTCGGTGCCGACAGGCATCCATAACCGGGTCGCCTTCTTCTACAGCAACGGCCGCCTGGTCGATATCGACCGGCGCCCGGCAACGGAGAACCGCTTCAGCGAGGGCGACGGCATCAACATCTATGGCCACATTGTCGGATACAGCAACCACCTGTCCGGCTTCATTTACCGGGGCCGGCGGATGCAAAGCCTGAATGCACTGATCGACCCCAGGCCGGGCTGGGACATCCGCTTTCCGCAGGCGATTAACGATGCCGGCCAGATCGCGGCCACCGCCTACCGTAAAGGCATGCAGTATGCGGTGCGCCTGGACCTGATCCGACCGCTCGCCTTGCAGCCGCCGGCAATGGAGATGGATGATGAGGCGGCCTCGTTGCCGAAGCAGGAGGACAAGGCTGAGGCCCAGGCCGACCTTGAAGCGCAGGCGCGCGAGGTGGCGCAGCCCGTGGAGCAATGATCGGCGGAGCGGCGCGGCCAGGTGGGACACGCGCGCACGGCCCGCCGCAGAAGCGCTCATTGCCCATTGCGATATTCCGGTTCACGCGATACGAACGCTGATCAGTGCAACACCGGCAGCGCGATCGTCACCTGCAGCCCGCCGCCCTCGCGATTTTCGGCGCCGATGGTGCCGCCATGCGCCAGCACCACGCGCTGGGCGATGGCCAGGCCGAGACCGTGGCCGTCGACATTGTTGGAGGTCGGATCCGAGCGGAAGAAGGGCGCGAAGATGGCCGCCAGATCGGACGGTGCGACGCCGGCCCCCCGGTCGAGCACCGCGATGCGGACGTACTGCGCATCGGCCGACAGCACGATCCCGACCGTGCCGTTGGGCGGACTATGCTTGATGGCGTTGCGCACCACGTTTTCGATGGCGCGCCAGAGCAGGTCCGGCGCGCCGCGCACGTTGACGACGGCCATGCCCGACACGGCGATACTGCGTCCGCTCTGTTCGGCTTCAAAGCTGGCATCGCCGACGATTTCCTCGACCAGGTCCACGATCGAAATTTCATCCTGGGCTGGCAGCGCCGGCGCCGCCTCCAGGCGCGACAGCGTGAGCAGCTCGCCCACCAGCTTGTCCATGCGTACGCTCTCGCGCTCGATCCGTTCCAGCGACGCGGCGATCTTGTCCGGCTGCTGATGCGCCAGGCCGATGGCGGCCTGCAGGCGCGCCAGCGGCGAACGCAGTTCGTGCGATACATCGTGCAGCAGGCGGCGCTGGCCATCCATCAGGGTGCGCAGCTGCGCGCTCATGCTGTCGAAATCGCGTCCCAGATCGGTCAGCTCGTCGCCGCGCACGCCGGCCGGCGTGGTGAAGCGCGGCGCCAGATCACCGCCGGCGGCCGCTTCGAAGGCGTTGCGCAAAGCGCGGATCGGGCGCGAAAAGTACCAGGCCAGCAGTGCGGCGAACAGGAAACTGGCGACCACGCCAGCCACCGTTGCCTGCAATGGGAAGAAGTGGCGTTCGAACGGCGGGCCGCCCGGGCCGCGCAGGCCGCCGGGACCCAAGCCCGTACCTTGCGCAGGGCCGGCCTGCATCGGCGCCGGCCCAGGCCCTGGTCCGGGAGCCGGCCCCATGCCGAAGGCGGGGCCCGGACCAGGGCCCATGTCCGGCCGCGGTCCGTTCGGAGCAGGCTGGCCGCCGAGGGCGCCGCGTCCGCGTTCGCCCAGCCAGCGCAGGAACACCAGATAGCGCTTGCCGTCGGCAGCCGTCAGCATGCGCACCACATTGTGGCGGGTGCCGTCGGCCAGCAAGGATGCGGCTTGGGCGCGCAGTTCCGGGGTGACCTTCCGCCCCAGGATTTCGCGGCCGGTGTCGTCGTCGATCACGAACAGGCTGATGCGGTTCGAGCCGGCCACCAGGTCGTGCAGCGCCTCCTTGCCGCCGTGCTTGAGCGTGAGCGCCGCGGCGTCGATCAAGAATTCGGCCGAGCGGCTGGTGTCGATGACGGGAGCGGCGGCGTAGCGCTCGAGCGCCTTCAGGCGGCTTTGGTCGCGCAGCCAGAATACCGTGCCGATGCCCAGCGTGGCGGCCAGCTGGGCCAGCAGGATCGACAGGAAGAACTTCCAGAAAAGGCGGCCCATGCTCAGTCGCGAATCAGCTGGTAGCCGAGCCGGTACACGGTCTGCAGGCAGGAACGGCCATCGGCCAGGGTGCCCAGCTTGTGCCGCAGGCTGCTCAAATGCACGTCGATGTTGCGGTCGAAGCGCGCCATCGGCCGTCCCAGTCCCTGTTCGGACAGTTCGTTCTTGCTGACCGGTTTGCCGGCGTTACGCGCCAATACTTCCAGCAGATTGAATTCGGTGCTGGTCAGTTCGATCGGCTTGCCATCCCAGGTGGCGCGGCGCTGCTCCGGCTGCATCGACAGCTTGCCTACGGTGAGCGTCATGCCGCCGTCGTCGCGCTGGCTGGCATTGGTACGGCGCAGGATGGCGCGAATGCGGGCCGTCAGTTCGCGCGGGGTGCAGGGCTTGGTGACGTAATCGTCGGCGCCCAGTTCGAGTCCGAGAATGCGGTCGGTGTCGTCGCCGCGCCCGGTCAGCATCAGCACCGGCATATGGCTCCTGGCGCGGATGCGGCGCAGCGTTTCGAGCCCGTTCATGTGCGGCATCATCACATCGAGCACCGCGATGGCGTGCTGGCCCGTGAGCGCTTCGCGCGCACCGGCCGCGCCGTCGTGGGCGCAGGTGACGTGAAATCCTTCCTGTTCCAGATATTCCTGGAACATGCCGACCAGTTCGACGTCGTCGTCGATTAACAAGACATTGTTCATGCTTCGATCATAGCAAAACAGCGCAATTTCACCGCGTATTGATGGTCTGTCTTTACGTGCTTTTACACCAGCCTAACACCTCTTAACAGTTGTGGCGCACAGAATCGAGTCCTCAAACAACAACTGGAGAAAGCATGAAACAAGTGACCCGATTGAGCATGGTGTTCGGCGCGGCGCTGTGCGCGCTGGCCGCCAGCCCGAGCATGGCTGGCGAAGGCGCTGACCTGCCGCCAGCGGGGCCGAGGATGGAGCAACGCCGCCCGATGCCGATGGGCGCGCACGGTCTCGCGCACGGTCTGAACCTGAGCGAGGAGCAGCAGGACAAAGTGTTCGCCATCATGCATGCGCAGGCGCCGCAGCGCCGCGAGCAGGAAAAGGCGGCGCGCAAGGCGCAGGAAGCGCTGCGCGCCCTGGTCGACTCGGACAAATTCGATGATGCCAAGGCCGCCGCATTGGCGCAGGCGGAAGGCAAGGCGGTCGCCGCACTGGCGCTGCTGCGGGCCAGGACCGACGCGCAGGTGCAGGCGCTGCTGACCCCCGAGCAGCGCAAGCAGCCCCGATTCGACGGCCCGCGCCGCGAGCCACGTCAATAAGGAGGATGACCCATGTCGATCGGCTCACTAGGAAGCTGCAGCACGACTCAAACCCAGGCCACGCAATACCGCGGCTCGGCCGCCAGCACGGATGCGGCGCAGGCGACAGGCAAGGCGCGCGGCGAGGACTTCGTCAGCGCCATTGCCAGCGCCCTGTCGGAACTTGGCGCGAGCACGGGCGCCGCGACCGACAGCACCAGCGACCCGGCGCAGGCGCTGGGCGACTTCATGCAACAACTGATGGAGACGCTGCATGCGCAGGGCGGGCAGGGCGGCAGTGAGGGCGGCGCGCCGCCACCGCCGCCTGCCGGCGGTGGCGGTGGCATCCAGAGCGACCTGCAAAGCCTGATCACCAGCTTGAGCGGCGACAGCAGCGCCACCGCCCTGCAGTCATCGTTCGAATCCCTGCTTGGATCGCTTGGCATGGACGACAGCGACGCGGGCACGAAACTGGGCCAGTTCCTGCAAACGCTGTCGAGCAAACTGGAAGCGTCCGGCCCATCCGGAAATCTGATCAACACCAGCGCCTGAGGCGCAGCCAACCACGAGGGCAAAACACGATGAACCATCACGATCACAATCACAGCCTTGCGCAGGACATCGAGACCATGCTGAACATGACCACCAGCCGGCGCCAGTCCTTGCGCTGGCTGTTTGCCGGCGCGGCGATTCCGCTGGCCGGCTGTGGCGGCGGCGACGGTTCGACCGCCAGCGCAGCCACGACGACAACGACCACGGGCACCAGCACCAGCACCACCGGCAGCGGCTCGACCAGCACCAGCAGCGGCACCGTAACCGCCTCCAACGGCAGCACCTGCGCGGTCATCCCGGAGGAAACCGGCGGCCCGTATCCGGGCGACGGCACCAATTCCAATGCCAGCGGCGTGGCCAATGCGCTGATCCTGGCCGGGATCGTGCGCAGCGACATCCGCGCCAGCCTGGCTGGCGCCTCTGGCGTTGCGCAAGGCACGCCGCTGACAATCAAGCTCAAGCTGGTCAACGTCAAGTCGAGCTGCGCCACCCTCGCCGGCGCCACTGTCTATCTGTGGCACTGCGACCGCGAGGGCCGCTACTCGATGTATTCGAGCGGCATCACCGCGGAAAACTATCTGCGCGGGGTGCAGGAAGCCGACAGCAGCGGCATCGTCACCTTCCAGACCATCTTCCCGGGCTGCTACGACGGCCGCATGCCGCACGTGCATTTCGAGGTGTATCCGACCCTGGCGTCGGCGGGCAGCGCGTCGAACCGCATCAAGACGTCGCAGTTCGGCTTCCCCAGCGCCACGCTGACCGAGGCCTATACCGCCAGCGGCTACGGCACCAGCGTCACCAACCTCGCGCGCATCAGCTACGCGACCGATAACGTGTTCAGCGACGGCACCTCGCTGCAGATCGTCGACGTCACCGGCAACGTCACGCAGGGCTATGTGGCCACGCTCACCGTAGGGGTTTCCCTCTAATCGGCGACCGGTCATGGCGCCGGATTGCCTTTACAATCCGGTGCATGAGCAAGCCGATTATCCATTTCTCGCACGGGAACAGCTTCCCGGCCGGTAGCTACCGGCAGTTCCTGCACCTGCTGGAGGACCGGTTCGACGTGCGCGCAGTGGACATGTACGGCCACGATCCCGCCTACCCGGTGACCGATGGCTGGCCGGCGCTGGTCGACCAGCTGATCGCCCAGGTCGAGCGGTACGGCCAGCCGGCCATCCTGCTCGGCCATTCGCTGGGCGGCATGCTGAGCATGATGGCAGCCCACAAGCGCCCGGAGCTGGCGCGCTGCGTGGTGATGCTCGATTCCCCGGTGGTGGCGGGCTGGCGCGCCACGCTGCTGCGCCTGGCCAAGCGGCAGGGCTGGGGCATGCGCCTGTCGCCGGGGCGCCTGTCGGAGAAGCGCCGCACTGTCTGGCCCGACCAGGCTGCGGCGCATGCCCACTTCAGCGCCAAGCCGCTGTTCGCCCGCTTCGCGCCGGGCGTGCTGGACGACTACCTTGATCACGGCCTGGAAGCCCATTCCGACGGTGGTGTGCAGCTGCGCTTTTCGCGCGCGATCGAAACCGAAATTTACGACGGGATCCCTCTGCATATCGGGCGCCTGACCCAGGACCGGTTTCCGGTGCCGATCGGCTTTATCGGTGCGCACGACTCTGTCGAGCTGCGCCAGGCCGGCCGTGCCGCCACGCGCCGCCTGGTGGGTGCGAACTACCGCGACATCGCGGGCGGCCACCTGTTCCCGCTGGAGTCGCCGGCACGCACGGCCGAGCTGACCGGCGAACTGATCGCCACTCTGCTGGCGCAGCGGTCTTAAAGCTTCAGGCGGCGCCCGGTTTCGCGTAAAATCGCGGGATTGACTTCCGCGCCCGGCGCGACACAACTTCGAAAGCACCGCGATGACTATCAAAAGCGATAAATGGATCCGCCGCACCGCAGCGGCAACTGGCATGATCGAGCCGTTCGAACCTGGCCAGGTCCGCGAAATCGATGGCCGCAAAATCATCTCGTATGGCACCTCGTCGTATGGCTACGACATCCGCTGCGCCGATGAATTCAAGATTTTCACGAACATCAACAGCACCATCGTCGATCCGAAGAACTTCGACTCCAACTCCTTCGTCGATATCAAAAGCGACGTGTGCATCATTCCGCCCAATTCGTTCGCGCTGGCGCGCACCATCGAATACTTCCGCATTCCGCGCAATGTGCTGACGGTCTGCCTGGGCAAATCGACCTACGCGCGCTGCGGCATCATCGTCAACGTGACGCCGTTCGAGCCGGAGTGGGAAGGCTATGTGACGCTGGAGTTTTCCAACACCACGCCGCTGCCGGCCAAGATCTACGCCGGCGAGGGCTGCGCGCAGGTGCTGTTCTTCGAAAGCGATGAAGTGTGCGAAACCTCGTACAAGGACCGCGGCGGGAAGTACCAGGGCCAGCACGGCGTGACCCTGCCTAAAACCTGATCAGCGATAGGCGGCGGCCGCGCCGGCCGCGTCTTCGGATGCAGGATGTCGTCCTCGCGCAAGCGGGGACGACCGCCCTTATGACTGCTTGACGCAGTCGACGAAGTAGCCGCGCTTGCCGTCCACTTCGCGCTTGACCAGGCCGTGCACGTCGGTCTCGAAGCCGGGGAAGCGCTCGTTGAAGTCGCGCGCGAAGCGCAGGTAGTCGACGATGGTCCTGTTGAAGCGCTCGCCCGGAATGAGCAGCGGAATGCCGGGCGGGTAGGGCGTCAGCAGGATCGCCGTGATGCGTCCTTCCAGCTCTTCGATGGCCACCCGCTCGATTTCGCGGTGCGCCATCTTGGCAAATGCGTCGGACGGCTTCATCGCCGGGATCATGTCCGACAGGTACATCTCCGTGGTCAGGCGCGCCACGTCGTAGGCCTTGTAGAAGTCGTGGATCGACTGGCACA
>CAMLIL010000005.1 GCA_946480015.1 uncultured Oxalobacteraceae bacterium | reverse complement strand
GCGCCATGACTTCCGGTAGCTCGGGCACCTCGGGTAGCTCCGGCACCTCGGGCACATCAGGTAGCTCCGGCACCTCGGGCACATCAGGTAGCTCCGGCACCTCGGGCACTTCCGGCAGCACCGGCAGCGGCATGGATTCGACCATGCCGGCGGCGCCGGCCACTCCTGCGACGCCAGCTACCCCGGCCAACCCGGCCAATCCGACTGACAACGGCATGAACAGCGGTAGCGGCACCACCAACACCAACCCGCCTGTACGCCAGTAAGATTGCGTTTACAATTTTCCATATATGAGATATTTTCTCGTATATGGAAAATACGATCACATCCGATAGCGATATCGACCGCCGCATCGCGCAACGCCTGCGCGAGCTGCGCGCCGAACGCGGCTGGCCGCTCGACGAGCTGGCCAGACGCAGCGGCGTCAGCCGCGCTACCCTCTCGCGCCTGGAAAATGGCGACGTCAGCCCGACCGCCAGCGTGCTGGGCAAACTGTGCGGCGCCTATGGCCTGACCATGTCGCGCCTGATACGCATGGTCGAAGACGTCTTCATTCCGCTCGTTGCGCGCAGTGCCCAGCCGGTCTGGCAGGATACCAGCATCGGTTTGCGCCGCCGCAGCGTGTCGCCGCCGGCGCAAACCCTGGCCGGCGAAGCGCTCGAATGCGAGCTCGAGCCCAATGCCCGCATCGCCTACGACAGCAGCCCGCGTCCCGGCCTGGAACACCATCTGATCCTCATCGATGGCGAACTGGAGGTAACGGTCGATGGCGTCACCCACAGCCTGCGCGCCGGCGACTGCCTGCGCTACCAGCTGAGCGGCCCGTCCGCCTTCGCCACCCCGGCCCATGCCGGCGCCCATTATTTCGTTTTCCTTGTGTGAGGCCGCAATGACCACCATCGACTCCCTTGATGCCGCCTCCTTGCCGAGCCACCTGGACCAACTGGCGGCACTGCTGCACGCCTGCGTGCACGACGGCGCCAGCATCGGCTTCGTGCTGCCGCATGCATTGGACGACGCCGAACGGTTCTGGCGCAACAAGGTGCTGCCGGGTGTGCAGGCTGGCGGCGTGGCGCTGCTGGTGGCACGCCAGGACGGGCGCATCGTCGGCACCGTCCAGCTCGATCACGACACCCCCGGCAACGGGCGCCACCGCGCCGAAGTGCGCAAGCTGCTGGTCCACCCCGACGCGCGCCGCCAGGGCGTGGCACGGGCGCTGATGGCGGCCATCGAACGCGAGGCCGCTGCCCGTGCGCGCAGCCTGCTCATACTCGACACCCGCAGCGACAGCGAGGCCGAACCGCTGTACCTGTCGCTCGGCTACCAGGTGGCGGGCCGGATTCCGCAGTATTGCCGCGACAACTTCCAGGACCGGCTCGACCCCACCACGGTGATGTACAAGATCCTATAAGCGCAGCGCCTCGGCCGGCAAGCAGTGGCACCGAGGACATCGTCCGCGTTGCTGCGCCGGATCAGGATACTGGTTAGTCCGCTGTTGGTGATCAGCGACAAGTTGATTCTCGGTTCTTCGATGGCCATGGTGTGCTCTTCATAGGGCGGCGGGGGCGTATTCCCCTGCAGCGACACATCAGTTAGCAATCACACTGTCGAGCGTCTTGCCTGAGAGTGCGCAGGTCAGTCGGGATAGTCGCGCAGGATGCGGTCGCGATAATATGGCCACTGTGCAGGCCAGCTAGTATGGGACAGTTCCTCCGCGTGTAGCGCAACCAGGGCGTCGATCGCCTCAACGTAGCGGCGCGTGCGATCGCTCATCGACATCCGTAGCAAATAATGCACGGCGTCGTACGGCTCGGCTAATCGACTTTCGGCTTCCAGTGCCGGGTAAGGGATGAACGCCTGTGCGTGCGCTCGTTGCAACATCAGCAGCGTCATATTGCCGATCCATTCCCGGGCGCCCAGACGACCCATTTCGGCCAGTCGGGCCAGTTTTGAGTCGGCCTGGTTGAACATGTCGTTGTCGTTGCGGCTGATCAGTAGTACCGGTTGGTCGCCGCGCTCGGCTAGCGCGATGGTGAGTTTCGGTTCCTTCATGGTCGCTCCTTGGTGGACTGGCGGTGAAATCTGGCTGGTGGTGCGTGGGTCAAGGTGCTAGATGGGCGCCATAATCGGTCAGTAGATCGGCAGTTCGGTAACAAGCGTACAAGCGCTCATTCGCCTTATTCTTGCACACATCGAAAACGCGGCCGCGATCTTCGCTGTCGGCGCCAGCGCTCATCGCCCAGCAGGTTGCGATCTCAGCGCTGTTGATGGCTTCGCATATCGCATCGAGTTCAGCCTTTGTCTTGCCGCTGGTGCTGCTGTCGGCGCCCCGGTTATTGTCGCGCGGTTCCTGTCCGGTACTGCAAAGCACGTGAAATGAGTCGCACCAGCTTTGCGGGAACCATGGCGTGGGCCCTGTCGGCAGTGGTAGCACGTCGGGCGGCGGCGAACGATTGCCACGAACGCAGACCGTTATGATCGGGCTGATCACGCACGGATTGAGCACCGCGGCCAGGTCCTCATCCGGATATCTCGGGGGCAGTTGAGGAATGGCGTCGTTGCCGATATCTCCGTCGCCACTGGCGACGATGAACGGTCCCGGATCGATCGCGTCCGGGAGGGGCGCGGAAATGACGACGATCGGGACGTAATACCCTCCACCGCCGGAATCGCCGGGGGCGGGAACGGGGTCCTCGAGCACCGGATCATATTCGTAGTAATCGTCGACATGCGCGATGGAGCCGCGCCGTGCGCTCAGGAATCCGCGTACGGCCGTCGCTGCGGCATCGACGGCCGCCTGAAACCGCAGCGCCGCCTGCCCCTGCGGGTCCGGCGCGCCGGTGACGCCTGGCGCGCGGGCGTAGGTGAATGCCGTGTAGCCGTTCGGCAAAAGCAGGGCGTCGACAATGACTCCCGGCGGGACGGCGGCGGCGACCCGGGCGCACACGATCGGTCCGCTGTCGGACTTGCAGACGTCGGCCTGTCCGACGCTTTCGAACAGCAGCGCCAACGGGGTATAGTCCGCGCCCGCCGCCGGCTCGTCAGGCGATGGCGCAGCTTGCGCAGCACAATTTCCCGGGCGCGCCGCTGCACCGTGTGTGCCGACAGCACATAAGTGCCGAACGCGGCAATCGCCAGCGCGATGCCGGTGGCGATCGCCAGCAAGCGGGCCATGCGCGCTTCCTCGGCGTAGTTGTCGGCCAAGATATCGGCGGCGCGCCGGGTTTTCAGCACGGCATCCTGATAATACTTGCCCCACATCGAAGCCAGCAGGCGCTCGACCTCGGCCACCGAGCCGCTCGCGCGCACCGACAGCGTCGCGCCGGTGGCCAGCTCGTAGGCCGTCGCACCCGACGCCTCGTGCAGTGAATTGAAGCGGATCTCGGGCGCGATGCCGACAATGCGCTTTTCCGTCACGCTACCGTTCATATTGGTCACCCGGATCGATTGCCCGAGCGCTTTGGCCGGGCTGGAAAAGTTCAGCTTGCGCGCCGCCAGTTCATTGATGACCACCGGAATGGGGTCGTCTTCCTTGTCCAGGCCCTCCGCGAACAAACGCCCCGCCACCGGCTGAATTCGGTATTGCTCGAAGAAACTGGCGCCCACCCATTTCATGTCGGCGCGCACGCTCGCGATGCCGGGCCGGGCGATTTCGCGGCCCCAGACGGAGACATGGCGCCCGATGGCATCCTCGCTGACGGTCACTCCGGCAACGGCTGGCTGAGCCTTGAGCGCCGCCATCAGCGCCTTGGCGCGCGCGTCGTGGCCCAGCGGCACCGGCAAATCGACGATCAGGATGGGCGCACCGCGCCGCTGGAACGCCCGGCCGGGCAGCCGCACGGCCACGCGCTGCTGCAGGAGCGCGTGCTGCACCTGGAAAGCCAGCTCGAATGCGCCCCAGCCGCGCTGCTCAGGCTGAGCGCGGGCGGCGGCATGGAAGCGCTCAACGCCAGCGCGCGCCGCCTGCTGGCGCCCGGCAGTGCCAGCGACGCCGCCCAGGTGCGCGGCAAGCTCGCCGCATTGGCCGGTGGCCGGCGCGGCCTGATCGACTACGACACCGAACGCGGCCGCGAGCGCGCCCTGTGCAGCGTGGTCGACCTGACCGTCGACGGCCGGCCCGAGCGCCTGGTCGCCCTGATGCCGGTGGAAAGCGAACTCGAAGCCGAGGCCATGCAGACCTGGCAAAAGCTGGTGCACGTGCTGACCCATGAAATCATGAATTCGCTCACGCCGGTGGCCTCGCTGTCGCACACCGCGCGCGATATGTTGAAAGGAGTCTCGGGTGCGCTGGCGCCCGATGTCGCCACCGATCTGGACACGGCGCTCGACGCCATCGGCCGGCGCGCCGGCAGCCTGACCGCCTTCGTGGCCGGCTACCGCAGCCTTGCCTGCGTGCCCGAGCCGCAGCCCGAGCAGATTGTCCTTCATGCGCTGTTCGCGCGCCTGGCGCCCCTCAGCGGCGAGCAATGGCGCCGGCGCGGCGGCAGCGCCGTCATGACGGTCGAACCGGAAACACTCAAACTGCACGCCGACCCGGGCCAGCTCGAACAAGCCCTGGTCAACCTGCTGGCCAACGCCGCCGACGCCACCGCCGCCCTGGCCGCGCCCCAACTGACGGTCGGCGCCCGCCTGAGCAGCGGGATCGGCCTGGCCATGGTGCGCCAGCTGGTCCACCGCAACGGCGGCACTGTGCGCTACGCCCGCTCGCTGGGCGACGGCGCGCGCTTCATTATCAGCTTTTAAGCTTGTTTTATTGCCAACTGGACAATATTATGTGCATACGTGATGTTTTTTTGCGTTAAGTAATGCCGTTTGTGATCTTTTTTACACAAAGACCACAACAATGGGTTGTGCAACTGGTCTGGCCAATTTAGTATTTCGGTATTACCACTAAAGAATTGATCGTGCCAATTTCGGCGACCGATCAACCAGACCAGGAGATGCCGTACATGACAATCCACTCCCTCCCATTCCGCCAGCTCGCAGTTGCGTCCGCCGTGTCGGTCGCCCTGCTGCAAATGAGCGCGGATGTTGCCGCCCAAACCGCCGCCGAGAGCGCCGAACCGCCGATGCAGGCGGTGATCGTGACCGGATCGCTGATCCGCCGCGTGGCCGACGAAGGCGCCATGCCGGTTAGCACCATCAAGGCCACCGAGCTGGAAGCGCGCGGCCACACCGAGCTCAAGGATCTGCTCCTGGAGATGCCGCAATCGCTAGCACTGGGCACCAACAGCGGCGCCGCCGGTCCGATCGCCAACCTGCGCGGCCTGGGTCCGATGCGCACCCTGACCCTGCTCAACGGCCGCCGCCTGGCCAATGAACCGCTGCAAGACCAGTACGTCTCGGTCAACGTGATCCCGCGCATGGCGCTGGACCGGGCCGAAACCCTGCGCGACGGCGCGTCCTCGATTTACGGCGCGGACGCCATCGGCGGCGTGCAGAACTTCTGGACCAAGCGCGGCTACAAGGGCGCCGCGGTCAAGCTCGAATACAACCGTCCGGAAGTTTCCGGCGGCGGCGAAACCAAATCGATCGGTGCCATCGCCGGCTGGGGCGACCTGAACAAGGATGGCTGGAACGCCTACATCGCCGTCGATCATCAAAAGAAAACCGCGCTGTTCCAGGCCTCGCGCCCTGAACTGTTCGACGAAAACCGGCTGCGCGACCTCGGTCTGGGTCTGCTGCCGACCAACAAGAACCCCAGCCCGATCGCCAACTTCGGCTTCACCCGCTCGGCCAACTCCAACTACAACCCGGCTTACGCCACCGGCTGCCTGGCGCCATACGCCGTGCCGACCCTCGGCGCCGGCTCGGTGGCCACCCCGGCCACGTACGCACCGGGCTGCTACCGCGATCCGCTGTACTACAGCGCCGTCACCGACGGCAGCGAACTGACCAATGTCGCCGGCCGCGCCAGCTGGAACGTAGGCGGCCACAGGATCGACCTGGACATCCTGCACTCCTCCTTCAACGTGCAGAAATACCGCGGCCTGCAAGTACCGGGGTCGACCGCGCCATTCACCACCTACTCGCTGGCCTCCACCAGCCGCTTCTACCCGGGCAAAGGCATCACCCCGGGCGTCCAGGTAGTGGGCAGCAACACCGGCAGCAACACCCCGTTGATGTACATCGACCCGGCCAAGACCCCCGGCACCGTCAGCAACCTGAACCTGAACAACCGCACCCTGTACTTCGTCTGGGGTCCGGCCGAACTGGGGCCTGCCTATCGTAACGACGAGCAGACCAACGACCGCATCGTGCTCACCGCCGAAGGCGAAGTGTTCGGCTGGGACTACCGTGCCGGCCTGAACTACGGCGTCTCCAAGCGCGACACCCGCGCCGGCTCCGGCTACGTGCTGTACTCGAAAGTCCAGGCAGGCTTCGACAATGGCACTCTCAACCCCTTCGGTCTGCAGGACCAGGCCGGGGTGGATTACCTCAACAGCATCGACATGAAGGACTACACCTACCGTCTGAACAAGGCCTACAACCAGAGCGTCGACGCGACCGTGTCGCGCCAGCTGTGGGAATTGCCGGGCGGCGCCATGACCCTGGCGATCTCGGGTGAACTGCGGCGCGATGCGGCGCGGGTGTTCGGCGCCCCGCTCGACCTGGTGGGCAAGAACGCCGACGGCAGCTACGCCATCGACGCCTCCGGCAACGTGGTCAAGAGCGACCTGGTCGGCGAAACCCCGACCGGCGTGGACAAGAAGCTGCACCGCGACATTTCCTCGCTGCTGATGGAGCTCGAAGCGCCGGTCACCAAGACCGTCACGCTCAACGGTGCGGTGCGTGCCGACCACTACGCCGACCTGAAGACCACGACCGTCAATCCGAAGCTGTCGGCGCGCTGGCAGCCACTGAGCAATCTGGTGGTGCGCAGCTCGCTGTCGACCGGCTTCCGCGCCCCGTCGATCATGGACATCCAGAACCCGACGCCGGAAGTGCGCACCCAGGCCATGGACGATCCTGTCCTGTGCCCGAGCAAGACCCCGACCATTGCCAACACCGGCACCCCGGTGGCGGGCTATACCGTCGACCAGGTTTGCAACGTGGTCACCAACTACTGGACCAAGTCGCCCAACAACACCTTCCTGAAGCCGGAAAAGTCGCGCGGCTTCTCGATTGGCATGGCGTTCGAGCCGATCAAGAACCTGTCGATCTCGCTCGACTGGTGGGGTCTGCATCTGCGTGACCAGCTCGGCGCCGTGGCGCTGGCCGAAATCCAGCAGCAGCCGGTCAAGTACACCGACCAGATCATCCGCAACGCCGACGGCACGATCGACCACATCATCGCCAGCCAGGCCAACCGCGGCGAATCGCGCATCCGTGGCCTGGACCTGTCGACCAACTACCGCTTCCCGGTCACCGCCATCGGCACCTTCGACGCCAAGCTGGACGGCACCTACTACGACAAGTACGAGTTCACCTCGGAGCGTGGTGGCGAGTGGCTGCAGAACGTCGGCATCGTGACCAATGACGGTCGCTTCGGTGGAGCCGGCCCGAACGCCGGCCTGGCCGGTATGCCGCAGATCAACCCACGCTGGAAGCACACCGCCTCGCTGGCCTGGCGTCAAGGCCCATGGCGTGCCCAGGTATCGCAGCGCTATAACAGCAGCCTGACCGACCTGACGCCGCGTCCGGGCGCCACGATCAACAAGGTCAAGGCCTACAGCCAGTTCAACGTCACGGCCGGCTACAGCGGCTTCAAGAACCTGAACCTGAACTTCGCGGTCAACAACATCGGCAACGTCAATCCACCGATGATTGCCAACAGCTTGTACACCGGCTACCTCACCAGTCTGGCCGACATCCTGGGCCGCAGCTACAAGCTGACGGCCGAGTACAAGTTCTAAGTTTCACAGCTCCTGTTGGACGGGACCATGCTTCGGCCTGGTCCCGTTTTTTTTTGTTCCTCTACAACCCTCAGGACGAGCGGAGGCGCACCACGCCGCTCAAGCCGTGCGCCTGCCCGGCCTTCAGAGGGCACAGCACGCTCAGGCGGAATTTGGCCAGGCCGGCCGGAAAGGCCACATGCAGCGGCGCGGGGGCGTCGGTGGTCTTTTCGCCGACTTTCTTGCCATCGATGAAGACCTGGCACTGGCCGGTCACCTCGACAAAATCCAGCCTGCCGCCGTGCTTGCGCACGCGCGCAAAGCCCCAGCCCTCGGCGGCGTACAGCACATAGCCGGTCTGCCCGGCCGGCCTGGCGCTGGTGCCGGGCGTGATCCAGCCCCACGAATTCATGTCGGTGCCGGCGGGGCGCAGGTTGGGATCGATCGGAGCCGGGCTGAGCGGCGACAAGCGCCAGCCGTCGATGCCCTGCAGCGGTTCCGACGTGGCCTGGTAAGCCCATGGCTGGGCTTTGCGCACCTCGACATCGAGCACTGCACTCTTGAGCCCGGGTGCGCTGGCGCTCAGCTTGAGGGTGCCGGCCGTGCCTTCGCGGGTCTGCACGATCACCTGCGCCAGCCCGTTGAACAGCGCGCGCGTGTCGCCCTTCTCGCTGCTGACGTCGTTCGGATCGCCGTTGCCCAGGCCGATGATGTCGCCGCCGTCGGCCGTGAACACGATCTGGTGCTGCGCCAGCGGCACATGGCGCCCCTTGGCGTCGAGCGATTCGACCTTGAACGGCTGGGCGTCGAGGCCGTCGCCGAGCATGAACGGGCGGTCCGGGGTGAGCTTGAGCGCCACCGGCGCGCCGGTGGTCTCGACCTCGAAACGCTTGGCCACCTTGCCGCCGCGATAGCCCACGGCCGACAGCTTGCCGGGCGCATACGGCACCTGCCAGCGGTTCATTTCGTAGATGTCGCCCTTCTGGCGCCCGTACGAACGGCCGTTCAGGAACACTTCGACTTCCTCCATATTGTGCAGCGCCATCACGGTGATCGGCTGGCCTTCCTTGCCGGCCCAGTTCCAGTGCGGCGCCAGCCGCAGCACCGGTTCCTTGCGCCACTGGGCCTGGTGCAGCCAGAAGGCGTCCTTCTCGAAGCCGCACAGGTCCATGATGCCGAAGAACGAGGAATTGGACGGCCATTCGTACGGCGAGGGCTCGCCGTGATAGTCGAAGCCGGTCCACACGAACGCGCCGGCCACGAAGGGCCGCTCGGCAATGGCTTTCCAGCCGACCCGGTGGGTAGTGCCCCAGGAGGCGGCATCGTCGTCGTAGCTGGCGAAGATGTGCTTCTCGGGAATGGTCAGGTATTCGCCGCGCGTCTGGAAGCCGCAGGCGTCTTCGGACGAGGTCATCGGCACGGTCGGGAACGCCTTGTGGAACGCGTCATAGGACGGGGACTGGTAGTTAAAGCCGGCCACGTCGACGCCCTGGGCCGCGTTGACGGGCTCGAACTGGCCGTCGTTCATGGCGGCCGTGGTGGGACGCGAGGTGTCGAGCGCGCGCACTGCGGCGACCATGCGGCGCACCATTTCGTAAGCCTGCCCGGTGCCCTGGATCGGTTCTTCATTGAACACCGACCACAGGATGATGGACGGGTGGTTGCGGTGGCAGCGCACCAGCCAGGTCAGCTCGTCGAGGTGTTCCGGTGCGGGGTTGAACACGCGGTTCTCGTCCATCACCAGAAAGCCCAGCTCGTCGCACAGCTCGTAAAAGCGCTTGTCCTGGGCGTTGTGCGCGCAACGGATGGCGTTGACGCCGAGTTCCTTGAGGCGGCGCATGCGGTAGTCGAGCACGCCGTACGGCACGGCGACACCGACCCCGGCGTGGTCCTGGTGGATGCACACGCCTTGCAGCTTGACGTGCTGGTCGTTGAGGAAAAAGCCGTGCTCGGGGTCGAAGCGCTGGGTGCGGAAACCGCAGCGGGTGCTGACTTCATCGAGCAGCTTGCCGTCCTGCAGCACGCGGGTGCGCACGCTGTACAGATTGCGTTCTTCCAGGCTCCACAGTTTGGGCGCGGCCACGCGCATGCTGCCGCTGACGACCTGGCGCGCCAGCACGCCGACTTCGGCCGGGGCGCTGAACTGGGCCACGGTCTTGCCGGCAGCATCGACGAGGACGCTCTCGACCTGCACTTTTTGCGCGCTCTTGCGGATGTTGTACAGCGTCACTTCGAGCGGAATGCTCCACTGGCCGTCCGCGCACACGGGGTGGGCGAACACGCCGTTGGTGACGATGTGCACCTGCTCGCGCTTGACCAGCCAGGTGTTGCGGTAAATGCCGGCGCCTTCGTACCACCAGCCCTGCATGGTGTCGGCATCGGCGCGGATCACCAGCGAGTTGAGCGCTTCGCCGTAGGTGGCGAACGGGGTCAGATCGATATAGACCGAGTTGTAGCCGCTCCAGACGTGCGCCACCTGGGTGCCGTTGAACCACACCGTGGCCAGGGTCGAGATGCCGTCGAGCTGCAGTTCGATGTGCTTGCCGTGGTCGGCCTCGTCGAGCCGGATCAGGGTGCGGTACCAGCCGATGCCGCGCTTGCGGTAGCCCTGCGCCGCGTTGGCGCTCTGCTCGGGCAGCTGGGCGCTGGCGAAGTCGTGCGGCAGCCTGACGCTGCGCCATTCGGAATCGTCGAAGCCGGGCGCGGCCGGGCCGCCGGCGTTGCCGGCCTTGGCATTGGCGTAGCTCCAGCCATGTCCCCGGATGACCGGGAATGCAATATCGCCCTCATGGAAACGCCAGCCCTTGTTGAGCGACACCAGCGTGCGCCCGGGTGCGGACGCGGGCCGGGTCTGGACCGTCGCCGCGTACGCAGCGGATTGGCCGAAGACCGAGGTGGTGGCAAGCGCGCCGGCGCTTTTGAGGAAGTCGCGTCTGTTGAGCATGGGTTTTGCGGGAGAGTGAGTGCGGCGTCACACTACCAAGGCCGGAATCGGCTGTCGACTTATAAAAGAGCAAATGCCGCTTACGATTTTCGGCAGCTGAGAACTTGATTTCCAGGTTCACGCCCAGCCGCATCGACAAGGCGCCGTGGCTGCTGTCGGCCAGGTCGCCGTTGGTATCGATGTAATGACGTTCGCTCTCAAAGCCATAGCGCAGCAGGTTGCCCAGCGATACGCGCAGCGAATAACGCGCGTTCGGTTTCCACAAGGCGTAGGCGTCCAGGTCGGTGCGGTTCGCCTCAGCATCAGGAAGGTGGAGGTAATTAATCTTTTCATCGTGCGCTTTCATGGGTGGCAGGGAGGTATAGCGAGTATTGGAGCGACATCGAGAAAACTTGAAATTGTGGCCCGTCAACTGGGTAATTGCCAGTTCGCAACGCCTCTCTCCTGGCATTGGCCGACGATAAAGGCCCGTGAACAGCGACAAGAGGTGCGGATATGCCCTACATTTATACGGCCGTCGATTCCCTTCAAGACCACGCGCTATTCGGGTCGGGCACGTGCGTCGACCTGATCAAGCTGATGGTGCCGGGACTCAAGGGAGTGTCGACGCAGGCGTGGAAGCCGGGGGACAATGTGATGGAGGCATACCAAGCCGGCAAGGTAATCCCGCGCGGGACCGCGATCGCAACGTTCGACAATGGTCGCTATCCGCAGACCTGCCCGGTGGGCTATCCGGGTTCCTGCCATCACGCGGCCATGCTGCTGAGCGTTGCCAAGGGAGGAATGTGGATAATGGACCAGTACAACACCGACAGCAATCGCCTGTTCGTGGGCAAGCGCTTCATCCGGATCCCGCCGCCCAGCGAGCGCAAGCTCCCGAACGGGAGGTGGCGAAATGCAGGCAACAACGCGCTCGCGTTCCACGTGATCGCAAAATGAGCGGCCGCGACTTTCCGTGGCGCCTTGCGCTGACCACGGTGGGCGTTATTGCCTGGCTTGTCAGCCATCCGGTAGCGGCACACGCCGCGCTGGCGGCGCCGTTTCGCGTCGAGTGTCCCCAGTCGCTGCCGGCCGGGATGGTGCCGACGCACGAGCAGGCCAACGGCTGGACCGTGTCGGCGCCGGCGGGGCGCCGAATTGACGGGGCGGGAATGCTGCATGGCGCGCCCGACGAGCAGGCTTATCTCAAGCCAACTTCGGGCGGCACCACCAAGCGCGGCAAGCGCGCGGTGTCGGTCACGCTCTGGACCTTCGACGTGCCCCATTGGTATGAGACCTGGGTGTATTGCGCCTACGGCCCTGTCGAACTTGCTCGGCGCATCCCAGAGAAAGCGACCGAATGCACGGTCACGGTCGAACGCGAAGGCGCGCAGCGCATGCCGACGATTTTCGTGTGCAAATGACGCGGATCAGGTCAGGCAGCGCCGGCAATACGGCGTGAACAAGTGAACATCGGCGCTCGATCGGGGGATGAAGCACGATTATTTGTCATTTATTTCAAATTGACAACTAATAAATGCGCCAGGCCGATGGCCGCGCGGCGCTGTCGGCATTTCTGTTCCTCGAGTGGCCGCTAGGCTATACTCGGCCAATTTCCCCACCGCGAGCGCATCATGTCCAACGCCTTTTCCCTGTCCCGCGAATTGTTAGACGAATTGATTTCCCTGGTAAATTCCGGGCAGAGTTTCTCGGATATCCATGTGGAGCAAGACATGCCGATGATGATCAAGACGCCGCGCGGCTGGCGCCAGGCCGGCGACGATCCTGTGACCCTGGAAGACATGGTCCCGCTGCTCCAGGCCATCGACGAGGACTGGGAAGACAAGATCGTCGAACAGGCCATCGACCGCCCGTTCGTGCTGACCGACTACCGGCTGCGCTGCAATGTGTACCGCAGCTCGGGCGGCAGCAAGGTCACCATTTCGGTGCGGCGCCTGCCGCTGCACCCGATCGCGCTCGACAAGATTGGCTTGCCGCAGTACGTCAAAACCATGCTCGAAGCGACCAGCGGCATCATCCTGGTGACCGGGCCGACCGGGTCCGGCAAAACCACCACCATCGCCTCGATGCTCGAGCACATCAACGCCAACCGCAGCGCGCACATCATCACCATTGAAGAACCGATCGAGTACCAGCTGCAGCGCAAGTACTCGATCATTTCGCAAAAGGAGGTGCCGGCCGACACCGCCAGCTTTTCCAGCGGCCTGCGCGAAGCCATGCGCCAGAAACCGGACGTGCTGATGGTCGGGGAAATCCGCGATTTCGACACCGCCGACACCGTCCTGCACGCCGGCGAATCGGGCCACCTGGTGCTGGCGACCCTGCATACCAACAGCGCCGTGAGCGCCATCGGCAAGCTGCTGGGGTTTTTCCCCGCCGAGCAGCGCGAGCAGCGCGCCGCCGGACTGGCCAAGTCGCTCATCGGCGTCATCTTCCAGAGCCTGGTGCCGAACGAGCAGGGGGACGATGTGGTGCTGGCTCACGAAATGGTCTTCAACAACAACCAGCAGATCGCACCGTATATCGCCGACCTGTCCAAACTGCATCTGATCGGCGACTACATGCGGCGCAAGGAAGACAATATGTCGCGCGGCCTGAATGAAGTGCTGGCGCAGCTGGTCGCCAAAAAAGCCGTCAGCGCCAAGGATGCCATGCGCACCGCCTACAATCGGCTGGAACTGCACGACATGCTCAACGGCAAGCGCTAAGTGCAGTATCCCTTGCTTCCCGCTTAGCGGATCGGCCAGAACCGCGCGCCAGGATAGACCTGCGCGGCGGCCTGGCGCACCACCGCGGCATCGCCGGCGATCATGTCCGGGATCAGCAAACCACGCTGCCTGAGTTCGCCGAGCGCCGCGCCCCACAGTCCCGGCTGGCCGGCGTGCCCGCTCCACATGCCCAGCACATCCCTTTCGCCCTCGGCCGACATGGCCAGCGCGAACAGCAAGGGCGTCGGCGCGGGCAGGGCGTCGCAATAGAGCAGCGCACAGTCCGGATCGAGCCGGCGTGCACGCCAGCGTACGGTGTGCCGCAACAGCGCTCCGGTCAGGGCGTCACCGAGTTCTTCCCAGGCATCCGCGCCGTACAGGCCCAGCAGGCGTGCGCGCACCATCTCGTCGGGCAGGCCGCGCGCGTACAGCACGACGATGGTGTGGTCGAAGCCGGGAATCTGGCGCTGGTAGCGCGGCACCAGCTGCGGCACGAAGGTCGAAAAGCGCACGCGCGGCACCGCCAGCTCGATCTTGCCCACGTTGGTGGACACGGTCTTGGGCGTGCTGCCGTTGCGATAATTGCCCAGTTTGACGGTCTCCTGCAGGGCCGGGCGCAGCAGATGCTGCTGCAACTCCGCCGCCAGCAGACATTCGGCCAGCTCCTTCATCATGCGCGCCATCAGCCCTGAGCGGCCCAGCAGCCCGCCTGGACCGTGAATCCGCGCCTCATCGAGCAGCAGCTCGCTCAGCGGCTGCAAATCAGTCTCGCGTAATGCGCCCGTCATGGCGTCGTCCTTCCTGTTCGTCAGCCTCGGTGAGCGCCATGTGAACCGCTTTCATTGAATTGGGGGTGGGGGAGAAAAAAATCGTCGCTTGTTGTGACCATGGGTGGTGAGGCGGCGGCGGCAGTTCCATCGCTGCTGCCCGGGCACCCCGGCGGTTCAGCGTTGTTCAATATCCTGCGGAGACAGCGTCAAATAAAAACGAACTAAATTCTGTGTGCTGCCACTTACTCGTGAACATGCCGTTGCGAGCGCCTGCATCGCGCCCCGCGGGCGCAGCAGCAGGTTCCGTATCGTCTTGTCAACACACAGAATTTTGAACCTTTTTCCTGTCTGCCTGTATTAACTGTCCAGTTGCGCACCACATCGCAAAGTCGAATCACGAAGGAGAACAGCATGCATTGGAGTCACCGACCGCTACCGCAGCACAGGACCTGGTCCGTCACGCTACTGGGCGCACTACTTTGCCTGGCCGGCACCACGAGCGCGGCGGCGCCGGCTGTTAACGCACTTGAGAAAACGTTTGCACAGATGCCACACACCCAAACCGGAGCCGGCCTTGGGCAGGGTGTGGGCGGGGAACTGTGCACAGAAAGTCACGCTGACCTGATGGAGGCCGCAACGGCCTCGGGCAGCGCCCTACATGCCGCGCCGGAGGAGCAGGCCGGCGGCGGCGCCGGCGCCGCGCCGGCAGCGCCGGCAGCGCCGGCAGCGCCGCAGCCTGCCTGGGAAGTCAGGCCGGCCGACAAGACTCTCAATACGACGCTGGCGCGCTGGGCCGCGGCGGCCGGCTGGCAGCTGGTGTGGGAGCTGCCGGTGGACTACGCCGTCAGCGTGCGTACCGAGATCCGCGGCAGCTTCACCGAAGCGGTCGAGATGGTCGCCAAGAGCATGGACAGCGCCGAAATTCCAATGAAAGCGATTTTCTACGATGGCAACCGCGTACTGCGTATTGTCGCAAAAGGGACCGAATAATGAACGCTAAACTTTCGAGCGCCCTGGCGGCGCTGTTGCTGCTGTCGGCTTGCAGCGGGCTGTCGCAGAAGGTCGACCAGCGCGTCGACGAGACCGGCGAAAAGATTTCCACTCTGGTCAAGGATACCGGCCGCACCGCGCCGGGCGTGGTGACCAAGTCGCCGCTGTCGGTAAGCCATGAAACCGGCATCTGGCTGGGCAAGGACGTCGTCAAGGTTGGCCAGCCGACCTTGCCGGCGGTGTTCTATCAGGACGCGACGTTTGACAAGACCGTGGCCAACCTGTCGGAGCTGGCCGAGCGCATCAGCCTGCGCTCCGGCCTGCCTACCCGGGTCACGCCGGATGCCCTCAACATTGCCGATCAGGGGCGCACCATGCCAGCTAGCGCCGGCATGGGCGCAGCTGGCGCCGGCCTGGGTGGCCTGGGCGGCCTGCCCGCGCTGCCGCCAGGGCTCCCGCGTCCCGGCCTGGGCGGCACCGTGAGCACCGCCGCCAGCGCGGCAGCCGCGCCGGTGCGCATCTACTACGCCAACGGCAATTTCAAGGGCTTGCTCGATACCGCCGCCGCGCGCTTCGGCGTGTCGTGGAAGTATGTCGAGGGCACCATCCAGTTTTACCATACCGACTCGCGCACGTTCCAGATCAGCACCCTGCCGGGCGATTCCAGCTTCACCGCCCAGGTCTCCAGCGGGGCCAGCTCGACCGGCGGCGTCAACAGCGGCAGCAGCGGCGGCGGCGCGGGCGGCTCCAGCGGCGGCGGCGCGGGCGCTGCCGGCTCCAACGGAGTCAGCTCCAACAACATCCAGAACACCGCGGTGGCCTCGCGCCTGTCGGTCTACGGCAGCATCGAAAGCGCGATCAAGGCCATGCTGTCGGCCTACGGCAAGGTGGTGGTCTCGCCGGCCACCGGTTCCATCACCGTCGTCGACACCCCCGACACGCTCGAGCGGGTAGCCAGCTATATCGACAATGAAAACAAGACCCTGTCGCGCCAGGTCGTGATCAATGTGACGGTGCTGTCGGTCAATCTGGAGGACGACGAGAACTACGGCATCGACTGGAACCTGGTGTACAGCACCCTGCGCGAGAAGTACCAGATCACCAGCGCCATGCCGGTCAACGCCGAGGCCAACCGCCTGTTCGCCGGCATCGTGGGCAACTCGCGCTTCGCCGGCAGCAGCGCCATCATCCAGGCCCTGTCCAAGCAGGGCAAGGTGCGGCGCCAGACCACCGCGTCGGTCGTCACGCTCAATAACCAGCCGGTGCCGGTGCAGGTGGCCAAGCAGACGTCCTACCTGCAGTCGTCCTCGACCACGGTAGTGGCCCAGGTCGGCACCACCACCACCCTGGTGCCGGGCACGGTCACCTCGGGCTTCAACATGAGCATCCTGCCGCATGTGCTCACCAACGGCACCGTGCTGCTGCAGTTTTCCACCGACATCTCGTCGCTGCGCGGCATCCGCGAAGTGCAGAGCGGCACCAGCAAGATCGAAACGCCGGAAGTCGATACCCGCAACTTCCTGCAGCGCGTGTCGCTCAAGTCGAACGAAACCCTGATCATCAGCGGCTTCGAGCAGACCGACGACAACATCGATCGCCAGGGCGTGGGCAATGCCCGCAACCCGCTGCTCGGCGGTGGCTTCAAGTCCGGCTCCAGCAAAGAATCGATCGTGATCCTGATCACCCCAACGACTGTCGGTTCCTAAGCGGCGAGGCATTCCACCATGACGATCTATATCACCCAGATAGACAAGCACAAGTTCGTCTGCGGCCTGTTCTGGCAGTCGCTGTCGCGCCCGCGCGAACTGGTGCGCGAAGCGCGCGAACTGGCCAGGAAGATCGATTCGGACCTGCTGGTGCTGCGCACCGACCAGTCCACCGCGCAAGCCGGCTTCGCCCATACCGGCGACGGCGCGCGCCGCGGCATGTTTTCGCTGGGCGCGGTGGTGTCGAAAACCCTGGCCATCGAAGGCGCGGTCTACGACGGCGAAAAGCAGCGCGTCCACAACTGGCTGGCCGCGCTGAAGCTGCCGGACGGGCAGTGGGCCTATTTCGCGGTGCGCGACGCCAACTTCCTGCCCAATGGCGACTTCGCCGGCAGCAAGGAAGAAGTGCTCGAGCGCCTGCACGGCGACTACGGCCTGGGCGGCTGGAACGTGGTCATCGGCGACGAGGAACTGGCCGACTACGGTTTCCACAATTTCGAAGCGCGCAGCATCGCCAGCCTGATCCCGCACCGCAAGGATGGGCGCATCCGGCCGCACCGCTGGTGGGCCTTGCAGCACCTGCACACGCGCCGTCCGTACTGGCCGATGGCCGCGGCGGCCGGTGTGACGGCCGCCGTCTTCCTCGGCGTGCAATGGCAGCAGCACCAGCGTGCACAACAGGCCGAGCACGAGCGCGATCTGGCCATTGCGGCGGCGCGCCTGAAGATGCTGAACCTGGCGCCGCGCACCGCGCTGGCGCCGCCCTGGGGCGTCAAGGCGTCGCCGCAACGGCTGACCCAGGCCTGCGTCGATCACCTGCGCTATCTGACGCCGGGCGGCTGGCGCCTGGAAGACTACGTGTGCAGCGGCGAGCAGGCGCGCTACAACTGGTCGCGCCAGGGTTCGACCCTGGGTTTCCTGCGTGTCCAGGTGCCGGGCGCCGAACCCGATCTGAGCGGCGAGAGGGCCAGTTATACCGAGCCGCTGAAACTGGAGCACAAACCGGCCGAAGCGCTGCTGGCGCGGCAAGAAGTAATGGAACCGATCGTCGCGCAGCTGCAACTGATGGGGGTGCCGTTCACCATCGCAGGCGCGGCGCCGATGGCACAGGCGCCCGGCGCGCCGGCTCCACAGTGGCAAACCTTTACATTCAAAATCGTCAGCGGCACCCTGCCGCCGCTGACGGTGGCAAGCGTGCTCGACAAACCGGGCGTACGTATCGACCAGTTGTCTTACCGCGGCGGTCAGTGGTCAATTGAGGGAGTGATGTATGTTAAATAAAACCAAACGCATGGTGGTCTTGGCGGCGCTGCTGTCCTGCGGCGCGGCGTTCGCCGACCCCACCTCGGACAAGCTGACCCAGATCGAGGTCGAGACCCTGCTGCTGAAGGCGCGCGAGAAGCAGCTGGACGTCCAGGCCAGCATCCTGAGCAAGCAGAACGATATCGCCACGCGGCAGAACGCGATCAATCAGCTGTCGCAAACCCCGACCCCGGGCGACCCGGTGGTGCAGGGCGTCGAAGGCCTGGGCGGCGTGAACTACGCCACCCTGCTGCTCAGCGACGGCAGCATCGTCGACGTGCAGGCGGGCGACGTGCTGGCCGGCGGCCTGCGCGTGGTGTCGGTGGCGCCGGGCAGCGTGATCATCCAGAAGGGCAAGAAGCAGCGCGTGCGGCTGGCGCTCAATGCCCCCAAACATGCCGCCTTCAATCCGAATCTGCCTTCGACCGGCCTGATGCTGCCATTGCCGTCGAGCGCGCCGAAAGGAGCCATGCGATGACTGCGTTTGCCACCAGAGCGGCCGAAGCCGACGTTGCCCAGCGCGGCGCGTGCGACTTCAGCGGAACCGGCGTCGCCAGCAATGCTGGCGTGTTCGAGGCCAGCGGCGAGGAAAGAAAGCTGCTGTGCCTGCTAAGCGATGGCCGCTTGCTGGTGGCCGAGGGTCAGAGCCTGAATCCGCACGTGCTGTCCTACCAGGCACGGCTGGAAAAAATGCACCGTCCGTTCCAGGTCGTGTTCACGCGCATCGAAGTCATTGCGCGCACCTACCAGCTGGGCCTGAACGGCGGCGAGCGGCATCAGGAACACTCGATGATGCAGGTGACGGCCAAGGACCTGCTGAGCAGGGCCTGCGGCGCGCGCGCCTCCGACATCCATATCCGGGTGAAGAAAAACTGCACCGAGATCCTGTTCCGCATCCATAACGATCTGGTGCCGTCCGGCAGCCAGACGCGCGAATACGGCGAGCGCCTGCTGGCCACCCTGTACGGCGCGATGACCTCGGTATCGGACAATTCGTACAAGCCGATGGAACGCCAGGACGCCGCCATCGCCGACCGCGACAAGCTGCCGCCCAAGCTGTACGGCGTGCGCATCGCCACCGCGCCCACCAGCGAAGGCATGGTCATGGTGCTGCGCCTGCTGTACAACGATGCCGGCGACAATGTCGACCTGCGTCCGCTCGGCTTCGGCGAGGGCCATGCCGCCATGCTGCAGCAGCTCAAGGAGCAGCCGATCGGCATGAACATCATCAGCGGCCCCACCGGCTCGGGCAAATCGACTACCCTGCAGCGCATCCTCAGCGGCGAGATCATCGAGGCCGAAGGCAAGCTGCACGTGCTCACCGTGGAAGACCCGGTCGAGTATCCGATCGAGGGCGCCGTGCAGACCGCCGTCACCAACGCCAGCACCGAAGCGGACCGCTCGCGCCTGTTCGCCGCGGCGATCTCGAACGCCATGCGGCTCGACCCGGACGTGATCATGATCGGCGAGATGCGCGATGCGGCCTCGGCCCAGAATGCCTTGCGCGCCTCGATGACCGGGCACCAGGTCTGGACCACGGTGCACGCCAACAGCGCGCTGGCGATCGTCGACCGGCTGGTCGACCTGGGACTGCCACTGAGCCTGGTGGCCGACCACACCATCATCACGGGCCTGATCAGCCAGCGCCTGGTCAAGGTGCTGTGCCAGCACTGCAGCCGCCCGCTGTCCGAGCACGTGCACGAATTGCCGCCCGCCGCCTATGCGCGCGTGCTCCAGGCGGTCGGCAGCGCCGTGCACAAGGTGCGCATCGCCGGCCCCGGCTGCGCGCACTGCCGGCAGCAGGGCACCACCGGCCGCTCGGTGATCGCCGAAGTCATCGTCCCGGACGACCAGTTTTTCAAGTACATCCGCGCCGGCGAGAAAACCGAAGCGATGGCCTACTGGGTGCACGAGCTGGGCGGGCGCACCATCCGCGAACACGCGATCGAAAAAGTCGCCGCCGGCCTGGTCGACCCGCGCATGGCGGAAAAAGTGGTCGGCCATCTGGCCACGGTCAGCGCCCAGGATGTGGCGCGTCAGGCGCTGGAGGTGATACGTGCGTTTTGATCTCAACCGCTGGTGGGCCAAGACCCAGTTCACCGATTCCGTGCGCGTGCGCACGTACCGCAAGATCGCCAAGATGCTGGCCAACGGCCTGCCCTTGCTGAAGATTCTCGAGGAGCTGCGCGAGCGCGCCTCGCACAACGGGCGCAAGCCGAACGAACCGCTGGCCATCGTGCTCGACGACTGCCGCCGCGTGGTGCAGAACGGGCGCATGCTGTCCGATGGCCTGGAATGGTGGGCGCCCAAGACCGAGCGCATGATCCTGCAGGCCGGCGCCCAGTCCGGCCACATGGAAGCGGCCCTGCTGGCGGTGATCGACGTGGTGCAGGCGCAGCGCAAGATCAAGGCCGTGATCGTGGCGGGCCTGGCCTACCCGGGCGCGATCCTGTCGCTGATCCTGGTCTACATCTACCTGTTCGGCACCCGCGTGATCCCCGAGTTCACCCGCATCGTCGATCCGGCCGGCTGGCACGGCGCGGCCAGGTCGCTGTACGTGATGTCGGTGCTGGTGCACGACTGGATGCTGTACGTCGTCGCCGGCATTGTGCTGGTGCTGGCTGCATTCATATTGGCGATGCCGCGCTGGCGTGGCAACGTGCGCATCTTCTTCGACAAGTTCGCGCCGTTTTCGATTTACCGGCTGGTGGTCGGCAGCGGCTTCCTGCTGGCCTTCTCGGCCCTGCAAACGGCCGGCATCACGGTCGAAAAGTCGCTCACGCGCCTGTCGGATCTGGCCGATCCATGGCTGCGCGAACGTCTCGACGGCGCCCTGCTGGGCGTGCGCTCGGGCCTGAACTGCGGCGAGGCGCTGCGCAATTCCGGCTACGGCTTTCCCTCGCAGGAGGTGATCGACGACCTGTGCGTGTACGCCGAATACCGCGGCTTCGGCGAAGCCCTCAAGCTGCTGGCCGACGAGTGGATGGAAGAAGGCATCGAGCAGGTATCGGCTCAGATGAAGGTATTGAACGGATTATCGATCGTTACCCTGGCGATCGTGATTGGCTGGCTGGTGACCGGATTTTTCGGCATCCAGCACGAAATTGCAGCACTGACTCGCGCAGTACATTAAAAACCAAATCTATCAACTATCGGAGAACCCCATCATGAAGAACACCAAGCCATTCCTTGCCCGCTTACCCGCCAAGCTGGGCCGCCAGCGCGGCGCTTCCCTGCTGGAGGGGATCGCCTATCTGGGCATTGCCGCGCTGGTGGTGCTGGGCGCAGTCTCGCTGCTGACCAATGCCTTCGGCAGCGCCAAGGGCAACCAGACCACCGAGGAAACCGTGGCCCTGCGCACCGCCGTGCGCAAGCTCTATACCGGACAGGCCTACCCTACCGACGGCATGGTGGCCAGCCTGATCACCGCCAATGCGATTCCGAACACCCTGGTCAAGTCCGCCGGCGCGCTGAGCAATAGCTGGGCCGGCGCGGTCACCATCACCGGCAACGATGCCGGCGTGTTCAAGATCTCCTATGGCAGCGTGCCGCAGGACGTGTGCATGGGCGTGGTCAGCGGCGCCAACGGCTGGAATTCGATCTCCAACGGCACCGTCACCGTCACCACCTTCCCCGTCAGCGTGGACGATGCGGGCAAAATCTGTGCGAGCGCAGCCAACAATTTGACGTTTTCCGCAACCTGATTGGCGTATATGCGCTCGGCTTCCACAGTAACGGATCTGGCGACGGCGGATAACGTCAGGGACCTGGAGTTTTCCGATCTCTACCTTGGCCATCCGGAACTGCGCGACCGCCTGTCGGACGTGCCTGGCGCGGCGATCAATCCGCTGCCCGCCGGGCCGGCCCTGCGCGTAGACCTGGAGCGCCTGACCGAGGTGTGCCTGGCCCAGCGCGAACGGGCGCCGGACGATTGCGAGTTCAAGGTGGCCTACGATGGCGTCAGCTACCGCGTCTCGGCCATGCCGGCCCAGGGCGGCAACGTGTTCGTGGTGCGGCGCATCCCCAGCACGGTGTATTCGCTGGCCGAGCTGGGCATTCCGCAGGCCTACATCCGCTGCATGATGCAGCGCGGCCTGTCCGGCCTGTTCATCGTCTCCGGCGCGATCAAGTCGGGCAAGTCGATGACGGCGGCGGCCATGCTCAAGGACCGCCTGGGCGCGCACGGCGGGGTGGCCGTCACCGGGGAAAATCCGGTCGAGCTGCCGCTGCAGGGCATCCATGGGCACGGACTGTGTTTTCAGACCGTGCTGCCGTGCGAGCCGGGCAACCTGGCGCATGCCATGCGCAACATCATGCGCTGGCGCGCCGGGACGATTTTGATCGGCGAGATCCGCGACGAGGAAAGCGCCACCGAGCTGCTCAAGGCCAGCTTCAACGGCTATCTGGTGATCACCACCATGCTGGCCGAAGACGTGGTGCAAACGGTGACGCGGCTGAGCGCCCTGCTCAACGAGCGGCGCGGGCCGGGCAACGCGCGCGCCCTGCTGGCCGACGGCCTGCTGGGGGTGCTGCATCAGCAGATGGTGCGCGGCGCGCGCCTGGCGCCGAAGCTGGAAACGGAATTTCTGTTTCTGAAGGACGCGCCCGCCACCCGCACGGTGCTGCGCAATGGCGAATTCGAGCTGCTGGCGACGGAAATCCGCCGGCAGATGACGGGAATGATAGGCGAACACGCCACGGCGCGCAGGCTGGCGCCGGACTGAACAAGGGAGGCGCACATGTGGAGTGCAGTGATCGTATTCGTCATGGCCGCGCTGAGCGGCTTTTACATGATGCCGGCCGAACGCAGCCGGATTGCGGTGGAAAACCTCGCTGCGCGCGAGCAGGCCGAATCGATGGGCCTGTACCGTCAGGCGGTGGTGGCGTATTTCACGGCGCACGACGTGACCAATACCGGCGTCGGCATGGCGGACCTGAAGAGCGCGGGCGTACTGCCGGCCTGGTCGGCGCTGAGCACCCGTCCCGCGGCGGCGATCTGGAGCAACTACCGCGACAGCGCGGGCGTCATCTACATCTATGCGGCCAAGCCGGCCGCACCGAATATCGTCAGCGAAGTCATGAAGCTGTCGCACAATTCCCTGAGCGTGGGCATCTACCGCGCTTCCGACCATTCGCTGTACGCCCCGGCCGACGGCACCCGCGTGACGCTGACGACTCTGGGCAGCGCCACCCTTCCCGACACGGCCCTGGTGTGGCTGGCGGCACGCGATTGAGGCACCCATGAAACGCACCCAGCAAGGTATGACCATCATCGAAGCGATGGGCGCACTGGCCATCGCCTCGATGCTGCTGGTCGGCGTGTCGACGCTGATCTCGGCCTCGCTCGACGACGCCAAGGGCCAGCAGAGCGCGCTGTACCAGGAGCAGGTGGCCGCCGCGGCCGGCAAGTACATCGCGGCCAACCGCGCTGCCCTGGGCACCGGCGCCACGGCCACCATCACGATCGCCCAGCTCAAGGCCGGCGGCTTCCTGTCGGACAGCTTTGCCGCCACCAATTCCTACCGGCAGAGCACCTGCGTGCTGGTGCGCCCCGCCGCCGCCGGGCGCCTCGACGCCCTGGTGGCAAGCTACGGCGGCACGCCGATCCCGGAGCGCGACCTGCCCCAGGTGGCCATGCAGGCGGGCCAGGGCGGCGGCTACATCAGCAGCGCCGCGCCGGGCAGCGCGCGCGGCGCCTCGTGGGATCTGCTCACCACGCCCTGGCGCGGCGTGGCCTGCGGCGGCGCCGGCGTGGCCGTGCTGACCGGTAGCGACGGCGGGCACCTGGTGACGCAGCTGTTCTCCGACGGCCCGGCTCAGCTGGCTTCGGACTTCCTGGCGCGCGACGCGGTGCCCGGACAGGACGCCGCCAACCGCATGATGGTACCGGTCCAGCTGGTGGCCGGCAGCGGCGCACAGGCCATCGAAGGCGACGCCACCGATGCGCGCTGCACCGCCGCCGGCAGCAACGGCAAACTCGCCACCGATGGCACCGGCGCGGTCCTGAGCTGCCAGGACGGCGTCTGGAAGCGCCAGGGCTCGCGCTACTGGCGCGACGCGGTGGCCGGCTACGCCGACCTGCCGGCCAGCGGCAACCAGCCCGGCGAGGTGCGCATGGTCACCGGACTCGGGCGCGCGTTCACCTGGACCGGCGCAGCGTGGGCCGCACTGGCGGCCGACCAGGACGGCAATCTGCTGGTCCCCGATACGCTCACCACCAACCAGCTCAAGCTGAACCGGACCGTCACGGCCAACCAGCCGTGCAGCGACAACGGCACCATGGCGCGCGACGCCAGCGGCCTGATGCTGTCCTGCCAGTCGGGCGTGTGGCGCAATCCGCTGACGTTCCGCCTGGGCGGGCAGGTGTACAACCAGGAATGGACGGTTCACGTCAACGATGGCACGGAAGTGGACACCTGGATCGACCTGAGCACTTTCCCGGGTCCGCGCCCGCTGTACATCACCGGCTACGCCTTTTGCCACGCCACCGGTTTTCCCAGGGCCTACGCCTACGTCACCATGGTAAACCCGAACGGCCCCGGCTTCATGGTCGGCGGCTGCATGTCGCGGCCTGACAGCACCGGTAACGGCGTGCTCAATACGGGCAAGTTCGGCCTGCAGGAGATTCCCGAGAACGTCACGATGCTGCAACTGCACCGCGAGGTGGAGCCGGACGCGCATTGCGCGACCACGTGCCTCGCCGGCCCGACCGACTACATCCAGCTGGCCATCAAAATCTACAATAGCGAATAGGTGAACCCATGAACTCCAGGCAGCACGGCATGAGCATTCTTGAAACCATGGGCGCGCTGGCCATCGCCTCGGCGCTGCTGCTGGGCGTGTCCAGCATGATCGACGCCTCGCTCGACGACGCCAAGGGCCAGCAGGCCGCCCTGTACCAAATGCAGGTGACGGACGCGGCCAACCGCTACATCACCGCCAATTACGCCGCGCTGGCGGCCGGCACGGCCGGCGGCACGGTCGCAACGGTCACCCTGGCGCAGCTGAAAGGGGGCGCCTTCCTGTCCGACAGCTTTGCCGCCACCAATGCCTACGGCCAGGCGCCCTGCGTGCTGGTGCGCCAGCCGGTCAGCGGCAAGCTGGACGCGCTGGTGGCGGGCTTTGGCGGCCGGGCCATCCCGGACCGCGACGTGGCCGCGACGGCCATGCTGGCCGGCAAGGGCAGCGGCTACATCAGCGCGGCGGCGCCGGGCAACGCGCGCGGCGCCTCGTGGGAGCGCATTACCACCAGTTACCGTGGCGTGAGCTGCGGCGGCGCCGGCGGCGCCGTGCTGACCGGCACTGCCGCCAACGACGGCGGGCACCTGGTGTCGAGCCTGTACTACGACGGCCCGGGCCAGCTGTCGACCGATTTCCTGTACCGCAATGCGGTGCTTGGCCGGCCCGAATTGAACCAGATGAATGCGCCGATCCACATGGCCGCGCTGGCCGTCGAAGACGCCAGCGACGCGCGCTGCGCCGCGGCCGGCGACGGCGGCAAGATCGCGGTCGATGCCGGCGGCAGGGTGCTGAGCTGTCAGGCCGGCGTGTGGCGCAGCCAGGGGTCGCGCTACTGGCGCGATCCGGTGGCGAACTACGCCGACCTGCCGGCCAGCGGCAACCAAAGCGGGGACGTGCGCATGGTCAGCGGGATCAACCGCGCCTTCACCTGGACCGAAACCGGCTGGCAGGCGCTGGGTGTCGACCAGGACGGCAATTTCCGCGTACCGGAGACGCTGACGGCCAACCTGGTGCAGCTGAAACAGACCGTCGTGAAGAATGCCGCCTGCACCAGCGACGGCGCCCTGGCCCGCGACGACACCGGCCAGGCGCTGTCGTGCCAGTCCGGACTGTGGCGCAGTCCGCGCGGTATCCGCCTGAACAATGTGGTGCTTGAAAAAGGATGGGAACTAACCGCCGCCGATGGGCCACGCAGTCTCACTATCGACCTGGCAGCGCTGCCGGGACCGCGCCCGCTGTACCTGAGCGGCTACTACACCTGCCATGCCACCGATTCGGCGCCGGCGCTGGCGTCGGTCGACATGCTCGACGCCAGCGGCGCCACCATCGCCTATGCCGGCGGCTGCCTCTCGCAGCTCGACCAGGCAGGGACTGGCGTACAGAATTTGGGATATATCAGCTTGCAAAAGATTCCGGAAAATGTCGCATACGTCCAGCTCAGTTTATCTCCGGGTGCGGCGGCGGGCGACTACGTCCACGGCAAAGTAGTCATTTACAGCGAATAGTCGAAACCGCATGATGAAGTTGACCATGATACGCAGCCGCTGGCTGATTGCCGCCGCGGCGCTGCTCGCCTGCGGCAGCGCCCGCGCATGCTGGGAAGAAGCCGCCGCGCGCTATGGCGTCAATCCCTACGTCCTGTATGCGATCGCCAAGACCGAGTCGAGCCTGAATCCGGCCGCCATGAACCGCAGCAACAAGAACGGTTCCTACGACATTGGCCTGATGCAGATTAACAGCCGCTGGCTGCCGACCCTGCGCAAGTATGGCATCGACGAAGCCCAGCTGATGGATGCCTGCACCAACATCCATGTGGGTGCCTGGGTGCTGGCGCAGAACATGCGCCGGATGGGCAATTCCTGGCAAGCGGTGGGGGCCTATAACGCCCGCGATCCAGGGCTGCGCATGAAGTACGCGCAAAAAGTGTATCGCAATCTTCCGCCGCAGATGATGGCTCAGGAGCGCTGAGCGCAGCGCCTCGTCATTCCTCGCGCGCAGGTGGAACCGCGCTTCGGGGACCGGCCACATATGGTATCAATCGGCCATGCGGACCGAATGATCTTATGGGTAACTTATAGACGAGGAGAAGACATGATTAATCTGTTCCGTGTGGTACGCCGATCGCTGATTCGGCGACAGCTGCGCAGCCTGGAAGAACAGGCCGACAACATTATGCGCGCACGCCAGCATTCGCTGCTGCGGCTGATGGATATCCAGCGCGACTGCGTATCCAAACAGGCGCAGCTGCGGCGCTATACGCGCCAGCAGAACGTGCACGACACCTGGTGACGCCAGCCTACCAGGGCTGATCGATGCGACCGACAAAGCTGCCCAGGTCCAGATCGAGCATCGCATCGAGTGCCAGGGCACGCTGCCGGAGCGCGGCATGGTCGCGCTCCGGGCCATCCTTGAACAGCAGCAGCACCGACTGATTCTGGTCGACCGGCAGCTCAAGGTGGTGCGGAAACACCTGCTTGAGCAGGCTCAGGTGGCCAGCGTGCCAATGCGAACAACGGCGGTCCATGTGGCGTGCCATGACCCCGCCGGGGCGCAGCGCGCGCGCGCAGGCGACGTAGAATGCGGTATCGGTCAGCGAGTCGGCGGTCTTGCCGTGCGGGTCGCAGGCATCGCACAGCAGCACATCGCAGCTTTCCGGATGGGTTTGCACGTAATTGCGGCCGTCGTCGACGACCATGCTGAGCCGCTCGTCGTCGGGCGGCACGCGGAACCAGGAACGCGCGATGGCGAACACGCGCGGATCGACGTCGACACCGACCAGGCGCGTGGTGGACAGGCGCCGGTGCAGGAAGCGGGTCTGCTGGCCCACGCCCACGCCGATCATGACGATGTCGTCCAGACGCGGCGCCAAGGGCAGCGCGTTGAGCATGAGGCGCGCATACGGCGACACCAGGACATCCGGAGCGCCAAGCAGCATTTCACCAAGAATGATTGCATCGTCCCCCGCCAGCAGCAAAAGGCGCAAGCCATCCCGGTCGACGATGCTGTAAGGGGTACCTTCAATGGTGTGGGTAAGTGCTGTCATCGGACTGGCCATGCGGGCTGATTGATACTTGTCATTTTTCATCAGAAACTATTGTAGCGGCTGTATATGGTATGCAACAGCCCATTAGTTCCATCGGGCGCCGGCGCGCGCGCCTCAAGCCCCTTCCCGCGCGCCACTCGAATGCTCAACATTTCTCAATGTCTCAGCAATCCTCACGGATTCATTTCGCCGGCGAATTCGGCTGCTATCGTCCATCCATCGCATAAAACCCACAGAAACCGCCCGGTTGCGTGGAAACCACAACACGATGCTTAAAGGGAGATACACCGCATGAACGCGCACCTGAACACCGACGCGATGTCCGCCGCCGACCACGCTGGCACCGCACCGGTGGCCATCGACATCGACAAGCTGTACCGCGCACACCGGCAGCACCTGTTACGCTTTGTGCAGCAGTACGTGCGCAAGCTCGAGGATGCCGAAGATGTCGTGCAGCAGACCTTTATCGAAGCGATGCGCTGCGCCGAGCGTTTTTGCGGCCTGTCCAAGCCATCGACCTGGCTGTTCGGGATTGCCTTGAACCTGGCGCGCAACCAGATCCGGCGCAACTGCGCCAATCAGTATCAGGCGGTCGACGGAAACTTCATGGAACAAATCGTCGACAGCCACGCCGACCCGGCCATGCTGATCGAATTGCGCCAGATCGCCGCGAAGGTCGATGCCATGCTCGACGCGCTGCCGGTCAACATCCGCACTACCTTCGACGCCGTGCTCGATGGCGAATCGACCTACGAACAGGCGGCCGCGCAGCTGCATATCCCGGTCGGCACCGTGCGCTCGCGGGTATCGCGGGTGCGCGCGGCGGTGCGTGCGGAATGGCGTGGTTCCATTTAGGCCGCGGGCCTGCTGATGCGTTTCGACGCAAACCACGCCGCGGCCTGGTCCGAGGTGGCGAGGATGGCGTCCATCAGGCTGCGTTCATCGGTCAACTCGGCGATCGGCACCCGGCGCACGCCGATATGGCGGCCTTCGTCGGCATGCCACAGATACTCGATCCCCTGCGCGGCCTGCTGCGCCAGCGCTTCGCTGGCCTGGGCTGCAAAGCCGGCGCCACGGCGCCGGGGCAGCAGGGCGGTAATGACCAGATAGTGGCCGTCCGATGCCTGCACGGTGGTGCGGGTCAGGATGTCGCCCAGTTGCAGCTCCAGGACCGGCACTTCCTGAGCCGCTTCACCGGTCAGTTCGATCAGCTCGCGCAGCACGCGCGTGACCTGCGCCACGGAGCCATCGAACGCAAAGTCAGGCATTGATGATTGCTGCGGCAAGATCGACTTCATGGGGATGGGGGGCGTAATGAAGGATAGGCAAGCGTTCATTGTATAAGTATTTATTGGAATAGCAAATGGCGCGGCGCTCAGCCTTTTTTGGTGAGCCGGCGCAGGCGGTGCCAGTAAAAATCGTCTTCGAGGGCGCGCGCGAACCGCCTCCACGCATCGGTATGAACGGGTTGATCGGGGGTGCATTCGGGGCGGAAGAAAGGAATCATCGTACTCACGCAGCAAGGAGGGTGGGGAAGGGCGGTCAACGCCTGAGCGCCCGCTTGCATGAGTGCGATGTGCTTCGGCTGCGGTTCCAAATGGACCGCAGCCGACCGGCCCGTTGGGCCATGCCGGGCATTAGCCGGTTTAACGCGCCGCTGCCGCTTGTTTGGCGCGCTTTGGCTTTGCCTTGGATGCGTTGAGGTCGATGGCGGCGCGCACCAGCGCCTTGAAGGCGTTAACGTCGACGTCATCGCCTTCGTGGATATCGATGGCGCGCCGGACGTTTCCGTCCAGGCTGGCGTTGAACAGCTTGGCCGGATCGGCCAGCGCGGCGCCTTTGGCGAAGGTCAGCTTGACTTTGTCCTGGTAGGATTCGCCGGTGCAGATGATGCCGTCATGCGACCAGACCGGCGTGCCCATCCACTTCCATTCCTCCACGACGCCGGGGTCTTCTTCCTTGATGAGCTGGCGCATTTTGCTCAGGGTGTGGCCGCGCCAGTCGCCCAGGCCGGCGATGCGTTGGTCGATCAATTCGGATGCGGACTGTTCGCTGGTCGATGCGGATGGTTTCATTGCTCCTCCTGATTCTGGTCGATGAAGTCGGCGTTAGTCGAGCTTGGCCACCACTTGCTCGAGCTCGGAGAGGAAGTTCTTCCACCCGGCCTTGGCGCCATTGTAGGCCTGCTCCTGACCAGGCTGGAATCCGGATTGTTCCATCCTGAGATGGGTTGCCGTTCCCTTGGGGGTGAGGGTCCAGGTGACGACGCTTTCGAGTCCGTAGGCGGCCCAGGTGTACGACAGCGTTTTGTTCGGCTCCACTTCGAGCACCTGGCACTCGACGGCGCCCCAGTCGGCGCGCAGGCTGAAGCGGTGGTCCGCAACCGGCACGAAATCGTTCTTCATCAGCCAGGCCTCGATCAGGTGCGGCTGCGTGAGGGCACGCCAGATCTTTTCGGCCGGGTAAGCAATCTCGCGTTCGACGATGACGGAGCGCGTTTGCGTCGAGGTATCGTTCATTGGTCCATCCTTTTTAAGAGGTCTTCGAGGTCATCGAACCGGCTCTCCCAGAACCGGGTCATTTGGTTTGTCCAGTCGATCAACGGGGCAAGCTCACCGAGTTGCGCGCAATAGTGGGTCTGGCGCCCGTCGCGCCGGTCAATCACGAGGCCAGCCTGCTTCAGCACGCCCAGATGCTTCGATACCGCCGGCTGGGAGATCCCGGCCTGCGCCGTCAGCGCCCCGACCGTCTGCTCTCCTTCGCGGCAGAGTTTTTCGAAAAGGGCCCGCCGGGTCGGATCGGCCAGTGTTCTGAAGAGAACGTCGTGCGCATTTGTCATTGGAGATCCATAACTACTCGGTTATGGATTCAAGTATAGCCAGCCAGTTATGGGTTGGTCAAGCGGCATTTTGAACGACTTCGGTCGACCGGTAAAATGCCGAGTCCGCCGACCCTTTCGTGGACATTTAAAAATAAGGGCACGACTCCATGAATATAACGTTGGCGATTGCAAGCACGTACGGCCTCCTGGCCGCTTCCATCATTGCCGCCTGGCTCAAACCAAAGCGCATAGGTAAAAGCCTGACATTGCCTCTTTGGGTGCCCGTGTTCGCCACTGCCTGCCTGAGTGGCCTGGCAACGGGGCTGGTGACGTGGGGCGGAGCCCTCGTTCTGGCTGGGTTCGCGGCGCTCGCCTGCACTGCCAAAGCGTGCAAACCGGGCCTGATCAAAGTCGCGCTGCTCGTAGGGACGGGATGGATGACACTGGCACTGGCCATGCATAAATTTGCTGGCTTCGCTAATCCAGCGCTGCTGTCGAACATGCGGGTCAGCGAAGGGGCGCCGCTGTTTACGCAACGCCTCAACTTCGACACGGCAGCGGCCGGTCTAATTCTGCTTGGTATTTTTTGTGTTCCGGCACGAACCCGAACCGGGTGGCGGGAGGCATTGCGCCCATACCCGGTGATGCTGGCGACGCCAGCAGTCGTACTCCTGATTGGGCTTGGCGTGGGTTACGTCCATTTTGATCCGAAGATTGTTGCTTACACACCCGTATTTTTCGCATGCAACCTGCTGTTCACCTGTGTGACCGAGGAGGCATTCTTTCGCGGTTTTATTCAGCAGCAGCTTACGGTCGGAATGAAACGGTGGCGCTCAGGCCCCTACATTGCCATGGTCACGGCCGCGATCCTGTTCGGGATTGCCCACGCAGGAGGCGGCCCCTTACTGATGGGTCTTGCTGCGCTCGCCGGCCTTGGATACGGATACGCCTACCTCCGCAGCCAACGGATTGAAACCGCGATCCTGACGCACTTCGCGTTGAACGCGCTGCATTTTGTCGCGTTCACCTATCCCCGTACGCTCTGATCGCAGGCGGTCATGTTCAATCTTCCAATCCAGGCTCCCAGCCATTGACGAAGACCGCCTGCCGGCGTTGCTGCGCTGTGGTTTATCCTACAGCGCGATTTGCGCAAGAACCCGAGTTAAAGGCCCGGAGCCGTTCAATCAAGATGTCGGGATCGCGCTCATCCATGAGCCGGGATGCGTCCTCCATTTTCAAGAAGCGCTCGTTCACAATATGTTCCAGGAAGCCGACCAGGCCATCATAAAAACCGTTGACATTCAATACCCCGATGGGCTTGTCGTGGAATCCGAGTTGTGACCAAGTGAGGATCTCGAACAGTTCCTCCAGTGTGCCTATTCCCCCCGGCATCGCGATAAATCCATCCGAGAGAGCTGCCATCAAGGCTTTGCGTTCGTGCATATCTTTCACGATGTGCAGACGCGTCAGCCCGACATGGCCAACTTCCTTGTCCATCAAGGCACGTGGGATCACGCCCGTCACTTCTCCCCCAAGCTGCATTATTTCGTCAGCGATGACGCCCATTAATCCGATATTGCCGCCACCGTAGACCAATGTGGTATTGCTTTCCACCATGGCCCTGGCCAACGATCTTGCCGCGTTCGCATAAACTGGGGAAGCGCCAATAGCCGAGCCGCAATAAACGCAGAGTGACTGAAACTTAGGCTGCATGGCTTGTCCCCATTTCAGGCATGGTGACGGGCGCACGGAACGAGAGCGGAAGTTCGCCTTCCTGCCAACGTGCATAAACCAGATATTCGCGGGCGATTTCCTCCGCCAAGTGTTCGATGTTTGCCCACGAGAGGGCGTGGGGCAAATCGCTGACAGGAATGCCGTACCGCGCGGCGTAGGCGATGACTGTCCTATAGCCAACGATGCCGTTAAGCACCGCGTGCGATCGCGCATCTGTCCATAGGCAAGCAATTTCATCCAACATGGACCGCGTACCATCGGATGGCTTCAACATTTCTTGAATGCGGGATTGGGCCGTCGACAGGTAAGTCGGAATTTCTTTCAGATGTAATCTTTGCCAGGAATACTGGTAAGCTTTCCAGTATGGATCTGCTTTGATGGCCTGAAGCAGCGAGACGGACCCGCCTTCGAGAATGATCAGCGGCTCTCTGCGAGCAAGTCGAGCCAAGTGCTCGCGAAGGAGGGCGTTGGCTGTCTCGGCGGGCAATTCGCTGTCGACAACCTTGCAATCGCGGATGTAGATTCTGCGGGTCGAGCGGAGCTCGGCTGCGGAGGGGCGGCCGCTCCCCACGGCCAGCTCGGGAAAGCATTGAATGCGATCAAGTACGAGGACGGGAGCTCCTGTCTGCTCGGCAAGCGACACAGAGCGGCTTGTCTTTCCTGTCGTGGTCGGACCAACGATAAAATGCAGCCGGGTCATAGCACGCTGTCGAGAACGAGGTGCGGACGGGCATGTGTGAATGCCATCGGGA
Source organism: uncultured Oxalobacteraceae bacterium (assembly GCA_946480015.1). The sequence goes on along the minus strand of CAMLIL010000005.1, from coordinate 68,840 downwards.
ACCAGGCAGAGAAGTCGCCCGGGCTTTGACGCAAGCGCGCGGCCAGCGAATCAGCCGACACATATTCCCATTCGCTCACCTCTGCCGGATTCGGCACTGGCACGTCTTCGCAGACACCGATGAAGATGAAATCGATTTCACGTTCAATCAAACCATGGCCCACGTCGGCCTCGTATTGAAAGACGCCGAAAGGCTTGAGGTCACAGTCAATCCCCATTTCCTCACCCAGACGGCGGCGGGCCGCAACTTCTACTGTTTCACCAGGACGTGGATGCCCGCAACACGTATTCGACCAGCGACCAGCTGAATGGTATTTCACGGCGGCCCGGCGCTGCATCAAGATGTCCCCGTCACCGTTGACAACGAATACGGAGAAAGCCCGGTGCAATAGTCCCTGTTCGTGCGCCCACAGCTTCGGGGCGGAACCGATCGCGTTATTGTCTGTGTCTACCAGGATCACATGTTCTTCCGCTGAGTTGGAACTGATGTGATCGGCGCGCGTGTCGTCCAGTGACGTGGAAATGCTTGTCATTAAATATTCTTTCTATAAAGGAGTCGATACCGTCATTTGCCACGAATGGCGATAGGAACCGTAAGGTCCTTCGACATTGTAGTGACATACAATTTGTTTATTTCGGCAAAGTTACCAATTATTACAAACATTTACCACATGGAAATGAAGTCTATATAGTTGGATACAAGGTCGGCCGCTTGCGCAGCGAATAGAATCGGTGCGGCAATCGGCTTGGCGGGGATGGCGAGCGCCACCGGCGACTGAGGTTTGGCCGTGTGAGCGCTGGTGCGGCCCTGCGCTCAAGGCTCCCCGTTGCGGCCGAACTCGCGGAAACCCGCGCGTTCGCTCAGCCGCTCATAATATTCCGCGATCGCAGGATAATGCGGCCGTTCCATCGGGGTCAGCAACCAGCGGTTAAGGGACAGGCCGAGCACTACGTCAGCCAGCGAAAACGCCTCGCCGCTGGCGAAGCATGCAGTTGCCGCCAGCTGGCGTTCGAGAATCCCGATGTGCCGGTTCCAGCTGGCGATGCTCGCCTGTATCTGGTCCGGGTCGCGATGCGCCGGGCTACCGCGCACCAGTGCCATGAAGGCATAGCGCCAGGAATTGTTCAGCTCAGTGGCCTGCCAATCCATCCATTGTTCTACGCGGGCGCGCGCTTGCGGCTCAGTGGGCAGCAGCGTACCCGGGCCATACCTGGCGCACAGGTAGCGGCAGATTGCGTTCGATTCCCACAGCACGAAGTCGCCGTCGACGATGACGGGAACCATTGCGTTCGGATTGAGCGCCAGGAAACGTTCTTGCGAAGTCGAGTGGAAGCCGCTGCCCCAGTCCTCACGCTCGAATTCAATGCCAAGTTCGGCACAAGTCCACAACACCTTGCGCACGTTGATGGAGGATGCTTTTCCCAGAATTTTCAGCATTTGCGTGGCGCCTTGTTCACTACACTTGATTGGGGTTCGGCGGCGGAGCGGGCGAACTCATGCCGGCTCAAGCCCTTGCAGCAGCGACAGCAGGCCAGCCGCGAAATCGGTCTCAAAGTCATACCGCAGCGCTTGCAGTTCCGGCAGCGCAAGCACGCTGGCAAGGGCTTCGGCCGGGTTGCTGAGCGGCCACAGCCCGATCAGCAGCGCTATCGCCAGGCGTACGAAGGTGACATATGCAGCAAACGGCAACGCCGGCGCGCTGCGCTGCAGTTCTTCCGCCACATCCGCCATCAACGCCAATGAGCGCAGCTTGAATTCGGTCAGCCGTTCACGCGACACGTTGTGCTCGATGACTGAGGGCAAGATGCTGAACAGGCGGCACATCAGCGGATAGGCCGCGCTCGCGCCGGCGAAAGCCTGCGCAATCTGCTGCGCCGTGGGCTGCGGTGTGGCGGCGAGCCGCGCGCCCAGTTCGCGCCGCCACAGCGCCGATTCCTCTTCCAGCAAGGCCAGCAGTAAAGCCTCGCGATTTTCAAAGTACCGGTACACATTTGACTTGGTCATCTGGGCCCGGCGCGCCAGCTCGTTCAGGCCAAGCTCGCTCACTTCCATGCCACCGTGCAGGGCCGCTTTGGCCGTTGCCAGCAGATGCAGCCGGCGCTCTTCCTTTTGTTCTGGTCGGCGCGCGCGCTGGAATGGCTCTGGTGTTGACATAAAAATAAGTAGACAAGAAAGGCAGGAGGTCCCGCAACTGTATCGGCTACGACAGCGATTGACAAGAGACCGGTGGTCTTATATATTGGAGACCACTGGTTCTTTATTTATGACGTCTTACATTGGAGCGCAATATGTCTAGCCCACTCATGGTTCGTTCGGAACTGCTCGCCAAGGATTTGGCCGGCAAGACCTACGTTGTCACCGGGGCCAATTCCGGCATCGGCCTGGTCACCACGCAGCAACTGGCCAAGCAGGGCGCCACGGTCGTCATGGGTGTACGCCGCGTCAAGGAAGGCGAACGCGTTGGCGCCGAAATCCGCCGTGAGGTGCCTGCGGCCAAGCTGGTAGTGTTCCAGCTGGAGCTGGGCGACCTGGCGTCGGTCCGCTCATTTGCCGCTGAAGTCAACCGGCACTATCCGAAACTGCAGGGGCTGGTCAACAATGCCGGTGTCATGAATACTCCGTTCGGCCACACCACGGACGGCTTCGAAACGCAGTTCGGCGTCAACCACCTGGGGCATTTCCTGCTCACCAATCTGCTGACGGACGGGTTGAAAGCCGGGGCGCCATCGCGGGTGGTCAACCTGTCGAGCTACTTCCATGAGTTTTCGATGGGCCGGAAGGGAGAGATCCACTTCGACGATCTGAACTACCAGCGGCGCCCGTTCGACTCTTGGGAAGCGTATGCGCAATCGAAGCTGGCCAATCTGCTGCACGCGCGCGAGCTCGGTCGCCGTCTGGCGGGAACCGGCGTCACCAGCGCCAGTGTCAACCCCGGCTTTGTACGCACCAACCTGATTTCGACCCCGCTGCCGAAGTGGCTGCAGCGCCTGCTGTTGATACCGCTGCTGCGATTGGCCGGCATGATCGAGCCGTGGGAGGGCACGCAAACTACCTTGCATGCGCTGCTGGCGCCGGAAGTGGAAAAGCAATCGGGTGCCTACTACAGCCAGATCGCCCGCTACAAGGATAAAGCCTCGCGTCGGGGCGGCTGGCCGCTGCGCTCGCCCAACCCGGTGGCGCACGACGACACCGTGGCCGAGCGTCTGTGGAGTGTTAGCGAGTCGCTGGTGCAAGCGAAATAGGTGGCCTCGTCGTGGCCGAGGTCGTCAGCGACCTTCTACTTCGATGACCTTAGGTATGTTCGTAATCCGTGAGTAACGTGAACGCTAAGCCGCGGAGGTGGTGACGGGTCCATGGCCATGCCAAGCACGTCGTACCGTTCCCAGTACGAAAGCCATAAAGACGAGCTGGGCGCCGAACGAAGCCAGATCAAAACCATAGGTCACGCCAACGGAGGCGTTTATCAGAACATCGCTGACAATAATCAGTGTGGTGAGTACGATGCCCGCTCGTGGTCGTGTTAGTAGCAAGAGAACCGCCAACGAGTCGAAGAACGTCAGCGACGTCCAAAAAGTGGCGTAGAACGGATGGATGCCACCATAGTTCCACCAGATGCCGTGTTCAAACAAGATGCGCGCATGATTCCAGGCTGCGCCTGTCATGCATACTGCGTATAGAACTCGAATGACGGACGACGGATTCTTCAAACTATTCGGCCTCTGGTACACGAACTTAATTCGGTAAACGTTCAGTTAGTATCTCATCAATATGGGTGCCACATGAAGCGGTTTATCGAAGGCGAGAATCGCGTGCAAGGTACCGCTGCTGCCCCAGCGCCTGGACGACTACGTGGCCGAGGAGAATCCGGTCCGCGCAGGCGATGTGGGACTCAGTATTGCCTATCAAGCGCGCATCGGTGGCTTGCCGGTAATGCCAGGCCCCATTACGGAGTGGCGGTTCAACGGCGTCTCCTTCGACGGATTCGACTCCAGCCAGTGTCTGCTCAAGGAAACCAAGGCACGGTATGGCCAGTACTTCGACACGTAGAGCGCCTGGGCGAACGGCTGGAGGCCCAGTCCGTGCTCCACCAGCGCCGACGCGAGCGCCGTCCTTGACTTTACCTTCGTCCCGATGCGACCTTGCGTTTTTTCTCCGCGTCTTCTAAATCTCGACGACTTTACGTAGTAAGCTCGGTGACACTCGCCACTGCTCGCCATCACATAGCAGGGAATAGGTTTTTGTGTTCATGCGGGTAATCGTGCCGATGCGTTCACGCAGATGTTTATCAGTGAAGCTGACCGTATCACCCAGCTTAAACGCCGCGACATCAGAGCGGCGTGGTGTAGCTTGCGCTGCGTGTTCGGCACGCTGAGCTGGATCGGCAACAATGGCGGCGTAAGGCAACTTCCAGTGCGTGCGCGTGATGTCATCCTGAACGGTTACGGTTGTAGGGTGGAACTGAAGCACGCGAGCTGGCGCCAAGGTGCCGCGACGGTGGTCGAAATACATGACCTGTGCGCCGAGGTGCAGATGGCGTCGCACTTCAAGAATGCGCTGCGGGTCGTTAAGCATCTGGTTGACCGCCAGGCTCAGTTGATAGAGGTCGATGCTTGGAGCGATGCGCAAGGCATCAATAAGACGAGTATCCATGTCGCCAGTTTATCGCAGGCAGCGCTGTCTCGCGCTCCCACGAGGGTGCGCCAGCTTGCATCGGTGTGCCATCTTCGTTGATAAGCAGGCAGTTGAGGCGGCGGTCTCACCGTTACATGACTTGGCCCGTCATATGCAAACCGTCACAAGTCCGCAATTCCTTGCCAGCTTGTCGGGATCGCGTTCGCCATCAACGATGGCCCGGATGATCCTCATACCGGTGACGCCTAAAATTGTAAATTATAGCTGTGGCATAATTTAAGATAATTCTCCGGCGCAACTTACGGGATCCAGCGTTGCAATCTTACCTATCCCGACTGAGCCGCCAATCTTAAAGTCGCCAGCGCTTTAACAGCAGGATAGTCTTTGTGCTTTGGAAAGCGCGAACGGTAATATTCGTTCCAATAGCTGATGGCGCGGCACTCGAGATACTCGCAGTATTTGGCGTTCTCTTTGAAGAAAGCTAGATATCTAAGTTCAACCCCATCGAGGAATCGCTCATGGATTGGTTGGATGACTTCGATTACGTATTCGCCAAGAAGTTGAACGACATACGACGCAGTCCACTCCACATCAACTTCCAAAAGACGGCGAACGCATTGTTCGCGCATATGGCCATCGTAATGGCGTGTCCCCAAACAAAGCGCAATTAAGGCGGCTTCGCCTTGACGATCCATGCAATTCGCGAGCTGCTGCTTGTCGTAATACACACGATAAGGAATACTCAGGAGTTCCCCTGCCACGTGAACTGAGATCACGGTGTCCGAGGGTGAATGCATCTGACCACGGGCGAGCGTCGAGACTGAACTCTTGACCGGTTCCACCAGTTCTGCGGGAAAAGCGTGAATTTCCGCGTCTCCGTTTCCGCTTTGCCGCGCAAAAGAAAAGATCAATCTGAATCCCGTAACGTTGGAAGGCGCACTGCCGGTACGTCATCGCCAGCCGCCCGACCAACTTTATTGTTTACCGACCGACTTTATTGTTTCGATGAATAGATCAAATTATGTTTGTCAAATCGAAGCCCATAAAATCAACAGTTTAGGCAAGTTATCGTTCCGTCAATGTTTGTCAAATTACGCTCTGCGGTAGTTGTGCGCCGTATTTACTAGTGTTCAATGTTTGTCAAATTACGCACGCAAACAGCCGACCGGCAAGCCTCTACTGCATTCCTCTACCTGTACCGTCGGCGCTTGGCTGGGTGCGGACACGTTTCAGTGCGTCTCAAGGAGATCTACACAAGCCAGCGAGTCAGCTGAGTCAACAAGATTTAGGGCTATGTCCGCCTTTGCCACGAGTTCAAGTGGCTCAATATTCTGCACATAGTGGCCATGCGTGACACGATCCATACCGGCGCCGGCCAGCTTCGCAACTGTGCGGAGACCCGCCGTAAGGGCGACGCTGTCGAGTCTTCCACCGTGCAGGATAAGATTCCTCTGCCGATAGAGCCGGTGGAACGAATCCGAGATCACCTCGCGGATGATCGACAGGCCCGTCTTCGGATTCTGGAACAACTTAGCCATCCGTGTAACTGCCGCCTGGTCGTTCCAGCGCGTCAATTGTGGCATCGTTCCGTGGATGATCATGTCGCCGACGACCCTTGACCGCTCGCGGTTGGTTTGCGCGACCTCTAATGCTGGATAAGCGCCCGGCTGCTCTTCTTGGACCAGATGAGACAGTCTGGTCAACTCAGCGCGAGGGAACGAACAGGTAACGAGTGCGGCAAGATTGTCAGCTGCAGATGACCGGTTGCCAGGGGGTGCCAAGAGGCCTTCAATGGCTCCCCACCCTCCGGCGACTGCTGCACCCGGGGAACTTCCATCCAAGTGCGCGAGCAGATCAAGGGCCGCATCGAGACTATTATTAGCGTCGGGTGAAAAGATGCGGTCCTCGCGGTACAGCTCTTTCACCTCAACGCCCCTTCTGTCGTGGTCCAGGTCGAACGGCGCCGTGGCACCAGCGATCCACAACTTCGGGTACCGCTGGAGCGGCTGACCAGTAGCCAAGAGCGCGCGCGACGCGTAACGGTCTGATTCACTGCGAGCCAACTGGACGGCCCCATGGATATCGCGTGCACGCACGGTGAGGATGAGCGCAGCCGCAACCCGTATGCCAGCGGTGTCAAAGCCATGTCCGCGGAGCCAAGTCATTGCGTCAGCGGCGCACAGCCACGAGGTAGGGATTCCATTTAGCAGCCGCGGCGGGGAGCTAAAGGCCAGCATCACTTCAAAATCACGCGGCGGAGCGGCGGTCATCTGTTGGTGGAGTTCGTCGCAGAGGTTCGCCAACGAAAACGGTACCGGCGCCTGGATGCGCTGGTTGATAAAGTCTCGGAGATACGGACCAGAGAAGCCGGCATCGAGAAGGTGCCCGGCGACGCTGCGGGCGAACAATTCGACATTGAAATTTCCGTTTGCTACGTGTCTACCCCATCTGGCAAGGTAGTCGTTCCGCACACGCTCCGCCATCTGCTTGATGCTGTAGTGGCCTACAGTAAACGCTGCCGGCACCTCCTTGAGGTGCTGGTTGACCATACCTTTTTCCGCGCCGGTAAATACTGGATGGTTTCCCACACGTTTCCGGATCGATGTCATCGTTTGGTTGATCGATGCTGGGCTAAGATGGCCATCGCGCTGCATGGCCACCGCCTCAAACAGCTCGTCCAGTGCGAGAATTACGCCAATGCCCCAGAGTGATCGGTTCCACGGACTACGGTTCGATACGAACTCCAAGAGTCGGACAACGGCCAGATTTTCAAGATCGTTGACAGAGTATGCCATGTGCTCTAGAATCAAATTTCGGCTAATGAGTGACCATACCTTGCTAGCACACCCTCTAGGTGGGGTTCGACCCCGGCGGAGCTGAAACCTTACGGTCTAGGCCCCAAAAGGCTCGTTCCCCCAGTTATTTGAAAAGGCCCTGCGACGCAGGGCCTTTTCTTTTGTCCACTCCGCTTTACCGCGTTGCAGATGTGTAATTTTATCATTACCCGGCTCGCGGCTGTGGTCGAGGAAAGCCAACCGCAGAGAAAGCCAGGGATGCGCCGCTCAACGATGCAGCGTCCAGCCTATAGGAACTCTAGCAGGAGCGACATTGTTGCGGCGAAGAATTTACTTCTATTTTCGAAACTTGTGTGGTTTGTACGCTATTCTTAACTGGCGCCCCACAGTACTTTTGTAGGCGCCCTGAAATCGCTTCTTGCTAGCGACCTTTGGATCTTTCGCAAGGATTTCGAGCAAAGGAATAAAGGTGTCGCTAATTTTTTGATTGTAGTGGCCGCTCGTCGGCTTGGTATGCACAATCATGTTAAAGGCGAGCATCCGCTTTTCACTCCCCTGACGGGCGAGTTTATAGACTAATTCGATAAAATCGGTGCCGGCTCGTCGTCCCGCGCCGCGTAGCAGGCGGGGTGCTCCATGAAAATAATGTCCCATTGCCAAGGTTGCTTCCCGTTCCATCTCGATATGCAAGTCACCTCGGCCACCTACGTCGAACCAACCGCCCTGATTCATAATTTCAAATGCAGGCACAGGGGCAAGTTCGTCGACTAGCCGAGTGCAGACTTCATGCAGAACCCATTCACGGAAAAAATCCCTGCGCCATGAGGTTCCTGGTCCATTGCGTGGCTCTGACTGTACTGACTCGCCGGATTTAGGCGCCTGGCGCTGCCGATAATCTTCCTTGGCGGATGCGGCGTTCTCGAGAGCGTACTGAACAACACTATCAACCACTGCGGAGTACCCATCAATTCCCGGCACTCGTTCACGTACGATGTCGAACATCTTGTCGACCACGCGGATTGCCATATCTTTCCCCAACCCGGCTTGTTCACAGCCGTTCAGAGACCCCATGCATGCCCGTAGTGCATCGATATCAGTGACTTCGTCAATTATGTCGAATGCAACCGCACGGTAGTAGCTTGAGAAACCGAATGCACCAATGGTCCGGTAATGGGCGCGCACGAAATCAAGCCGCTCGGCGGGAGTGAATGCCGTCGAGTCTGCCCACTCCGCGAACATCATGGCGGCAAGAAGTAAGCGGCGATCCGGGCCTTCGGTACTGACTGTCGCGCCTGACTGCACAACGAATTGAGCGATGTGTTGCTGCGTATCGGGACTAAGTTTGGGCGCTGCAAACAAGATCGCCGCCGCATTACGACCCAACTCAAACAGGGGCTGTCCCAGAAGAGCGTCAAGCGTGGCACGTCCGCTTTCGCTGTCCGCAAGCATCAGGAAGAATTCAAGCACACTCTCCTTGAGCATTAGCAGATCATTCTCGTTACTGGCGAGTTCGGCGCACAGGCGGGCAACAATCGTTGCGTTATCCTGCCCTGCCAGGACCAGTTCCAGATATTTCGCCGCCTCGTATCCCCACAACATCACAAATTCGGCATCAAGCCAAACCTGATGTCCATCGCGGCGTTTCAGCAAGCCCGACGCAATAAACCGGTCGAGAGCATCCCGAAAGTCGTTGGTGACGAACGGCATTCGTCCTTCACGGCAGCGCTCGTCGCTGTCAACGTTGAAGCTGTGGTCATCCAGCCGGGAACCGTCGCCAGGCAGCAAGGCGGCGGCTGTCGCCCTCAAGTAGCGCCCGACGTTCATGCGGGAAGACTCAGAATCACCAAGCGGCCGCACTTTTTTCTTGTGCAATTCGTCAACGATACTGAGATGGTTAAGATCTCCAGATTGCAGCGCATCGATACACCATTGCTCACCCATTGAGGCGAGGATCCAAGCGAACCATGGCAATGCCATATAGCGCCGCAGTGCGCCGGTACGCAAGCGGACAGGGCCGAGCCTGTCGTCAATTGCAACCGACGTGCGCCAGTCGTTGCCGAACCTGGACGACAGAATCGCCTGCCCGACACCATCCTCCACACACATGCGGTCCAGGTCCAGCCAGCCGCCTTTGACCGGGACAATGAGCGCGCGCGGCGTCGAGTCAATGTCATTGAATAAGAAGCCATATTCTTCCCAGAAGCTGGGCGGTTCAACGGGCATGGCCAATCTGTCGAAATATGTGTCTTGCAGCGTTACGATCCAGCGTATCGAACAATGCTGGGTTGCGTCTGCAATAAGGTCCTGCAATGCACGGCATGCCTCTGCGCACGATTTCTCATCGGACAGGACATGTTGCATGTCGTCGAATGCGATCACCAACTTGGGCGGTTGTGGTGGACGATCGGAAAAATATGTAGAGCAAGCGTATTCCCGTGCCATTGCGAAACCGTCGAGCGATTCCTGAAATTCCGCAAGGGTGGCAAATGGCCGTCCAGTTGCCTTGAGCAGTGCCGCAACAATCGCTTGTTCTAGCGAAGACGTCGTGGGCCCCGCGGTTTTCGGCCAAGCGACAGGCAGCACCCATTCGGTCGCATGTTGCCGTTTCATCAGCCATTCTAAGAAATGGGTTTTGCCTGATCCGCTGCTACCCATCAGGAAGAAGCACGTTCCGCGAGGCGTTGTGGGTTCAATGTGCCGTCTGATGCGGGCGATCGTATGCCTGGCATCGCTCTCCGACTGCCCGTCGCCGCGGTTCCCGATATCCGCCTCGATCTGGTCGATGAGGGTGACAAGCTCGTCACACAGTTCCGGGAATGGGGTGTGAAATTCCAGATTCTCCAAGCGCCCAAATAGCCCCCTGCGCAACCCGATCGTCTCGAGGAAGGTGGTTAATTGCTCGACCATCTGGCGTAAATCCGTGTGCCAACTCACGGCGGGCATGAACATCGTCCACGCTTCTTCGAGCGATCGTGGAATCGGACAGCCAACATGACGGTCCCAGTTGCCATTGTCCCGAAGAGGTGTCCTTGGCCATTCGACGCGCTCGAGGTCGAAAGTCGACGTTAGCAGACCAAGCTTATAAGTGTGCTTCTGTGGTGTGTCCGATAAATGCTTTACGACGTTCATGATACCGTGCACCCCGTGCAGCCACGCGTGGTCGGCAATCATGTCAAGCAAGGCAAGCGTATCCCCGATATCAACATGTTGCGGTAAATCGGCCGCGAGTGTTTCAAGCTGTGCAGGGGTGATATTAGCGAGCAAATCCTGCAATCCGGTGCGAAACTCTTCCGATTGCGCCAAACGCAGCAGGGCAAGCGCTGATTGCACACTGGCAGCATCCTGAGTAGCGGCGTCCGGAAGCTCGGTTAATAAGAGCCCGACCACGCTTCCATTCGAAAACACCGGGCTGCCGGATGCACCTGCCCATGATACGCTGCCACCTTCGGACACCCGCAGTTCCAATACATGGTTGCCGCGTTCGTGTCGTATGCTTTTGATTTTCCCGGTCAGGGTTACCGGCGCAGCATCCGCAATTTTCGGATAACCTGGCGCCGACCAGGATGTACCGACCGACGCGCCCCATTCGCACACCGGTAAGATTTGCAATGGCGGCCGCTTGGCGCCAGTCAAGTCGGGTGACACCCTTAGCAAGGCTACATCGGCGCGGCTGTCGCAATTGACCGGTTCTAGTCCGATCTTCGTGTCCGTGTCGTCGCATATGAGCCAATAGCTGACGTCTGCGAATTCATGCAACCATCTGGATTTTGGGTCGTCGGAGACCACGTGGAAGGCCGTCGCCACGACATTTCGATCGATGACCCAAGCCGTTCCCCGGTTGATGGCTTCGCCGTTGGCCTTCCTTGCCTCCAGTCGGTAGCTCTTCATGCCTGAGCGCCTTCGTAGACACGCAGGTTCTTCGACCGCACATGACCGTTTGCGGCAACCGACAGGTCAGCGAAATGCGGCAGCATCGCCTTTACGCCATTTGGTTGCAACAATTGACGCAGAAAGGGCACAAGGGCTTGACACGTGGCATCATTCAAGACTTCGGGCGGGATACGGAAACGATCGATCCAGGTACCGGTGTTGATATACACTCCGTCGCCATAATGCCGTATGCGCGGCAAGTGCGTGTGTCCCATCACGACGGCCTGCAGGCCTGAAATCGCCTTGAGCATACGCTCGGCCTCGACGCCGTATTGCTGTGCATCGCCATGGATTACATCGCTCTGGTCGGCATCGACGATCTTTTTCATGCCTAGCCGGATCTTGTTCAAACGCTCGGTGGGAATGGGCAGATCATGCTCCAGCATGTAGGCCAGACCGTCCTTTTGCTTATATCGCCAACTGTCGAGCCAGTCGCTCCCGCTGGAGATCGTCCGTTTGACTGGATGCAGCAACGAGTAGTCAGAAGCAAACAGTTCGCGCAATTCTTCATCCAATTCTGCTTCGCCACTTCCAGTGGCTGCGATGGCGGTTTTGCCCTTCTTGGGCGTTTTCTCCGCAAGCTTTTGGCCGTAGTAAAGCTGCGCGATTTTTGCAATATCGGAGCGCAGTTCCGGCTCAAATTGAAGCATCAACAGTACGAGCAGATCTCCCTCAGGCTGAATCGTCGGCAGGAAGGGGTATCGGTGTTTGAGATCGTTGACGATCTTGTGGACGATCTTGCTGCCGGCCGATGTCTGCACATCGGTATGCGGCATCCTTGCACGCGTCTGCACTGAGGCAAGATGACGTACGCCACTCCAGTCATTGTCATTGGCGCCATCATAAGTATTGCCATGCTCGATTAGGACATTCCCAATCCGATAAGCACGACCGTCGTCGATGAATCGCAGAGTTCCGGTCGGCGCCAGTAGGCGCTCACATAGCGCATCTTGGACTGCCGGCAGCGCCAACTCTAGGTCATGATTGCCTACGATGATGACTAGCTGATGATGAGCGGTCACGTGGCGGGCGAGCGCGTCAAAAACGACTGCAAATGACGATGGTGCATCCGTCACAGTGCTCAGCTTTTTTACCGCCTCAACGGGGTCAGAAGTGAAATCGGCAAAAGGCGTGATCGCCAGAAAATCAACAAAGTCGCCGTTGATAACCAATTCCAATGATTCATCGACCTCCAGGCGGGCAGGCAGACTATCGATGAACTCGGCCAGCCATTGCGGTCGACTCATCATCGGGGGCTCGCCGCCAAGATGCAAATCAGAGATGACGAAAACACGTTTGGCATCACGGGCAGGCATGTCGGCTTGCCCGTGCACGCAGTTGGCCGTTGGTGACAGTGAGGGAAGATGTTCCATATTCCCACAATACAATGCCCCCCATTACCAGCGCAAGGGGCGGTGCCCTACCCGACTTCTTGAGCATTTCCATCTGCTCATAATTATGACTCAGAGATATCTAGGATTCAAACCACGGCATGCAGACGCTTGAAACGGTAGTCGCCAGCCGTCAGTGGCCGATTCCAGTTGCAGCCAGTCGATCACACCCTTGCCCCCAACTACTGCGCGGCCTAAAGTAAGAATCGGCGCGGCAAACCTAAGGCTCATCCGATAGGGCAGCGTTACTGTCATGGCAACGAGAATATCATCAGAGCCTCTGGTTCAACCAAGTCACGGCCGGCAGGTGCTGCAGGGTAACACGCCTATACCCCTTTCAGCACCTAGGCCTGAGCATTACCTCGTTGCCCCGCCCTTGCCAGATGAATCCATCATTTCCGTTATTGGGCGGTTTCATATACTGAGCTGTAACGGGACGCCCACCGCGACTTTCCAGGAATTATTCAACTGCGCCCCGTTCAACTTGTCTGCCTGGATCCCCCCGCACATAGAGATGCTGGCACCGCGAATAGGTGAAGATGTGGAAGCTTGCACGCTGGAGATCTTGCACTCGCATACGCTGTACCCGTTACTTGCAATTTTCAACGGACTGTCGTTCCCTGCCAGTCCGGGAAAAGGGGCAGCGAACAAAGCCACGAATACGCCAAAGAGGTTTTCAACCGAGACGATCCGACTTTGCCTGGAATGCCTGCGTGACGATCTGGATGTCTATGGTGTTCGCTACATTCACCGATCACATCAAATTCCCGGCGTAGAAGTGTGCAGCAAGCATGGTTCTCTCTTGCTTTACAAATGCCCTCACTGCGAGTGTTCATTCGGCCGGCACTACAATCTTGCCCTCGTACCGTGGCGGCGATGCACCTGCAAGAAATATGTTTTCGACAGCATATCGCCCGCACAAGAAGCAGACCCCGTCGCGCTATCCTACGCCCAGTTCGCTGCGACGCTTTTGCAGTCAGCCCCACACTCAACGGTGTCATCACGTGTGCTGGTAGAGAGTTATCGTGAGCGCGCGCGCGCAATCGGCTACAGTTGGGGCAACGACAGAGTGAGCCATGTTCGCGTGAAAACGGAGATGGAAAAATTCTATGGAAAAGCATTTCTCAGAAGGACGGATGCGGCCTATCGTGGCGACCGGCTAAGCGAATGGTTGAAGATGCTGAACGATTCCTGCGTCACAGAACCACCACTCGGCCGCCATCTGCTGTTTGCGCATTTTCTGTTTCGCGAGGCCCCCCAGTTCCTGGCTACCATCGGTTCAACCAGCGGAAATGAGCGAACGGCTGGCATTGAACGGCCCGCCATGAAACGACGGGTCGTCGGCATCGGCACCGGGAGTACTAGCAAGCCGAGCGTAAAACAGCGTATCGCGGGCCTTTTGCGCGAGCTTGCTGATCGCGCTCGCGATATTCCTGATTGTTCCATAGAAGATCTGTGGAAATCGCATTATGGATTGATGAAGCGACTTGTGTCTCTCGATCTGGAAGCGATTACCCAGTTAAGACGAAAGCTTCAGCAACTGAAACCGAGGTCGGTAGGCCCGACCAAAGTTCCGCGCAAGAGTGAGAAAGATGGCGAGCGGGCGCGCTCGGTTATGGCGACGGCCGCCGCCCTGTATGCATCTGTCAGGAAGCCAGAAAAAGTTACGATCAACCGTCTCGCCAAAGACACCGGCTGGAATCCTGCAGCCCTCGATCGGCACGCCTTTCCGGAAACCCTGCGAGCGCTGGAAGAGTGTGCGGAATCCAACTGGCACTTTTATGCCCGACGGATTTTATGGGCCAAGCTGGCGCACAAGCATGCTCCGATCAGCGTGGTAAGAGCCCGGTCAGGCGTGGAATACCATCGCTCCCTCGTACTGATGCATCTTTTTCAGGATGTTGATTTATCGGTTTCTTACGACGCAGAAACCATAATGCGGCTGCTTGCGGAACGCGGCATCCAACGCGACTGGGCAGGCCCTTGCCCGGAACGGGAATTTCCTCCTGCTGGCCGACAGTACTACACGAAAGGTCAGACCTAAATTGCCGAGTCTGACTAGGCTCAAAAGGATTGAGATGCGTAGCAGTTCCCCTCAACCTTTCGGTGTAGCCGCTAACCTAGCGCGTCCTGAGTATGTTTCTCACGCCACGCAAGCTGGCGCGCCCGAAACACGGCAGCTGGTTCAAGGACTTGAGACAGCAGTTCTGCTGTTCGGGGTAGCCGCGCAAGGTGCTTGTCGAGCCACGATGCGTTGCCAGTGTATCGCCCGATCTCATTGAGGGTCACACGCAGCGGGCGTCTCGACGGATCCAGTATCGCTGCAGCCGCCAACTCCACGCGTTCTGCCATCGTCCTGTCGCGGGCACACCAGTCAACTGACGAGGTCCGCTCCACAATCCGAAGTGTGGTGGGAAGCTGAGCCTGGAGCCATGCGCGATCGTGCCGGTACAGCCAAATGAAGTCGGCCCCCAGCGCAGTCTGGAGCGCCTTGAATCCGGCTGATGGTGACGCGACCAAAGCGGCTCTCAGCTTGTCACGGGCCTGCGTCTGCCGCTGCTCCCGCATGGTGGTGATACGCCGAGTTTGCAGGCCGAGATCCGCTCCCAGAATACGATTTACAGTCGATGCTGACAGTCCGGTCGTGTTCACAATATCCGCGATGGCATCGCCCGCCGCCAAGGCACGCCGCACTCGCGAACGTACCGCGACATCGAGCTTCTTGGACCTGCGCGTAAAGCCGATGCCGATTTTTTCCGCTTTGACTAAGACCGCGTTGACAGACAGACCAAGCTCTTTCGCCACCTGACGCATCGATCGGCCCTCGGCTGCCAGCTCGGCGATCTTGCATTCCGTAGCTGTAGATGCCTGTTCGTCAGGCACGGAAGTAACCGCCGGGGAAGGGATGTCAGTCCAGAGAAAGGATTCGACGCTCTCGGCCAGAAACCCGATCAGCAGAACATGCAGCAGCGGGTGGTGCGCGGCACGAGGCCGGCGGTAAAGACTTGTCAACCACGAATCGTCCCCAGCGCAGCGCGCGAATATGCCATCAAACGGGGGCAGGTTCCTCACGCTCCCCCAAAAATCGAGGAGTGCGCTTTGCAATGCTCGTTGACGAACCCTCATGCTGGCCTTAGCCAGGTCCCGGTCCACCAAATGGGCGAGGTAATGGTTCCGCCAGGTCAGCGGATCGACTGGCACATCCCGCAGCAAAAATAACTGAGCAATGAGCCGCGAGACGATCACTAATTTTTCAAGTGCCCGATCGTCGACGTTCGAAACGCTCTTCTGACTGTTCCACTTCGCGGCCGTAGCTGGAAGAAATAACTGCGTGCGTTTCAGGCGCTGCGCGAGGCAATCGGATGCGACGAGAGGAACCCCGTGATAAGGGCATACGAGAACACCTGGGAACTGGTGCGCGCGATACCACGTCGCTACGCCAATCGTCTCGCAGTCGGCTCCAGCACAGACGGGACAAAATCGCAGCACATCTTCCGCTCCCACGCGGCTCGCCAACAGTCCTAAGGTGATTTTCGTACAGCTCGCCGTGCCCGTCGCCACTGAATCGGCAATCCGTGTGTAATGGGCGTGGTGCATAAATGGCCTGAAGCACGGAAGGATCGTGTGTCCTTCGATCAGTTCCTCGATCGTGTTCACCGGCAACCGGAGATCCTTCGAGATCCGGTTCAGGCCACTGGGAAACGCCGTGCCCAAGGTAACGCATCGCCGGTTCAGCAATTCGATCAGCGTGTCCCCGGAGGTCGGATGCCCCGTCAATGCGTGGTAGCGGGACACAATGCCAAATATTGTCTCTTCGGGCACGATGACATCGCCAGCTTTTCCTGCCGGCTTCGCTTCCAGGACTGCGGATGGTTTCGCCGCCCATTCATCGACGACCGCCCAGGCCGACGCCTTCATGACTGATCACTCCCTTCTCGACTAGGTACTGGTGCGGATCATCCGCATCAGCCGCGGTCCGCATGTCCACGTACCCAGGCGGTAGTGCTGGATCGACCGCACAGGAATCGACGGGTTCGGTGCTACCGTCACCCGACTGTGGTGATACGCTTTGCCCAGTCCCCTCTGCCGGCACGGCAGAACCTGTTACCGGAAACAATTGGTCGAGATAATCGTGCACGACCGTAACCTGTTTTGGAAACTCGAGCAATTTCGCCAAGGCTTCGTCGACTGGCAGCAAATCCTCGTATTGCGACAGCGACCTTGTTGTATTCGTGCGCAGCGCATTGATCGCAGGATGAAGCAATGCCAACCCGTCGTCATACGTCTGCCGCAGGAGCTTCGGTGTCAGCGTTTCGGTACCATCGAGCATGGCCCGCTGCTGTGCAAGCTTGAAGAGCAACACGACGAAATCGGGGATGCTCTGACTGAGATCGAAAACCGTATCCAGCATCTCGTCATCCGGATCTCGTGGTTGCCGGACCCACTGATATGTCCAGATGCGCCGAACGAAATCGTCCCACTCCTTCACACGCTTTGGCGGTCGTTCGAACTGGATCAGGCCGCTTTCCGAAGCCCGACGGCCATCCTTCATCTCATTGGTGAACAGGTTGGCGGCCTTGCTGGTACCAATTTCGACCACCGGCACCCGGAGGACCGTGCGCAGATCCTGGAAGAAATGCAGCAGCGGCGCCGTGCCGTGCGTCTTCTGCAAACTGAGCCGCTGAATCTCGTCGATAATCAGAATGCCGAGGAAGTGGGTCGCAGCGATCTGGCGCATGGCGCCTTCCAGCATGTCCTCACGCATTCCAGTCCTTGAAAACAGTTTTTCGTATTTGCCGCCGGTGCCGAGAGCTGTGTCGACCTGTCGCGCGAACTCACGGCAGAAACTCGAGATCGAGCCGTTTTTAGGGCAGGTCACTTTCAGCCATACGAGTTGCGTGATCGGGAGATGGCGCCCTCGCCAGGAAGCGTGATGGACAACCTGTTGGGGGTAGGTTCGCAAAATCGCATCGGCGCAGGTTGTCTTTCCAGACCCGCTCAGTCCGACGATGAGCAGTTGCGATTCGCACGGGATCAGTTGCCAGTCGAGGTTTCGCCACTGCTCTCGATCTTGGGCGGTATAGATACTGCGCCACGTTGCCGCCTCGATCGGATTTCGGACGACGTAGCCCGCCCGGAGCAGCCGCGAGATAGTGCGTTCCACGTCATAGAAAATCAGGCGAGGGATCACGACATACTTGAGCCGTGCAAGCAGGTGCCAGCGCTCCTCGGTCGACATCGCGCGCTCTTCAGGTTGGATCTGCGGACGAAGAATCATCGCCCTCGCGGCTTCCTTTTCCGTGAGGATAGGGGGCAGGGCTTCGATCAGCGGGTTGTCGCGATACTCCGCGATATTCTGCTCGACATATGTGAGCGAAGAATGGTCGGTACTCATCGGCTGCTCCATCATGACCACCGCTCCCGGAGCCGGTCAGTTACAGACCCCAGATGTCGTCGAGCGGGTTTTGTTTTCGCATATCGGGCCGCAACTTCACCACGTTGTCCTGCGCCGGCGGATCGCAATACGACTGCGCCGCATCGCGCGCGTGTTCGACTCGCTCGGCAGTTTTCTCGAAGGCCCGGTTCGCCTGCACATTCGCCTTCTTCTCGGTCTTGCTCAGTCCCCGCTTGGCTTGCGCTGCGGCCTTCTTTGCGGCCGCCGTGATGGCTTCGCACTCGGTATCCCGCGTGGCACAAAGCTGCCGCAGCTCCGAGGCCTTGCGGTCCGCTTCCAAACCAAGCAGCTTGGCGCGATCAAGCATCTCTTCCAGACGGGCCAACCTATATTTTTCGTTGTTGTCCAACAGTTCGCAGGGCTCCCACTCGCGTGACGTGGCGTTGAGAATCCAGATGCACGCGGGCGCATACGGCAGATGACGAATCTCGATCGGTTCGACCTTGCCGTTCGTTCTTGCCCGTGCAAACCACTCTTCGCGGACAGCTCGCTCGCACGCGTAACGGCGCCCATGAAAATAGATGCCGTCACGCCGTACCGATGCGGTTGCGGCAGGTAACAGCTTCGTCCATACCCTCTGTTTTTCGAGCACCTTCGCTCCTCCCGTCAGGTGCTCCATACCCCAGTTCCAAACCGTTAGCGGGGTCGCATCCATGAGATTCTCGCTCAGCATTTCATCGGGTAGTACGTCCGCACGGTAAGCAGACAAGTTGTACTTGATCAGCTTGTTTGCCAGGATCCGGCTCAACTCAGGGATTGTCAGCGAAGCGTCGAGCGAACAGTGGCGTCGTTTCATCTCGTCCAGCCTGCGGTTCAATGCCCCCGGCTCGAAATGGATGGTGTGGTTATTGATGAGGTTGAACTGCTGTTCCACATTGGGCTTCCAGTCAGGCCTGCGAACCGCGGCGTTCTGGATGGTGATACCGAACTCTTTCGGCAACGCATCCGACGCCTTGGATTTCAGCTCTCCGTTATCGCACAGTAGCTTGTGAGGCAGGTGATGACATGGCCAGAGATCCGGGCTGATGTTGATGCCCAGCTGCCGGCAGAAATCGATCTTGTCCGAGAACGCATTGAACAATGCCAACCGGGCGCCCTCCCAACTCGGGCCCTCGAGCCCGAGATAAAAGCCCACCACCATCCGGGAGAAGACGTCGACCACGACATACAGGACGGGCCGCCCGATCAGCCAAGCGCGGTTGAACACCGATACCAGGTAGACGTCGACGATAGTTGCGTCGATCTCGAACCGTGCCCCGGGCCCGAATACCCGATTCCTGGAAGATCCCAACACTCCACGATGCTTAAGGTTCCAGGTGGTCGTGCTGATGTTGCGCTTGGTAAGCGAAAAATCGTGGTTCATCTCCTTTACGACCTGTTTGAACTGGTGCAGCGACGGTGCTTCGTGCGCTTCAGGTGGCACCGGGATCAGCAGATTCCCGTGTTCAATCTCAGCAGTTTTAAAGTATGTCCGCTTGGTGTCTTCCCAAGCCTTCTTGATCGTCACACCAGGCTTTAGGAACGCATGAATGCCCTGGACGATTTTCGTCTGGACATCGACTCTCGCCGGCCCGAGCACAGATTGATCGTTCTGCAGTTTGACCCGGTCCGGCCGCCGACCGCGCTTATTCGATCCCGCTTCCTGCCGCTGACCAGACGGGCCACACAAGTCATAGCACGCGATAAGCGCGTCGACACAGCTCCCGTACGCCAAATACCGATACAAGGGCCGATACACCTGCTTGGGGTCGAGTCCCAATTCCGCAGCGCGCGCCAGGATCAGACGGCCACGGGTACGCGGGAGATAAATTTCAGGAATGCAGTCTTCATGTACCAGAGGTTCAATGATCGCCCAGGCTCGATCCCTGACGTCCAGGCTTCGTCGCAAGATCGCTTCCTCGGGCTGGAACAGGTAAGGCCTCAGCTTCACTTCGACCCGCTGCAGCATGCCATCGTTCAGGAGCCCCATCACCGTCCGCAGGCTATGCACATCCGGCTTCTTCAACGGGTTTTGTATGCCGATGGTGACGAGCACGTCTTCATCGGGCACGACCCACAGAACACGCTGCGCGCATGCAAAGCCTGTGTCCACAACGCCTGGCACCGGCTCGAATACCTCAGCAGGGCACAATAGATCCATTGTGGCCACCTTCTTGAGCTGAAGTGAATCGCGGGTCGGATGCGGTGGGTAGGACTACCGAAGTACAGCGCAAGCCGATCGGCACACGCAGATCCAGGTTGATCAATTTGTGCCAGGCGCAATAGCGGAACATGTCCGTTGCCAGTTCAGGGGAAACAGCGGCACCGAACGCTGCCGCGCACTCTCGCAGGCGGTCTGCAAGCATGAGCCCTTCAAAGGATGGCGTGTTGAATGCCGCAAGAAACCGGGGCAGCTGCGCTTCAAAAGCATCACGGTCGACATCATGCTCCACCATGAAGTAACTGAGCCACTCCAGGTTGTCGATGACGGTCTTGTCGAATTCGGCGCTTGTGAACAGGTACCATGGAACACCGCGCATAAGCCAATACCGTCGCTCGATCTCCAGTTTTGTCAACACAGATTTCCGGCTTCGGCCACGCAGGTCGTCCGCGCTTTTGATGCTAAAGGCTACCAAGGATCGCTTGCCGGACTTATCAATTTTCGTAAGCAGAAAATCCGTCGTCATGACGATCGGCGTTCGGCTTCGAGGATAGCTTGGATGACGGACTCCCAACGATGATGCAACGTGCTGGGTTGCCGACTCAGGAAACAATGGAAACTGCTCACGAATATCCACGACGTCGGCTGCGTAATCCGCCATCAGGAAGAAGCAACTTTCGTTATCGGAAAAGAGGTGATGCACCCTGCCTGTCGTCACACCAAGGCGACGACTCATCCGCCCTCTCGACGAAAAACATCGAACATCGATCCAGGGTTTGTAGTGTGCGCCTTCACCAAGGCCGAGTCCTTGCGCCTTCCATCTAGCGACGTCGTCATCAGTAATTGGCACGCGTCTCATCGTTCTTACCAAAGCGATTACAGCATTGGCAGGGCGCACAGCCCATACTCTTCGATCAGTCTATACCGCGATACGGTGCAATCAAGTGGACTGAGAAAAGAAGCGCGGACTCGACTGGCCGCGCGAACGAACCAAGCTTCGGTACCACGGTGTTCAAATTGAAGCCTGCGCCCCACCGCTTGCCGGGGGCTTTCTATACGTTGCATCAAACACCGAGTCCGTGAGCCACCGCTTGAAGCTCGGGTTGTCACTGAACTGCTTGAAGAGCTCGGTGTGGTCTGTCAGCAAGGCCAATACCACGCGCCCCAGCGCCTTATCGTGCTCCAGCTTGGCGTTCTGCTTGCTGGAGTTCTTCTGAGCGTTTTGGTAGGCCGTATCCTGCGCCACCTTCGCCGGGATCTCCTCGGCGATCACCTTACGGATCTTGTCAGCGTCCTTCCACTCGATGTTTCCGAAGAGGTCATTGAAGGTCTTAATGATGTTGGAAAGCTTGTCCACCTCGGGCTCGGGCAGGCCACCACCGGCACCCATCGGCGCCGGCTCCAGCGTACCGTCGGCCTCGTCCATAGCCATCGCCAGTGAAGCGTTCACCTCGGGGCGGTAGCTGTCCATATCGATCGCTTCCAGCACGCCCTTGGACAGGTCTTCCTCCTTAGGCGCCGGCAACTTTGGGATCAGGAAGTTCAAGAAGATCGACAACTTCTCCCATGCCGGGTGCCCGTAGGGCAGGATGGCGCCGAGGAAGCCGTAGCTGCGCACGAAACCCTTGGCCTTGCCCTTGAACTCGACCTGCTGCTCTTCGTTGAGCTGCTCGGTGTAGACCGCCACGCAGGCATCCAAGATTGGGTCGAGGGTGTCTCGCTCAGCACCGTTCACGAACAGCGCCACCAACTGCTCGACTTGCGCCCAAGCATAGACCTGGTGGCCATCCAGATCGGCCTTCAGGTCGTGCAGCTTGTTCGGGTCGGTCTCGCCCAGTTGCACCGTGGCGCGGTAGTAGTCCTGGAACGCGGCCTTCACCGCCTCTTCGTTGTCGGCGAAGTCCATCACGAAAGTGTCGTGCTTCTGCGGATGGGCGCGGTTCAGCCTAGAAAGCGTCTGCACGGCCAGCACGCCGGCCAGCGGCTTGTCCACGTACATCGTGTGCAGCAACGGCTCGTCGAAGCCGGTGACGTACTTATTGGCCACGATCAGGAAGCGATACGGGTCCTGCTTGAGCTTGGCAGGAATGTCCTTGCTGGGGAAGTCGTTCAGGTCCGCCTCGGTGCGCTTCTGGCCGTTGACCTCATGCTCGCCCGAGTACGCCACGATGGCCTTGAACGGGCTCTTGATCTCCTTCAGGTAGTCGGAGACAGCAAAATAGTAGTCCACCGCACGTGCGATGCCACTGCACACGATCATGGCCCGCGCCTGACCGCCGATCTTGCGCTTGCCTGCCACCTGCACCGTGAAGTGGTCCACCATGATCTCGGCCTTCTTGCGGATCGCCTTCTCGTGCGACTCGACATAGGTGCGGATCTTCTTCAGCGCCTTCTTTTTGTCGAAGTCCGGATCGTCTTCGACCGTCTTGGCCACGCGGTAGTAACTGGCCACCGGCGTGTAGTTCTTGATCACGTCGAGGATGAAGCCCTCGGCGATGGCTTGCTTGGTGGTGTAGGTCAGCGCCGGCCGCGTGCGGAAGTGGACCTTGTCGCCTTCTTCATAGCGCTCGCCGAACAGCTCCAGTGTCTTGTTCTTTGGCGTGGCAGTGAAGGCGAAGTAGCTGGCATTTCCCAGCATCTTGCGCGACTCGATCAGGTGGTTGACCTTGTCTTCCACCGACTCTTCGTCGTCTTCTTCATCGCCATCGCTGCCAGACAAGGCCAGGTGCATCTTGGCCGTGGTCTTGCCGCCTTGGCTGGAGTGAGCCTCATCGATCAGCAGCGCAAAGCGCTTGGTCGCCATGCCGCCTAGCTCGTCCAGCACCCAGGGGAACTTCTGTACCGTGGTGACGATGATCTTCTTGCCCTGGCTCAGGTAGCCACGCAGCTCGTCGGCGCTATCGGAGTGGCCAAAGATCGATGACACATGGTCGAAGCCTTTGATGGTGCGGGCGATGGCCGTGTCCAGTGCGCGGCGGTCAGTGATCACCACCACCGTGTCGAACAGCGGCTTCAGCGGGTCAGCCGGCGCCTTCAGCTCTACCAGTTGGTGCGCCAGCCAGGCGATGGTATTGCTCTTGCCGCTGCCTGCCGAGTGCTGGATCAGGTAGCGGCGGCCCACCCCCTCGCTGCGCGCGGCCTGCAGCAGCGCCCGCACCGAGCGCAGCTGGTGGTAACGCGGAAAGACCTGCTTGCGCTTCTTCTTGCCCTTCTCGTCCTCTTCCTCAACGATCTGGGCGAAGTTCTCGATGATGTTGGCCAACGACTCCTTAGCCAGGACCTGCTTCCACAGGTAGTCAGTCTTTAGGCCATGCGGGTTGGGCGGGTTGCCCGCGCCGTCGTTGTGGCCCTTGTTGAAGGGAAGGAACCACGAGCTCTTGCCCGTCAGGTGCGTGCAGAAGCGCACCTCGGCGTCGTCCACCGCAAAGTGCACCATGCACCGGCCTAGCTGGAAAAGCAGCTCATGTGGCGGCCGCGTGGTCTGGTACTGCACCACGGCGTCTTGCACGGTCTGCTTGGTCAGCGAGTTCTTCAGCTCGAAGGTGATCAACGGCAGGCCGTTCAGGAAGATCACCATGTCCAGCGAGCGCTGGGTCTCGTCGTTGCTGTAACGCAGCTGGCGCGTGATGCTGAAGACGTTCCTCTCAAAGTTCTCCGCCGATGCCGGATCGGTGGGCGTGGGCAGCACCTTGTACAGGTCCACGTGGGCCGGCCCGTGACTCACGCCCTTGCGCAGCACGTCCACCACGCCCCGCTTGGCGATCTCGCCCTGCAGGCGGTGCAGGAACTGGGTTCGCTTGGTGCCCTCGTCGGCCAGGCCCAGGGCCGCGAAGGTCTTGGGCTGCGTGTCCTGCAGGAAGGCCAGCAACTTGGGCACGTCCAGCGCTAGGTCGCGATTGTAGTCGACCGGGCCGCCCTGCACGTAGCTGCCCACCGCATAGTGGCCAGCGCCGTCCTGCGCGGTGTCGGCGGGTACGGCCTGTGCCGGGGACTGCCCGGTCAGGTGCCGCACGATTAGGCTTTCCAGCCCCTTTTCAGTCGTGTCCGTCGTCGCCATCAGTTTCCTCTTCCGTGGTGTCGTCATCATCGCCAAGTGCCGTCAGGGCTTCTTCAGTGATCTGATCTTCGGGATCAGGTTGCCAGTACCGTACGTCGATTTGGCCCGTTACCACGTCGGCGATCTGCCGATCGCGGTATTCGCGAAGGAGTGTGATTTCGTTACCGACTCTCTGAAGCGCGACATCCTGTTCCGTGGTGGCCACTTCAAGCGCAGCGAGGATCCGGTCTTGTTCGTCCAAGGGTGGCAACGCGATTTCGAAACCCTTGACGAACGCCAGCGGTACTCGCTGCTGCCCGGCCGCACCGGTCATCGCGTCGGCTCCGCGGTTGCGGAACGTCTTCAGGGACAGTACATGTGCCAGAAACGCCGGACGAACCCGCGATTCCCGTGCCCTGAGCACGATGAACTCCGTCGTGCCAAAGCCGATATCGGTCGGTAGTTTGTTGAGCAAGCCGCCCTTGCCGTTCTCAAAGCACGGTGTGATCTTCGCCATTACCACATCGTTGCGGCGAAAGTACGTGTATCCCTCCCAGACTTCCGCAGCCTTTCGGCTCTCGACAGCCCCCAACACGCCGTCGACCGAGATTGCTTCCATTGGGACAAAAGAGACCATGTCATCACTGAGCCGACGCGCTGCGCTCTCTGTTCTCGACGGGTTGAATAGCGCGATGTGCTTGATCTTGAACTGCCCCCAATGCGCCGGTATGGTAGGAATCCAATCGAGCTTGGATGCGATACGTGGCGCAGAGCCGTCCAAGCCCTGCGTGATTAGCCGCTCGATGATGATCTGCTTCTGCTCCTCCAAGAGCGCAACGAGCTCACGCTTCGCATTGATCAGGCGCGCGATTCGCGCGTCCTGTGCTCTCAGGTACGCCGCGATCTGTTCCTGCTCTTTGGTTGTGGGAACTAGCACTGGCATCTGTTTGAAAGACTCCCAGTAAAGCCGATTCCGGTCTGCCACGATGCCGCGAGAGAACTTGTTGACCTCCTGCATATAGGAGGCTGTGCGGAACAGGTAGCTGAAGTACGTGGTGTTCACGCCCACATGGGGCCTGACCACTACATAGGCCGGGCTGACCAAGCCATCAGTCGGTGCAGGACCGACCGCGCCCTGCCACATGCGCATCATGTTGTAGGCGATGTCCCCCTTGACGGCGCGCTTGTACTTCTCCTTCGCGCTCATGACCTGCTTGCGCTTGCCGTTTACCATGTCGCGCACACGCACGCCGGTGCGCAGCGACACCTCTAGGATCGGCAGGTCCGGATAGCCGGTTTCAACCCGGTGGCTGAACAAGCGCCCATTGCGCTGCACTTGCCAACCCTCAGGGATCTGGGGTGCCCAGGGCAGGCCAGATGGCGTGTAGTTCGGGTACGGTGCCAGCATCAGACAGCCCCCACTACCTTTTGCAGCAGGCCGCCCGTTTGGCGTTCCAACTCGAGGATGTCGTCCTTGATCTGCTCGAGCGTCCTTAACGGCACCGGCTTGTAGAAGTAGCGTGCGAACGAGACCTCGTAGCCGATCTTAGTCGTAGTCATGTCGATCCAGGCATCGGGCGCATGGGGCAGCACTTCGCGCTGGAAGAAGGCCTCGATGCCGCCGGCTTCGGTCAGCGGCACCTGCTCAGTGTCGCGCAGGTCGGTGTCGGGCTCGTACTCCACCATGTAGCGGTCTTTGCCGTCCAGTTCCAGGTAAGCGCCGTCGAAGCCGGGCTCGAAGTGCTCGCTGGCTTTCAGCTTGGTGCGCTTGGCGATGACGGGCGGCGCCGTCTCGTCGCGCCAGCTCACGGCACGGTAGATCAGCTTTTTATCGGGGGCGCTGATCTTCTGGCCCGCCGTCCTGAGCGTGGCCTCGAACCGGGCGCGGAAGTCGTTGTGGTCGTCGAACACGTCTTCGCCCAGCGACTTCTGGGCGAGCCGTGCTAGGTCGACCAGCTGCTTGTCGCGAACCCAGGTGGTTGGGTCCAGCAGCTTCTTGCGGCGCTTCTCGGGCACGACCTTGCGCGCAGGCCTGGCGTCGCCGTCGTCGTCAGCCTCATCTTCATCGTCGTCCGACGTGCCGTCGTCGCCTTTGAGCCAGGCCTCCATTTCGGGCCGCACCTTGTAGAACTCAGTGTAGAGCCTCTCGCCCCAACGGCCGTAGGCCTCTATACGCAGCGCCTCGTCACCCGACGCAAAGCGCAGGGCTTCGATGGCGCGGTGGCTGAGCTGGCTCTTCAGGCGCTGTGGGCGCTCGACCGTGATCTTCCAGTAGCCGAAGTCGGCGTTATTAAACCACTTGCATTCCGGCGTAGACGCTGCGGCCTGCGCATCTGCCGGCGGTTGGGCCAGGTAGTAATCCATCACGCGCTGGATGTCGTCCTTCGACATCTCGCAGTTCTTCTTACCCAGGTTGCGCCGGAGCGGCTGGAACCAGCGGCTGGCGTCGATGAGCTGCACTTTGCCGCGGCGATGCTCAGCCTTGCGGTTAGTGAGCACCCAGATGTACGTGGCGATGCCGGTGTTGTAGAAGATGCTCAGCGGCAAGGCGATGATGGCTTCGAGCCAGTCGTTCTCGATCACCCAGCGGCGGATGTTGCTCTCACCCTGGCCGGCATCGCCGGTGAACAGTGCCGAGCCATTGTGCACCAGTGCAATGCGGCTGCCCAGCTCGGTGTTGTGCACCATCTTCTGCACCTTGTTGACCAAGAACATCAGCTGCCCATCGCTGGAGCGCGTGATCAGCTTGAATTCCGGGTCGTCGCCGTGCTTGACGATGAAGCGTGGGTCGCTGAACTCCTTCTTGCCACCTAGGCGGGCGAGATCGGTCTTCCAGCTCTTGCCATAGGGCGGATTCGATAGCATGAAGTCGAAGTCGCGCGACGGGAACTGGTCGGCCGAGAGGGTGGACTTGTCGGCGCCACCGACGATATTGTCTGCCTCGGCACCTTCGCCCTTCAGCAGCAGGTCGGCCTTGCAGATTGCGTAGGTTTCGGGGTTGATCTCCTGCCCGAAGAGGTGAATAGACACCTCCTTGCCGTGGTCCTGTGCCAGCTCCAGCAATTCCTCTTCGGCCACCGTCAGCATGCCGCCGGTGCCGCAGCAGCCGTCGTACAGTGAATAGGTGCTGGACTGGATCTTGTCGGCCACCGGCAGAAACAGCAGCTTGGCCATCAGGCTGACTACGTCACGCGGCGTGAAGTGCTCACCGGCTTCTTCATTGTTTTCTTCGTTGAAACGGCGGATCAGCTCCTCGAACACCGTGCCCATGCCGTGGTTGTCCAGGCCGGGTAGGCGCACGCGCCCATCTTCGTCCAGCACATTCTTGGGCGACAGGTTAACGTCGGGGTTCAGGAAATCGCTGATCATGTGGCCCAGGATGTCCGCTTCCACAAGCGTCTGGATCTGGTCGCGGAACTTAAACTTGGTCAGGATCTCCTGCACGTTCGGTGAGAAGCCGTCCAGGTAAGCGATGAAGCTGTCGCGCAGGCGCTGGCCGCTGGCAATGGCCTGCAGGTCGGCCAGCGTGGTAGCAGCCGTGTTGTAGAACGCTTGGCCTGCGGCGCCCCGCAGCGCGCCATCCTGGTTGGCGACACGAGCGGCGTCGAGCTGCGCCTTCATCGACAGCACGTCCTTCTTCGTTGGCTCAAGCAGTGCATCCAGTCGGCGGAGCACGATAAAGGGCAGAATGACATCGCGGTACTTACCGCGGACGTAGACATCACGCAGCCGGTCGTCGGCGATGTTCCAAATGAAATCGGCGATCCACTTGAGCTGGGATTGGTCTATGGAAGTTGATTTGTTGTCTGTTGTCGTCATCGAGGGGCTGCACTACGCCGAATTGATACTCGGCAGTTTTCTAGTAGTTCCTGTGCCATTAAAGCGTTTTCATTTCTCCACTCTGATCTTCGATTGCGGCGCGCACAATGTTGCGCACCGCCTTCATGAAGTCGAGTGCCGGCTCAGAGTTGACGGTGCCTGGCACAGGTGCCGCCAGCTCGTAGATGCCCCGGATGTCCACAGCACGGCGATCGGCTGACCCCCTTGCCCTTGTGGTCGTTACCGCGCCGCCAATCGGTCAGGTGTTGATCCACCAGCCGAGCGACGGCCAGAATGATGGCTCAAGAATGTTTACAATTGCCGTGGCGATTCATAGCCATGTCCGGGAATTATGTTGTGGAGGGTGCCATCATTGGTATGCTCAGGCCGCCTACCAATGGACATTTTCTGAAGATATGGCTCTATTTCATCTCCATTCTTCAGCAAAAGCTGCGGTGGCTGCAGATGCCCAGAGGAGAACGGCCCCAACTGTAATTGTTTTAACACGTAGTAAAGCAGGGCCTCCCGTACGTCTACCGTTGTTTCACCTTCAGTCATCGAATAGTCTCGCTCGACTGCACGTCGGTTTCCCTCTGTCAGGTCAGGATTCGCGGTGAGAACCAGACGTACGAGTGTATTCCAGCCCGAGTCAAGAGCAGGGTCCCGACCAGGTACTGGCTCCATGCTGATGTTCAGAATGCGACCGAGAACAAAATCTCGGTAGGCCTCTCTGAAGAAGCAATACGCCCGCACGTGCCAGCGGAATCCATCAAAGGCAAAAGCATGGGGCGAAATGACGCGTTCGGTTGGTTGATCGTCAGAGTCGGACTGGTAGTTGATCCGAACACTTCCACAGAATCGAATCGCGTCCAACAACAACGATAAGGTCTTGTCATCTACTAGACGCACCGGGGCAGGCACTGCCGCGAATGGCGGCGCCCACCCGATATAAGTATCACTCTCGCTGAGTATTCCTCTTGAGCACGCCAGTAGCTCGTCCAGATAGCGTTGTGGAGACGTGTTGCCTATCGTCGGCACAAATGCCGCGGTAGCACGATAAGTACGTGAACTACGGTCATACACGAGATTGTTCGACGCGAGCTGGGTGTACTTGGCTATGTCTAGCGAAGCTTGGGGGATTGAGATCCCAAAATGGCTACGCAAATCTGATCGATTGACGGTTTTTTCCCACCGAAGACGGAAATCAATGAACTCCAGTCTTCGTTCCTGTCCCCAACTTGAGCTAACTGACGCTGGGCCAAGTTCAGTGTCGACCGTGCTTGTGGGCATTTTGTTCTCATCCATACCGATAGGTTAACACGCGTCTAAAATTTCTGCTAGTATATTTACTATGCGTATAATTTTTGTACGTGATAATGAGGCTACCCTTGAGGCCAGGCCAAAGCTAATCCTGAAAGGAAGGCAAACGATGCCATTAAGTAACGCAAAGTTGCAGTTCTACGACTCGAATGTCTTGCGGCTGCCGGCCGACAAGCGCAAGGAGTACCACGAGCAGGTTGATCGCCTTGTGGCGGCATTGGGCGCCCGTCTCAAGGAGCAGACCGACGTCAAAGTCAGCAAGGTGGTGAAGGCCGGGTCCTTCGCAAAATTCACGATTTTGAGGAAGACGAACGAAGACCCGGTAGATGTCGATGTCGTCGTCTACATCTCGGGAAAGGACGTTGACCACGAGACGCTGCAGTCCCTGACCCAGACGATCTACGATATCTTGATCAAGTTGTATCCCAACAAGTCGGTTGAGGATTTCGAGATCCAACGCAAGGCCGCTACGGTCACCTTCGTGGGCAGCGGACTGAGTGTCGATATCGTCCCTGTGATCGAAAACTCGTCGAAGGACGGCTACGGCTGGCAGTACGACATCAACGATGGCTCGAGGATCGAGACCTGTGCGCCGTGCCAGGTCAAGTTCGTACAGGCTCGGAAAGACATCGATCCGAATTTCCGTACTCTTGTGCGTTTGGGAAAGCGCTGGAGCCGACACGCCGAGATCAAGCTCAAATCGTTCATGGTCGAGCTGATCATGGCGCACCTGCTCGATGAGAACGGCAAGGGAGGCTCCATTGAGCAGCGCTTCCGCGACTTCCTGCTGTACATCGCTGATTCTGGTCTGAAGAAGGTGATCAAGTTCCCGGAAAACGGATGGCTGGTGCCAAACTTTTCCGATCCGGTCGTCATCATCGATCCAGTCAACAGCAGCAACAATGTGGCGAGCCGCATCACCGAGGCTGAGCGGGTTGAAATCGTGCAGGCAGCCGAGTCCGCATGGGAAACGGCGTACCACGCTTCTGAATCGGATGAAGGGGAAGTGTGGAAGGAGTTGTTCGGCGCCCGCTTTAAAGTCGAGGAGGCCGCATGAGCAGCAGCTACAGTTCAACTGCGAGCTACACGTTCGCCGACATCGAAAAAGTGGTGTGCAGTTTCCGGACCGATCTACTGATGATGGCGGACAGCTCAAAGGCGATGACACAGGAAGAGGCCAGGCAGTATGCCCATGACGTGGAGTGCCTGGTCAAGAACGGCTACCTGCAAAAGGTCGATGTAACGCTTCTTGATTGGCTGGGGACCGAAGTACGTGCCGTTACCTACGACGTTGATACGGAAGCCGGCAGTCTGACTGGTAGCCGTCCAGGTGGCGTTCGTTGGCCGCATACGCCACTTGGAAAGATTCGTGTTGTCATTTCAAACACAGCCGACTACGACAGCGCGGCAAAGGAAAAAATGCGTGAAAAGCTCGAACTGTCGTGGGGGCCCACCTCGGTCGATACCAGTCACTCCGGCCTGCGATCCGGTACCGGACGCAACTACGCAAGCAATGGCTTTGGCATGCAACGAAAGGATTATGCTTAATGAACCAACAATCGACAGCTTTTGACAGCAAGACGATCCTGCCCGACCTCTCGCTGACCGCGCGCGAAAAAACCTTGCTTGGGTTCGAGACGCGCTATGAACGCACGAACGAGCAACTGCGTCTGCTGTTGAACCTTTCCGACCTCGGCAGCTGGAGCAAGCAGTACCACGACGGCCGGCTTCCAGTGTGCGAGCTGGTCGCGGAACAGTACCCGCTTGTGATCTTCCACGGTGACGTCGGGACCGGCAAAACCGCCACAGCTGAGTGTGTGGCAAATCGACTCGCCCGCGAATCCCGCTGCGAAGATCCTTTGCTCTTCCGGCTCAGCAATCGCGTTCGGGGCAGTGGACGTGTTGGTGAAATGGGTACCCTGATCACCCAGGCCTTTGCGGAAGTTGTCCAGACCGCTGGCAAGAGCCGGCGGGCCTTCCTGGTGATCGACGAGGCAGACTCGCTCGCAACCGTTCGCTCGCAGGAGCATAGCCATCATGAAGACAAGGTGGCAGTGAACACGTTGATTCAATGTATCGACGATATTCGCCGCTTCGGCGGACGCGTTGTCGTGTTCCTCTGCACTAACCGGTTGTCCGTTATCGACCCGGCTTTGCTCCGGCGGGCTGCCATCATCGAGGAGTTCGCCCGGCCAAACGACGAGGAACGGTTGCAGCTGTTCCAGTCCGATCTTGCGGGTGTCCAGCTGACCCCAGCCGACTTGCACAAGCTGGTCACAGCGACGGGGCCGAAGCCAGGGAAGCCAGGGTGGACATACTCCGATATCCGAACCCGTCTGTATCCTGCAGCGCTGGCTAAGGCATTCCCGACACGGGCACTGAATGCCGACGACCTGGTTACTGCTGCCTCGACGCTGCGTCCGTCGCCGATCATGGAGGACAAGTGATGACTTCCGCAGTTTTTGGCAGGCGTATTCATATCGCGGGCAGTTTGCCTGAGGAGACCGTGGCCGCGACACCCGAGGCTGAACGGGCACGGCGGTTCGTACAGCAACTCGTCAAAGACCTGATGAAGAAGGGCGCCACTTTCGTCCTTCCCGTGGACGCCGAAAAAAAGCGCACTGATGGGATCCCATTCTGCTTCGAGTGGCTAATTTGGACGACGATCGCCCAGAACCTGCACCTGCGGCCGCACGGCGCGCCGACTCCAGTCGCAGTTGCGGTTAAGCATCATAAGAATGATGAGCAGATCCCTGAGGAGTATGTCGAATTCTGGGATGGGTTCAGCGGAACCGACAACGTCCGAATTGACCATGCAGCGCACTGGAATATGAACAGCAAGCGCATGGAAATACAGGCACGTCACGGTGATATTCTGATCACAGTTGGAGGGGGCGAAGGCGTTCTGTTCCTCGCTAATGCCTACCACGACGCTGGCAAACCAGTTATCCCCGTCGACTTCCCTGTTTCCACGCCAGGATCGGGAACCCATCGCGTGTGCAATTTTGCAAACACCGGTAATGCCCAAAAGCTGTTCAGGACAAGAGATCACAACCCAGCCCTCACATGGCTGGCGAGGGTAACGCCAAACTCCCGGAGCGAACCAGGAAAGATCGCAGAGCGGGTGATCGAGCTCCTTGAATCGCTCGAGCCGCCTGCCGCATTTGCGGTACGCTTGCTCAATCCCGACCTCCCGGACTACGCCGCGGTGGACGAATTTTTCGCAGTGGTGGTGAAGCCTGTGATCGAGGAAGAATATGGTTACAGCCTGGTCGTAGTCGATGGCAAGCAAGCAGTTGAACAGTCACGCATTGACCAAGACATCTTCTCGAAGTTGCGGCGTAGCGGTCTCGTTATCGCTGACCTCACGGGCGAGCGACCCAACTGCTTCCTGGAACTGGGATATGCCCTTGGGCGCAGTGCCCGCACTATCGTTACTGTGCGCGACGGTACAAAGCCGCCATTCGACGTCACTACCTACGCTGCCCATGTATGGAAGCCAACCGGTGATGTGTCTGAACGCCGTGCGCGCTTTCGCGAACACCTCGAATCGGTTAAGGCACGTCCGCCGATTGTCCCCGATGACCCGTTGATTGCCTAACAAATATGAATGAAACTTTCATTTCCGTTGACATCGAAGCGTCCGGCCCGATCCCAGGTGAGTATAGTCTCTTGTCGATCGGCGCCTGTTCTGCATACGAACCTGATCGCGCGTTTAGCTGTCTGATTAAGCCGATTTCGATGAACGCCGAACCGCAAGCACTCAAAGTCACAGGTCTACACTTGGAAGAGCTTGTGGTGACGGGGCTGACGCCGGAGGCGGCGATGGAAGAATTTGCACAATGGGTTCAAGAGGTATGTGTTGGTTCTACCCCCGTATTTGTCGGGCTGAACGCTGCTTTTGACTGGTCGTTCGTGAACTATTACTTTCACAGGTTCGTTGGTAGCAATCCCTTCGGTTTTGCAGCGCTGGACATCAAGTCACTGTTCATGGGTTCGCAGGGCTGCAGCTGGCATGACACGCGCTCGAGCAACATGAAACGGACGCTATTAGCAACATCGGCAGGCACGCACGATGCTCTAGAGGACGCACGCTATCAAGCGGAGTTGTTTCGGCTCATCCGGAGCAGCCTATCCGCTTCCTCGACCATGTAAGCGACTTAAGGCCACGACGTATTCTCAAAAAAATGCATGAGAACACGCCGTGGATCATTAGGAACTTATGCTGCTAGGGCAAGGACTTTTTGAGTGTCAACGTTAATCTACCGAAATTTGACAAACATGCCCCGCTTTTGACAAACATAATTTGACTTTGACAGACATAATTTGACCTTGTCATTCGAATCACGTGCTCAACCCGAATCACTCCACCGTCACCGACTTCGCCAAATTCCGCGGCTTATCCACATCCGTACCACGCGCCAGCGCGGTGTGATACGCCAGCAACTGCAAAGCCGCCACGTGCAGGATCGGCGACAGCAGGCCGTAGTGTTCCGGCAAGCGGATCACGTGCAGCCCATCGCCCGAGGTGATGCGCGAATCGACGTCGGCGAACACATATAATTGGCCGCCGCGCGCACGCACTTCCTGCATGTTGCTCTTGAGCTTTTCGAGCAGGGCATCGTTCGGGGCGATGGTGACGACCGGCATTTCATCGGTCACCAGCGCCAGCGGACCGTGCTTGAGTTCGCCCGCCGGGTAGGCTTCAGCGTGAATATAAGAAATTTCTTTCAGCTTCAGCGCGCCTTCCAGGGCGATCGGATAGTGAATGCCGCGGCCCAGGAACAGGGCGTTGTCCTTGCGGGCGAAATCTTCGGCCCAAGCGATGATCTGCGGTTCCAGCGCCAGCACCGAGCTGATCGCTACTGGCAGGTGACGCATCTGTTTCAGGTACTCGGCTTCTTCGGCGTCGGTCAGGCGGCCGTTGACCTGGGCCAGGGTCAGGGTCAGCAGGAACAGGGCGGCCAGCTGGGTGGTGAAGGCTTTGGTCGAGGCAACGCCCACTTCAACCCCGGCGCGGGTGATGTAAGCGAGCGCACACTCTCGCACCATCGCGCTGGTGGACACGTTGCAAATGGTCAGGGTGTTGGTCATGCCGAGGCTGCGGGCGTGCTTGAGCGCGGCCAGGGTGTCGGCCGTTTCGCCGCTTTGCGAGATCGTCACGACCAGGGTGTCCGGGTGCGGAACGGTGTCGCGATAGCGGTATTCGCTGGCGATTTCGACGCTGACGGGCACCTTTGCCACCGATTCGATCCAGTACTTGGCGGTCAGGCCGGCGTAGTAGCTGGTGCCGCAGGCCAGAATCAGCACGCGGTCGATCTGCTTGAAGACTTTATAGGCTTCGTCGCCGAACAGTTCCGGCATGACGCCGGTGACGCCTTCGAGCGTGTCGCCGATGACGCGCGGCTGCTCGAAGATTTCTTTCTGCATGTAGTGACGGTATGGACCGAGCTCGGCCGCGCCGGTGTGGGCGTAAACCGTCTTGACTTCGCGCTCGACCGGGCGGCCGTCGACGTCGACGATCCACACTTTCGACAGCTGCAGGTCGACGACGTCGCCTTCTTCCAGGTAGATGATCTGGTCGGTGGTGCCGGCCAGCGCCATGGCATCGGAGGCGACGAAGTTTTCGCCCTGGCCGACGCCGACGATCAGCGGCGAACCCTGGCGGGCGGCGACGACGCGGTGCGGTTCTTCGCGCGCGAACACGGCGATGGCGTAGGCGCCGTGCAGGCGCTTGACGGCTTGCTGGACGGTGTCGAACAGGTCGCCGTTGTACATGTGCTCGACCAGGTGGGCGATGACTTCGGTGTCGGTCTGGCTCTGGAATTCGTAACCGAGGGCGCGCAGTTCGGCGCGTAGCTCGTCATGGTTTTCGATGATGCCGTTGTGGACGAGGGCGATGCGGGCGCCTTCTTCGCTCGGCGAAAAGTGCGGGTGGGCGTTGTGCGAGGCGGGCGCGCCGTGCGTGGCCCAGCGGGTGTGGGCGATGCCGGTGTAGCCTTGCAGGCCGGTCTCCTTGACCTGGGTTTCCAGGTCGGCCACGCGCGAGGTGCTGCGCGAACGCTGCAGCTTGCCGTCAACGTGCAGCGCGACGCCGCAGGAGTCGTAGCCACGGTATTCCAGGCGCTTGAGGCCTTCCAGCAGGATAGGGGTGATGTTGCGCTGCGCTACTGCTCCGACGATACCGCACATGGAATGACCTCTTTCGTTGATTGTGACAATGCCAAGATCCTAGATGAGCCAGGATGAAATAAGCTATCGTATTATGAGGTAAAACGTAATAAAATTTCAGGCAACATCAAGCGTGAAATTTTATTTCAAATTATTCTGATAGATTCGCAAAATGAGCAAATCCACCGACATCCAACTCGACGAGGTCGATCGTCGCATCCTGAATGTGCTGCAGATTGACGCTTCGCATACCAATGCCGAGCTGGCCGAACTCGTCCACGTGTCGCCGCCGACCTGCCTGCGGCGGGTCAAGCAGCTGACCGAGAACGGGGTGATCTCGCGCCAGGTGGCGATCGTGGCGCCGGAAAAAGTGGGCGCGCGCCTGACCGCCATCGTCGAAATCACCCTGGACGTGCAGGCTGCCGAGCGCATGGACGAGTTCGAGCGCCATGTGGCGGCCGAGGCGGCCGTGCTGCAGTGTTACCGCGTGTCGCCGGGACCGGATTTCGTGCTGATCATTCAAGTGGCGGACATGCGCGCTTACCACCTGCTCGCGCACCGCCTGTTCGCCACCCAAGTCAATGTGCGTAACGTCAAAGCCTACTTTTCCACCTTCCGCAGCAAGTTCGAGACACGCATCACCGTTTAAGCGGCTGGCTTTGCTTTAACTCAACCGATGCTACACGGTAACAGTGTCCAATGGCAACTGTTGAGTGGAGGAGTGGAGCATGGATGGCGGCGAGTACGCAGGGTCGAACCGGGTGGAGCTGGTACGTCTGACGGGTGTGCATAAGTATTTCGGCGGCGGTGCCAGCGGGGTGCATGCGCTCAACGATATCCATATGGCGATCGCCGGCGGCGAGATGGTGACGGTGTGCGGCCCATCGGGCAGCGGCAAGACGACGTTGCTCAATCTCATCGGCTTGCTGGAAAGCGCCACCGAGGGCAGCGTCGTCGTCGATACCGTGCTGGTATCGAAATTGTCCGAACACGCGCGCGCGGAGTTGCGCACCGAGCTGATCGGCTTTGTGT
Source organism: uncultured Oxalobacteraceae bacterium (assembly GCA_946480015.1). The sequence goes on along the minus strand of CAMLIL010000005.1, from coordinate 32,119 downwards.
TCCAGGGTTTCAGCCTGATTCCGGTGATGACGGCGCGCGAGAACGTGTTGCTGCCGCTGCTGCTGCGCCAGCGCCTCGAGCGCGACGGCCTGGAACAGGCGCAGCAGCGGGCCGATCATCTGCTCTCGCAGCTGGGGCTGGCCGGCCAGATCGGCCATTATCCGGCCCGGCTGGACCCCAGCCAGTGCCAGCGCGTGGCCATTGCGCGCGCCCTGATCGCGCGCCCGCGCCTGGTGCTGGCCGACGAACCGACCTCGCGCCAGGATCGCGGCTGCGTGCGCATGATGCTGGACCTGTTTGCGAGCGAGCAACGCGACAGCGGCACGGCCTTCCTGATCACCACGCGCGACCAGCGCCAGCTCAGCCGCTCCACGCGCACCTTGCAGTTGTCGGAAGGGCGCCTGTTGCGCACCAGCGCCGATCGCGCCCGCACGCCGCTGCGGGTCCGGCTATGAGTCCGCACAGGCTGGCACTGCGCACCTTGCTGCTGGGACGCAGCCGCGCGGTGCTGGCGGTGCTGCTGATCGGCGCCAGCCTGTGCGTGCTCGATCTGTTTGCCGGGCATATCGCCAGTGTGCGGGCGGAAATCGAATATCAGAGCGTGGTGGGTTCCCAGCTGGGCCATCTGAGCGTATCGCCGGTGGCCGCCGACGAGCAGTCCGCGCGCGGCTTCGATCCCGATCAGGCGCAGCGCGTGCGCCGCCTGGTCGAGGCCAACCGCGGCGTGGCGCTGGCCCTGCCGCACGGCGGCAACGAGGGCGACGATATGGAGCGCCTGGTGATCTTCCTGCACGATCCTAACAGCCTGGCGCCGCGCCGGCGCGAACTGGCCACGGCACTGCGCCATGCCGGCATCGCAGCGACGGTGCGTACCTGGAAGGAACAATCGGCCGCGTGGATCGATGAGCGCGGCGCGTCCGACCTGGCGTTCGACAGCGTGGCCGGGATGGTGTTCGCCGTCATCGCGGCGACGATCGCCGCCACCATTTCCATGAACGCCCTGGAGCGGCGGCGCGAGGTGGCCACCCTGCGCGCGCTGGGCATGGGCAGCAGCGGCGTGTTCCTGATGTATGTGTCGGAAGCGCTGTGGATGGCGCTGATGGGCGTGGCGCTGAGCCTGGTGTCGAGCAGCCTGATCGCCTGGATGGTCAACCGGCTGACCACTCCCGAAACCGCGATCAGCCACGGCCACACGCTGGTCGAACTGGACATCGAGCGCATGCTCATGGCCGTGGTGGTGGTGCTGGCGGTGGCGCTGATGGCCTCGCTGGTGCCGGCCTTCAAGGCCGCGCGGGGGCCGATCGCCCCCGCGCTGTCGGCCTGAACGTCCTTACTTCTTGACCTTGACCGGACGCACCCAGCTGTCGATCGTCACCTGGCGCGGACGCGAGACGGTCAGCTTGCCGGCCGGCGCGTCTTTCGACAGGGTGGTGCCGGCGCCGAGGGTGGCGCCCTTGCCGACCGTCACCGGAGCGATCAGCTGGCTGTCGCTGCCGATGAAGGCATCGTCTTCGATAACCGTGCGGAACTTGTTGGCGCCATCGTAATTGCAGGTGATGGTGCCGGCGCCGATGTTCACGCGCGAACCGACCGTGGCGTCGCCCACGTAGGCCAGATGGTTGGCCTTGCTGTGCGCGGCCACCTGGCTGTTCTTGACTTCCACAAAGTTACCGATGTGTACATCCTGACCCAGTTCGGTGCCGGGACGCAGGCGCGCGTACGGGCCGATCTGCGATTGCGCGCCCACCACCGCCTGCTCGATGTGGCAGAAGGGCTTGATGCTGGCGCCGGCGCCGATGGACGCGTCGACCAGCACGCAATGGGCGCCGACGCGCACGCCGTCGGCCAGTTCGACCCTGCCTTCGAACACGCAGCCCACATCGATGACGACATCGCGCCCGCAGATCAGTTCGCCGCGCACGTCAAGCCGGGCCGGGTCCATCACCGTCACGCCCTTTTCCAGCAGCGCGGTGGCGATATTGAGCTGGTGGCGGCGCTCCAGTTCGGCCAGTTGCACCTTGCTGTTGACGCCGGCGACTTCCCACTCGGCCGAAGGCTGGGCCGACACTACCGGCACGCCGTCGGCCACGGCCTGGGCCACGATATCGGTCAGGTAATACTCTCCCTGAGCATTGTTGTTCGACAGCGCCGCCAGCCATTTCTTCAAATGGCGGGTAGGGGCGACCATGATGCCGCTATTGATTTCGCGAATCGCCCGCTCGGTCTCGCTGGCATCTTTCTCTTCAACGATGCGAACAATCTGGCCGCCCTCGCGCACGATGCGCCCCAGGCCGAAAGGATTGGCCTGCTCGACCGTCAGGATGGCCAGCTTGTCGCTGCCGGCCGCGTCCGCCAAGCGCTTGAGCGAGGCGGCGGTGGTCAGCGGCACGTCGCCATACAGGATCAGGGTGGGAGCGGATTCATCGAGCTGCGGCACGGCTTGCATGACGGCGTGGCCGGTGCCCAGTTGCGGCTCTTGCAGCGCGGTATCGATGTGGGCGTGCTCGCCGGTATTTTGCTGTGCAACCATTTCCGGCACCGCTGCGCCGCCGTGCCCGTAAATCACGCATAATTTGCTCGGCGCAAGGGTGCGCGCAGTGCCGATCACGTGGCCCAGCAGCGGCTTGCCGGCCAAGGGGTGCAATACCTTGGGCAGCGCGGACTGCATGCGTTTGCCCATGCCGGCGGCGAGAATGACTACGTTCATAAGCGCTTGTCAGAAGAGTTAATGGAGAAAGTTGAAACTATGGAAAAGTTTAACATGCGCGATCCATTCCTCCGGCCCTTGCACATGTTGTGCGCGCTGATACTTCTGCTGAGTCTGGCTGCTTGCAGCGCCATCAAACTGACCTATAACAATGGCGACACCTTGACCTATTGGTGGCTGAACGCCTATCTCGATCTGGACTCGGAACAGTCGCGCTGGGTCAAGCAGGATATCGACGAGCTGTTCCGCTGGCACCGCCAGACCCAGCTGCGCGATTACGCCCAGCTGCTGGCGAATGCCCAGCGCCAGCTGGCGGGCAACCTGTCCCAGGCCGACCTGGTCAACGATTATCACGACATCCGGGCGCGCAGCGAATTGCTGGCTTTTAAGGCCTTGCCGGAACTGGCCGACCTGGCGCGGTCGGTGCGGCCGGAACAGATCGCCCAGATGGAAAAGAAGTTCAACGATAACAACGAAAAGTACCGCAAAAAGTTTCTCCGGGGTGATGTCGAAGCCCGGCAGAAACAGCGTTTCGAAAAAACCATGGACCAGTTCGAGCTGTGGTTCGGCAACTTCAGCCGGGAGCAGGAAGCGGCGCTGCGCAAGGTCTCGGACGCGCGCCCCTTGAACAATGAAATGTGGCTGGAAGAGCGCATCCTGCGCCAGAAAAAGATTGTGTCTGTGCTGCGCAAGGTGCAGCAGGAAAAGCTGAGCAAGGATGCCACCATGGCTCTGTTGCATAACCTGATCAAGGAGATCTTCGCCCGCTTCGACGGTCCCGAGCGCAAAGCCTTTTACGATGGCCAGATCGACGGCACCATCAATATGATCCTGACGGCGGCGAAGATCGCCACGCCGGGCCAGAAAGCCCATGCGCACAAGCGCATGCAAGGCTGGATCGACGACTTCCACACCCTCGCGGCGGACCGCCGCTAGCGGCCGGGCGGGCAGGGAGGGCGTGCTATAGTGCCGCCCTCAATCATCCGGTGCCGCCATGTCCAGACACTCCGCCAAGCCCAGCAAACCCGCCAAAGTTCCGGTCCATCGCGCGCCGCCGCCCCAGCAGGTGCGCATCATCGGCGGCGCCTGGAAGCGCACGCCGCTGCCGGTGCTGGACGCGCTCGGCCTGCGCCCCACCCCGGACCGGGTGCGCGAGACGGTGTTCAACTGGATCAACCACTTGCGCGATGGCGACTGGGCATCGGCCCGCTGCCTCGACCTGTTCGCCGGCAGCGGCGCACTCGGCTTCGAAGCGGCCAGCTGCGGCGCGGACAAGGTCCTCATGATCGACGCCAACGCTGCGGTGGTGCGCCAGCTCGACACCATCAAGACCAAGCTGCGCGCCGACAATGTGCAGCTGCTGCGCGCGGATGCCATGGCCAGTGCGCAATCGCTGGCAGGACGCGGTGAACGCTTCGATCTGTTGTTTCTGGACCCGCCCTACAATGTGGATTTGCTGGCCAAATCGCTGCCATTGTGCAAACCATTGCTGGCGCCCGGCGCGCTGGTGTACGCGGAAGCGGCTGCCGCTCTGCCATTCGGAGACGCGGCGCCGGCATGGCTGGACGGCTGGGAACTGGTACGCCAGGACAAGGCCGGCATGGTCCATTTTCACCTGCTGCGCCTGCGCGAGCAGGGCGAATAAAGCGCAAACCCGATGGCCAAAGTCTGTGTGGCTGGCCCCATGCCACGGGGCGGCGCTCAAATTTCAGGCATAATGCGCGTTCTACATTGGTGTATTGCTAGGGAGCCGCAATGGTTGTAGCTGTTTATCCGGGAACCTTCGATCCGTTTACCCGCGGCCACGAAGATTTGGTACGCCGCGCCTCCGGCCTGTTCGACAAGCTGATCGTCGGCGTTGCCGATAGCAAGGCCAAGCGGCCATTCTTTTCACTGGAAGAGCGCCTGGAAATTGCCAACGAAATCCTCGGGCATTATCCCAATGTGCAGGTGGAAAGTTTTTCAGGTTTGCTGAAAGACTTTGTCCGCCAGCACGATGCACGCGTAATCGTGCGCGGTCTGCGCGCCGTGTCGGACTTCGAATACGAATTCCAGATGGCCGGCATGAACCGCTATCTGCTGCCGGACGTGGAAACCCTGTTCCTGACGCCATCGGACCAATATCAATTCATCTCCGGCACCATCGTGCGCGAAATTGCCCAGCTGGGCGGTGATGTGTCCAAGTTCGTATTTCCCTCGGTCGAGCGTTGGCTGCAGAACAAGATCCAGGCGAACACCCCGCCTGCCGCCTAATCACCGCTTTCTCATCACCGCATCATGGCATTACTGATTACCGACGACTGCATCAACTGCGACGTGTGCGAGCCCGAGTGCCCGAACGACGCCATTTCAATGGGGCTCGAAATCTACGAGATCGACCCGAACAAATGCACCGAATGCGTCGGCCACTTCGACGAGCCACAGTGCCAGCAGGTCTGCCCGGTCAGCTGCATCCCTCTCAATCCGGCCTGGCGCGAGAGCAAGGACGAATTGCTTGCCAAGTACGAACGCCTGACCGCCGGCAAAGCGGCGGCATAGCGCGTCGCCCTCGCCGATGCGGGGGCCCATGCCGACTCAAACGAAGTGGTGCTGCCAGCTCAGCATGGGTCCGCGCGTTCGCGCGAGCCTGCCCCCGCGAACGCGGATAATGCCGTCTTCCCGCCATGCTGACCAGCCAAAAATGGAAACGTTCTACACACAGGATTAGTGTCGATTCGCTGCGTGCACGCCACACCTCGTTGCCTATTTAATCAAATTCAAACGGAAATATTGGTATTGCCGTGGGGAATCGGTAACGATCAATGCTATATTAAGCTGTCAAATAAGCACTCTCGTCCTGTTTCCCCTCCACCTGGACTCACACCATGATCAGAAATATGAGTATCGGCCAACGGCTGGCCCTGGGCTTTGGCATCGTCATCGCTTTGTTGCTGGCACTGGCCGCAATGTCGTATTTCCGCATTGCCAGCCTGAATCAGGAAGTGGGGAAAATGGTCAATATCCGTTACCCCAAGACCGTGCTGGCCAACAGCATCAAGGCGGACGTCAACGAGGCCTCGCGCAGCATGCTCAACGTGATGATTGTGAGCGACCCCGGCCACATCAAGAAGGAACTGAGCAATATCGAGGCGCGCAATGCCAGCGCCGCCGCCACCATCGCTAAACTGAGCAAGAGCACGGATGACGCTGCAGGGAAAGCCATTCTGAAGGAGATCGCGGACATCCGCGACAAGTACACTCCGGCCCAGGCCGGCTATGTCAGCCTCGTCAGCGAAGGCAAGAAAGACGATGCGATGGTGCATTTCGTGTTTTCGCTACGTCCGGTGTTGAGCGAGTATTCCGAGCTGCTGAACAAGTTCATCACCTACCAGAACGAGGAAATGGCGCGCGCCGGCCAGGAAGCGGAAGCGGTCACCCACCGCACCGAATTGATGATCCTGGTGCTGAGCCTGGTAGCCGCAGGGATTTCCTTGGCCGTGGCCATTTTTGCCACACGCAGCATCACCGCCCCGCTGGTGGAGGCGGTTGGCGTGGCGCGCCGCGTGGCCGATGGCGACTTGACCAGCGTCATCGAGGTGGCCAGCAACGATGAGACCGGCCAAATGATGGATGCGCTGCGCTTCATGAATTCCAGCCTGATCAAGATTGTTGCCGAAGTGCGCTCGGGAACGGAATCGATTGCCTCGGCTTCCAGCGAGATTGCCAGCGGCAATCTCGACCTGTCGTCGCGCACGGAACAGCAGGCCGCTTCGCTGGGCCGGACCACCAGCTCGATGCGCGACCTGACGGCCACCGTACGGCAAAACGCCGACAATGCACGCCAGGCCAATCAGCTGGCGTCGCGCGCGTCCGAAGTGGCCCAGCGCGGCGGCTCGGTGGTGGCACACGTGATCGACACCATGGGGGCGATCACCAATTCGTCGAAAAAGATTGTGGATATCATCGGCGTGATCGACGGTATTGCGTTCCAGACCAATATCCTGGCGCTGAACGCGGCGGTGGAAGCGGCCCGTGCTGGCGAGCAGGGCCGTGGGTTCGCGGTGGTGGCGTCGGAAGTGCGCAATCTGGCGCAGCGCTCGGCCGCGGCCGCCAAGGAAATCAAGGCGCTGATCGGCGATTCGGTCGAGAAGGTGCAGGAGGGCAGCAATCTGGTCGAGCAGGCCGGCGTGACGATGGAGGAAGTGGTCGAGAGTGTGCGCCGGGTGACCGACATCATGGCCGAGATCACCTCCGCCAGCCAGGAGCAGAGCACCGGTATCGCCCAGGTCAACAGCACCATCGTCGGCATGGACGAGACTACCCAGCAGAACGCGGCGCTGGTCGAACAGGCGGCAGCGGCGGCCTCGTCGATGCAGAACCAGGCGGCCCATCTGGCGCGCCTGGTCAGCGTTTTCAAACTGGATGCGAACACACCCGTGTCCACCGCCAGACCGGCGGCGGCGTTAAGCAGCAAGGCGGCACCCCGTATCGCTGCGAAAGAACCGGCCTACAGCGGCTGGGAAACCATCTAACCTGTACCCACCCGGTACATCGTTCTCCGGAGACACCTGATGACTATAAAAAGCAAGCTCACCGTCCTGGCTGCCGGCATATTGCTGGTCTGCGCCACCAGCTATGCATTGGCCGCCGAAGTGGCCGGGATCAAGTTCGACGATACAGCCAAGGTGGCCGGCAAGGATTTGAAGCTCAACGGTCTGGGCCTGCGCACGAAGTTTGTGTTCAAGGTCTATGCGGCCGGTTTGTATTTGCCGGAAAAGAGCAAGAGCGTTGGCGACATCATGAAGCAGGACGGTCCGCGCCGCGTGACCCTGGTGATGATGCGCGATGTGTCGTCGGAAGACTTCGGTGCAGCCTATATGAAAGGCTTGAACGATAACGTCGACCAGGCGGAAAAAGCGAAGATCGTCATGCAGCTGAGCAAGGTCGGCGCGATGTTTGCGTCCATGGAAGGCTTGAAGAAAGGCGATGTGCTGACCCTGGACTGGGTACCGGGCACTGGCAGCGTGTACACGCTCAACGGCAAGAAAATCGGCGAAACGATCCCGGATCTGGGGTATTACAACGCCATGCTGCGGATCTGGCTAGGCGACAAGCCGGTCGATTCGAGCCTGAAAACAGCCCTGTTGGGCGAGTCCAAATAAAATCGGCCAGGAATTCCCGCCGATGCGCGAGCGGCGCGGTGCGAAAGTCAGCACCAGCGCCCGCGCGATTCCCCACAGCAGCGGCTTGAAGAACAGCGTCAAGCCAGCCACCGCCGCGATCATTTCTTTTGTCCAAAATCAGTTGACGCCTATAACTATAGTGCGGCGCAACATATAAATCCAATCTGGATGTTTCATACCATTCATATTCTTTGTGAATGGAATCAGGTATCATGACTCATTGCCACAATTTCGCATTTGCAAGCAGCCATGAGCTTTCTGACCCTTGATTTGAACCTGTTGCGCGTCTTCGACGCGGTGATGACCGAGCAAAATCTGACCCGTGCCGCCGGCCACCTGGCCATGACGCAGCCGGCGGTGTCCAACGCCATCAAGCGCCTGCGCGAAAGCCTGAACGATGAATTGCTGATCCGCACCGCTTACGGCGTCAAGCCGACACCCCGTGCGGAACAACTGTGGCCGGCTGTGCGCTCGGCCTTGGCGGGGCTGGAAGCGGCTGTCACGCCGGAAACCTTCGATGTGTCCAAGGCCCATGCCACTTTCCGCATGGCGATGGCGGATGCGACCGCGGCCTTCTTTCTGCCATCGCTGATGCGCTCGATCGAAAGCGAAGCGCCGGGTGTGAACGTGCGCATGGTGCCGCTGACAACCCGCGAACCGCGGCCGATGCTGTTACGTGCCGATATCGATCTGGCCGTGGGCTTTTTCCCCGGCGTGGCCGCCCAGCTGACCCTGGAAACCAGTTCGCCGATCCGCCATGAACGCTTGTATTCCGGTCACTATGTGTGCGTGATGCGCAAGCAACATCCGCTGGCAGTGGGTGAGCTCACCCTCGACAATTACTGCGCCACCAATCACCTGCTGGTGAGTTTTTCTGGCCGCGCCCATGGACTGGTGGATGAAGCGCTCGCGCAAATCGGCCGCGAACGCCGGATTCTGCTGACCGTGAACCAGTTCTTCACGGCCGGCCGGGTCGTAGCCAATTCGGATCTGATCACCGTGCTGCCACGCCACCTGATCGCCTCGACCGGCATGACCGACGCGCTGATCTGGAAAGAATTGCCGTTCACCTTGCCGCCTGTCCACCTGGACATGCTGTGGCACGAGCGCGATGCGCGCAGCCCGACCCACAAATGGCTGCGCAATCACCTCGAAGGCATGAACACCGCCTCGCAGCGCCCCGCGAACACCTATTGATCAGGGCGCGCTGGAGCGGTAGCCAACCCGGAAACCGCCCCAGTGGCGGCCGTCGACATAAATCGGCGCCGACAGGTCGTGCATCACTTCGCCGGTATCGCGCTTGTAGGTTTGCAGCAGGAAGGGCTTGGTGCTCGAACCGCAACGCGCCCCGGTACGGTCGCTGAAAATCCGCTTGGTACGGTTGTTGACGATATCGACGTCGTAATTGCCCGTGAGCGGCTTGGAAAACTTCTTGTTGTGCGTCGGGAAGTAGCCGTTGTTATCCACCGCGCCGGCGAAGGCCAGCTGCGGCATCCGTTCAAGCAATCCTTCCTGCAGCGGCGGCAGCACCCGGTCGGTAAAGGCATCGAACCTGGTACTGTGCTTGGGCGGATTGGTGTTGGGAATCGGCGTGTAAGTGCGGTCGAACAGCGCTTCCCGGGTGATCTGGCCCGATTTGATGGCCTCGCTGAACAGGCGGCCCACTTCCGCCGCTGCCTGCTGGGTGGCAATGCGGATGGCGTCGTGGTGCGTCACGGCCGCCGATTCGCTCAAGGCGGCCGCGATGGTCTCGGCTTTGTCCGCCAGCGCCATGGCCGAACCCGTCGCGCGCGGTAATTCCTTATTGGTCGACAACATGCTGTCGCGGATCTGCGCCAGCGCCTGGCTGATCGCGCTGGTGGTATCGACGTGCTCGCGCGCCGCGCGGGCAATTTCGCCGATTTCCTGTTCGGAAGCGCTGGACGACTGTTCGATATTGCTCAGGAAATGATGCACGCGCTCGACATTGCCGGTCGCGTCGCCCACCACGGTCGCGAGGGAGCCCATGCCCTTGGAGGCTTTTTCCGCCTGTTCGTTAATGGAACGCACCATCACACTGATTTCGTCGGTGGCTTCCTTGGTGCGAAACGCCAGTTGGCGCACTTCGCCCGCCACCACCGCAAAGCCGCGCCCATGCTCGCCGGCCCGTGCGGCCTCGATGGCGGCGTTCAGCGCCAGCAAATTGGTGCGCGCGGAGATTTCGGTAATCACCTCGGCGAAACCGGCGATCGCCTTGGACTTGCCCTGCAGCTCGCTCATCAGCGCCGCAGCCTGTTGCGCTTCGGTACGGGCGCTACTGATGCGCTGCAAGCCCTGGTCGATTTCGGCACGGCCGGCCACGCTTTCGCTGCGCACTTCGGCAGCAATGGCGGCGGCGTGCCCGGCATTGTCAGCGATCTGACGGGTGCTGTGCGCCACGCTTTCGGACTGGACCACGACATCGCTGGCGATCGCGACGTCGCGCTCAATGTTCTTCTTGACCGAATCGACGAAGTAGGACGTCTCGGCCGCGCCGATCATGATGTCGTCAATGGACTGCCCGACCACGTCGGTGAAATGATGAATCTGCTGGTCGCCCTTGCCATCGCCCACGACAAACACGGTCGCCACCGTCATGCCGCTGGCCAGCAAGGCCCCGGCGGCCGGCCCCAGCAAACCTGGCGCCGCACTGTCGAGCAGCCAGACCGATGCGGTGCCGATGCCCATGCCCATCCCGCCGGCGAGCAGGCGCCGTCCCGTTTTCGATTGCAAAAAATTCACCACTACCCCTTCGACCATCTGTTTTTTTGTGGAAACGTTTCAGATGGGATAATGCACTATTTAATGGGCAATTTGGTGGTATTTTTAACTTCTTCCATCACTGCGTAGGTATGGGTTTCGCGTACGCCTTTTTGCAGCAGGGTTTTGCCGAGAAATTCGCGGTAGGCGGCCATATCCTTGACGCGCGCCTTGACCAGATAATCGAAGCCGCCCGCCACCATATGACATTCCAGTACTTCTGGAATCAGTTGTACACTGTTCTTGAAGGCATCGAAGACTTCCGGCGTGGTGCGGTCCAGCACCACTTCGATGAACACCAGCAGCGACACGTCCAGCAATTGCGGGTTCAGCTGGGCGGTGTAACCCATGATGTAGCCGGACTCGTGCAATTTGCGCACACGCTCCAGGCAGGCGGCGGGCGACAGGTTCACCCGGGCTGCCAGCTCCACATTGCTGATGCGCCCATCGCTCTGCAGTTCCGCCAGTATTTTCTTGCTAATCTTGTCCAGCATCGCCAATCACTCCAGTCATTGATATTATTTGGCGAAATTGTCGCATCAAAAACTATCTATTGCTAGCGTTCCGTAATTCCAGAATTAATCCATAAGAATCCCCTCTACAATCGAATCATCCGTATGCATGATCCGTAGAGAGGGTTTCGATGAGTTTTGTTCCGTTCGCCGCCTTGCAGGCCGAAACCACCGCCTCCCCAGAACCCTTGCGGGCGGCCATCAGCGCTGCCTGCCGCAAGCCCGAGCCGGAAGCCGTGGGCTGGCTGCTGGCGCAGGGCGCGCGCGCTTTGCCGGGCGCGGCCGTGCTGGCCGAGCGTCTGGTCACCGCGGTGCGCTCGCGCCGCGCCCGGGCCTCCGGCGTCGACGCCCTGATGCACGAATTTTCCCTGTCCTCGGAAGAAGGCGTGGCACTGATGTGCCTGGCCGAAGCGCTGCTGCGCATTCCGGACAGCGAAACCGCCGACCGCCTGATTGCCGACAAGATCAGCCGCGGCGACTGGCGCAAGCACCTGGGCGAATCGCCTTCGCTGTTCGTCAACGCGGCTACCTGGGGCTTGCTGATTACCGGAAAACTGGTCGGCACCAGCAGCGAACAGGGGCTGGGTTCGGCCTTGACGCGGCTGATCGGCAAGGGCGGCGAACCGCTGATCCGCAAAGGCGTCGACCTGGCCATGCGCATGCTCGGCAACCAGTTCGTCACCGGCCAGACCATCGCGGAGGCGCTGAAAAACAGCCGCGACAATGAACAGCGCGGCTACCGCTATTCCTACGACATGCTGGGCGAGGCGGCCCTGACCGAAGAAGATGCCGCCAACTATTTCAGCGCGTACGAGCAGGCCATCCACGCGATCGGCGCCGCCGGAGCCGGACGCGGCATCAAGAACGGTCCCGGCATTTCGGTCAAACTGTCGGCCTTGCATCCGCGCTACAGCCGGGCCCAGCGCGCCCGGGTTCTGGAGGAGTTGCTGCCGCGCCTGCGCAGCCTCGTGTTGCTGGCCAAGCGTTACAACATCGGCATCAATATCGATGCCGAAGAAGCCGACCGGCTGGAATTGTCGCTCGACTTGATGGCAGCACTGGCCGCCGATCCCGCGCTGGCCGGCTTCGACGGCATCGGCTTCGTGGTGCAGGCCTATCAAAAGCGCTGCCCCTTCGTAATCGATTATCTGGCCGACCTGGCGCGCCGCAGCGGCCGCCGCTTCATGGTGCGGCTGGTGAAAGGCGCTTACTGGGACGCCGAAATCAAGCGCGCCCAGGTGGACGGCATGCCGGATTTTCCAGTGTACACACGCAAGATCCACACGGATGTGTCCTACCTGACCTGCGCGCGCAAGCTGCTCGACGTGGCCGATCTGCTGTACCCGCAATTTGCCACCCACAACGCGCACTCGCTGGCGGTGATTTACACCTGGGCCCAGGCCGAGGACATCGACGATTACGAATTCCAGTGCCTGCATGGCATGGGCGAAAGCTTGTACGACCAGGTGGTCGGCCCCGCCAACCTGGACCGGCCTTGCCGGGTGTACGCGCCGGTCGGTTCGCACCAGACCCTGCTGGCCTATCTGGTGCGGCGCTTGCTGGAAAACGGCGCCAATTCCTCGTTCGTCAATCAGATCGTCGACGAACGTATTCCGGTGGCCGCCCTGATTGCCGATCCGTTCGAAGCAGCAACGCGCAGCGGCGGCGCGCCGCATCCCGGCATCGCCCTGCCGCGCCGGCTGTTCGGCACCGAACGGTTGAATTCGGAAGGCATCGATCTCGCCAACGACGATGTGTTGCGCGCCCTCGCGGCGTCATTGGCCACACCGCGCCAGTATCTGGCCGCGCCATGCGGCAGCGGCGAAGCGCTGCCCGTTCGCAACCCGGCCCGGCACAGCGATGTGGTCGGGCACGTGGTGGAAGCGGGGCGCGCAGACGTCGAGCAGGCACTGGCCGCCGCCGCCACATATGCAATGGATTGGCAGACGCTGGAGCCATCGGCCCGCGCCGCCCTGTTATTGCGCACCGCCGACCTGTTCGAACAGCAGCGCGACGAGCTGATGGCCCTGGCGGTGCGCGAAGCGGGCAAATCCCTGCCGAACGCATTGGCGGAAGTGCGCGAAGCGGTCGATTTCCTGCGCTACTACGCCGCCGGCGTGCAGGGCAAGCCGAACCGGCTGGCGCTCGGGCCGGTCGCCTGCATCAGTCCCTGGAATTTTCCACTGGCGATTTTCACCGGGCAGGTGGCGGCCGCCTTGGCCGCAGGTAATGTCGTGCTGGCAAAACCTGCCGAGCAAACGCCACTGATTGCCCATCGCGCGGTGGAGCTATTTCACGAGGCCGGCATTCCAACGCGCGCCTTGCAATTGCTTCCTGGCAGAGGCGAAACCGTCGGCGCCGCGCTGTGTGCCGATCCGCGGGTCAAAGGCGTGATCTTCACGGGATCGACCGACGTCGCGCAATTGATCAACCGTACCCTGTCGGCACGTAGCCTGGCCGAATCGAGCGACATCGTACTGATCGCCGAAACCGGCGGCCAAAATGCGCTGATCGTCGATTCCTCCGCTTTGCCGGAACAGGTCGTGCAGGATGTCATGAGCTCGGCCTTCGACAGCGCCGGACAGCGCTGTTCCGCCTTGCGGGTGCTGTGCCTGCAGGAAGAAATTGCCGACAAGACGCTCACCATGCTCAAAGGGGCGATGCGCGAACTGCGCGTGGGCATTCCGGACCGCCTGTCTACCGATATCGGACCGGTGATCGACAAGGACGCCCAGCAACAATTGCTGGAGCACATAGAACGCATGCGAGGCACGGCCCGCCAGGCATACTCGCTGCCGCTGGCCGCCGGGCTGGAACAGGACGCCACCTTCGTGCCGCCCACCGTGCTGGAGATCGGCAGCCTGGCCGAACTGAAGCGCGAAGTATTCGGGCCGGTGCTGCACGTGCTGCGCTACCGCCGCGCCGAGCTGCCCAAGCTGGTGCAGGCCATCAATGCCAGCGGCTTCGGCCTGACCTTGGGGGTGCATTCACGCATCGATGAAACCATCGATTTCATTGCCGACAACGCCCACGTCGGCAATATCTACGTCAACCGTAACATTGTCGGCGCGGTGGTCGGCGTGCAGCCGTTTGGCGGCGAAGGCAAATCCGGTACCGGGCCGAAAGCCGGCGGTCCCCTGTATCTGGAGCGGCTGCAGCGCGGGCCGGCTCCGCTTCCAAGCCATCGCCGCCAAGCCACGCCGGGGCTGGACGAACTGCTGCTGTGGGCCAGGACCCATGGTCACAGCCGTGTCGTGGCCTTGGCGGAAGATTATCTCCACACCACCTTGCTGGGCAGCGAAATCGTCTTGCCCGGACCGACCGGCGAACGCAATACCTTGAGCTTCGCGCCGCGCGGCAATGTGCTGTGCGCGGCGGAATCGATCGGTGTGCTGCTCAATCAATTGGCGGCAACGATGGCAACCGGTAACCGCGCCATCGTGCTGGCGCAAGCCGACAACCTGGTGCCGGACGGCTTGCCGCCCGAAGTGAAGGATCGGATAGCTGTAGTCAAAAACCTGGATGCCTGCGATTGCATGGTCCAGGTGGCACTGGTGGAAGCCACGCTGGCCCCGGCGCTGCGGCCCGTGCTGGCGGCGCGCGACGGTGCGCTCATTGCCGTCATCGATACAAGAGAAGAGGAAGCGATTGCCTTGTGGCGCCTGGTGGCTGAGCGCGCACTGTGCATCAACACGACGGCCGCTGGCGGTAACGCAAGCCTGATGACGCTGGGGCTGTAACACTATTAGCCACCTGAAACCACGGAGGATGACATGATCGTAGGCGTTCCGAAAGAGATCAAGAATCACGAATACCGCGTCGGATTGACGCCGCCGAGCGTGCGCGAGCTCACCGCGCGCGGTCACCAGGTGCTGGTGCAGAAACACGCCGGCACCGAGATCGGCCTGGAAAATGCGCACTATATCGCCGCCGGCGCCACCCTGGTCGAGACCGCCAAGGAAATATTCGCGCGGGCCGACATGATCGTCAAGGTCAAGGAACCGCAAGCGGGCGAGTGCGCCATGCTGGGCGAGGGGCAGATTCTCTACACCTATTTGCATCTGGCGCCTGACCCGGAGCAGACCGCCGCGCTGGTCAAATCCGGCGCCATCTGCATCGCTTACGAAACCATCACCGGCCCGGGCGGCGGTTTGCCCTTGCTGGCGCCGATGAGCGAAGTGGCCGGGCGCATGGCCATCCAGGCCGGCGCCGCCCATCTGGAAAAGTCCAAAGGCGGGATGGGCTTATTGCTGGGCGGCGTACCGGGTGTGGCCGCTGGGCACGTGCTTATCCTGGGCGCCGGGGTGGTGGGCACCAATGCCTTGCAGATGGCGGTCGGTAGCGGCGCGCGCGTCACGGTGATCGACAAGAGCATTGAACGGCTGCGCCAGCTCGATCTGATCTTCGGCAACCGCATCGCCACCCAATATTCGAACGCGCATGCCATCGAGGAAGCGGTGCTGTCGGCAGATCTGGTGGTCGGCGGCGTGCTGGTGCCTGGCGCCGCGGCGCCCAAACTGGTGACGCGCGAGATGATCGCGAAAATGAAGAAGGGCGCAGTGGTGGTCGATGTGGCGATCGACCAGGGCGGCTGTTTTGCTACCTCGCATCCGACCACCCATGCCGATCCCACTTTTGTTGTCGATGGCGTGATTCACTATTGCGTGGCGAATATGCCGGGCGCGGTGGCGCGTACGTCAACTTTTGCGCTCAACAACGCCACCATCGGGCATGCGGTGGCGCTGGCCGGCAAGGGCTGGCAACAAGCACTGCGTGACGATCCGCATCTGAAAAACGGCCTGAACGTGTGCAAAGGAAAGGTGACCTACGCCGCAGTCGCGCAGGCGCTGGGCTACGACTACACCGATCCGGACGACTTAATGTTCTAGCTGTTCACTGCGCAGCTCGCTGCACAAGCGTCGTACGATGTGAAAAGCATACTGCGCCGCCACTGATTTCACGAAGCGCATGAAGTCGGTGGCGGCGTTTTCATTGGCGTTGTCCGAAATCGAGCGGATGATGGTGAATGGAATGCCCAGCTCGAAACATACCTGGGCCACCGACGCGCCTTCCATTTCCACCGCCAGCAGGCCTGGCAGTCCGGCGCAGATCCCTGCCAACTGCGTTTTGCCCCCAACAAACTGATCACCGCTGGCGATCAGGCCGCGATGCACGCGTGGCCTGATCAGCTTGAAGACCTTCCGTTCCTCTTCGGAAATGGTGCGTTCCAGTTCGGTCTGCACGAAAACGGCGGCGATTGCCGCAACCCGCTGGGTCAGATGCAGGTCCGACGGGATATGTGTGAGACCAGTCAATGGGATCTCATACCGCGGGAACAACGGGCTGGCATCCATGTCGTACTGGACCAGGGATTCCGCGACCACGATGTCGCCAACCTGTACGCAAGCATCCCCGGCACCGGCAACACCGGTAAAGACGATGTGGGTAACTCCGAACTTTTCCACAAGCACGGTGGCAGTCATGGCTGCAGCAACCTTGCCAATACGCGATAGAACGCACACAGCGTCGATTCCAGCGAGCTGTCCGAGTGTGTACTCACGCATGCCGTGGATGAGCGTAGAGGGGCGTTCCATGGCTTCTACCAGCCCCTGCTGTTCTTCCTGCAAGGCGCTGATGATACCGAGCCGCATGTTTTTGAGGCTATTCATGGTCTGTAGACGGGGTTAGAGGGTGGCAAACAGGGTTGTGCACGCGAACTTTGCTGTTTTATGGTTTTATATAAAGGTATATATAAAAAATAGTAGTAGTAGTAAACGCCTGTTTTCCTGTGGATAAGTCTGAAAAACAACGTGCTTTCAGCAGTTTACGTTCCATTGAACTAGCTGAACAAACATTGTATCTGGAGAGGATGAGTGTTGAACAAAATTTGGCTTGTGGAAAACGAAGTCGGTTCTGCACATCTCGTCCTGTGGATATGCAGGCAGTTGTCCACAAGCTGATTGTTGCGTCGTTTGTGTTGCCAGGGTTTGCATTGTTGGCTTTTCGAATTTTTCAAAAACCGGTCTTCAGTCCGGGACCTCGGCGCGGGGGTTTTTCGGGGTTGTTTGTTTACTTAAAAAAGATAGATATATAGTTTAGTAGTAGTTGTTAACAGTCCCTAATTTCTGTGGATAAGCCGGTTTACGTTCGACAGATCAACAACTTGCGA
Organism: uncultured Oxalobacteraceae bacterium; assembly: GCA_946480015.1. Next base: position 14,791 of record CAMLIL010000005.1, on the reverse strand, counting down.
GCTTTATAAACCGGTGGCCAGCGCTGTATGTGGTTGGGGTCAATTCTGGACAAAAATTCGCTTGTGGAAAAAGTCGGGCTTATCCACAAACGGCACCTGTGGATATCCAAAAACTTATCCACAAGTCCCTTTAGGAGTGCATGATGCAGCTACTGAAACGACTCAAATTTCCCATCATCCAGGGCCCGATGGCGGGCGGTTCCTGCACGCCCGAGCTCATTGCCGGGGTATCGAATGCGGGGGGCCTGGGTTCCGTGGCGGCGTCGCTGCTGTCGTCCGACAAAATGCGCGACAACGTGAGCCAGGTGCGGGCGCTGACCGACCAGCCTTTCCTGATCAATCTATTCGTGCAGGAGACACCGGCACCGTCGCCCGATGAGGTGGCCAAGGCGGTCGAGCTGCTGCGGCCCATCTGGCAAGGGCGCCTGGGCTGGTCGTCGTTTCCAACGCCAGCCAGATGGTGTGAGGACTTCCACGCCCAGTTCGACACCCTGATCGAGCTGCGTCCAGCCGCCGCCAGTTTCACGTTCAATATCCTGACCGCGAGCCAGGTGGAGCGCTTGCACGATGCCGGCATCGCGGTCATCGGCACGGTGACGACGGTCGATGAAGCCTTGGCCTGGGAGAATATCGGTGCCGATGCGGTGGTGGCATCCGGCGTCGAGGCGGGCGGTCACCGCGGCACTTTCCTCGGACCCCAGCAAGAGGCGACACTGAGCGCCCGCCAATTGTGGCCGCAGGTGGCCGAGGCCGTCCATATTCCAGTGATCGCCGCCGGCGGCATCATGACGGGTGTGGATATCAACGATGCACTCGCTGCCGGCGCGACAGCGGTGCAGATGGGGACTGCCTTTCTCGTCTGCGAGGAATCCGGCATTAACAATGCCTACAAGAACAGGCTGATCAAGGCGGGGCCGACGCCGACCCATCTGACGCGGGCGTTTTCCGGCCGCTATGCGCGGGGCTTGGAGAACGACTTCATGCGCCAAATGAAAACGCTTGAGGCGCAATTTCCAGCGTATCCTGTTCAGAATGCATTGACCACGCCCATCCGCGCAGCGGCGGCCGAGCTGGGCGACACGGAATTGATGTCGCTGTGGGCCGGCGCCGAGGTCAAGCGGGCGCGGCCGATGAAGGTGGCCAATCTCATGGTTCAGCTGGCGGCGGAGATGCGCACGGAATAATAAAACGAGGGGGACGATTGGAATCGGCAGGCGAATACGACTACATCATTATCGGCGCCGGCACTGCCGGCTGCCTGTTGGCCAACCGCCTTACTTGCGACCCGGCTGTGTCCGTCCTGCTGATCGAGGCCGGCGGCAAGGACGATTACCTGTGGATTCATATTCCGGTGGGCTATCTGCGCTGCATCGACAATCCCCGTACCGACTGGCTTTACCGGACCGAACCGGAAGCCGGGCTGGGCGGGCGCGCCCTGATTTACCCGCGCGGCAAAGTCCTGGGCGGCAGCTCGTCGATCAACGGCATGATTTACATGCGCGGCCAGTCGCATGATTACGATCACTGGGCCGCGCTGACCGGCGATCCGTCCTGGGGCTGGGACAAGGTGCTGCCGATATTCAAGAAAAGCGAGAACCACCATGGCGGCCCCACTGCGCTGCACGGCGCCGGCGGCGAATGGCGGGTCGAGCGCCAACGCTTGTCCTGGGACATTCTGGACGCGTTCCGCGATGCCGCTGAACAAGCCGGCATCGGCCGCTGCGCCGATTTCAATGGCGGCGACAACGCGGGCACTGCCTATTTCGAGGTCAATCAGAAGCGCGGCATCCGCTGGAATGCGGCCAAGGCGTTTTTGCGGCCAGCGGCCAAGCGCGCAAACCTGACCATCATGACGGGTTGCCATGTCGAACGGCTGCTGATCGATGGCAAAGTGTGTCGTGGTGTCGATTTTACCGGCGGCGGCACGGCCTGGCGCGCCACCGCGCACCGTGAAACCTTGCTGGCGGCCGGAGCGATCGGTTCGCCGACGATTTTGCAGCGTTCCGGGATCGGCCCGGCCGCGGTCTTGCAGCGCTGCGGCATTGTGCTTGAACACGATGCCCCGGGCGTGGGCGAGAATCTGCAGGATCATTTGCAGCTGCGCACCGTCTACAAGATCCGTGGCGCGCGCACGCTCAACACCACCGCCGCCAACTGGTTCGGACGCATGAAAATCGGGCTCGAATACGCCTTGTTCCAGAGCGGTCCGATGTCGATGGCGCCATCGCAACTGGGCGCCTTTGCCCGTTCCGATCCAGGGCAGGCCACGCCGAACCTGCAATATCACGTGCAGCCGCTGTCCCTGGAAAAGTTCGGCGATCCCTTGCATTCCTTTCCGGCATTTACCGCCAGCGTGTGCAATCTGCGGCCGACCTCGCGCGGGCATGTGCGCATCGCCTCGCCCGACAGCGACGCCGCGCCGAGCATCACGCCCAACTATCTGAGTACGCCGGAAGACCGCGCCGTCGCGGCCGATGCCATCCGGCTGACGCGCCGGATCGTGGCCGCGCCGGCGCTGGCCAAATACCAGCCGGAAGAATACAAACCGGGCGTGCAATGCCAGAGCGACGAGGAACTGGCCGACGCGGCGGGGCGCATCGGGACGACAATTTTTCATCCGGTCGGCACCTGCAAGATGGGCCGCCCCGGGGATCCGCTCGCCGTGGTCGACAGCGCCTTGCGCGTCATCGGCATCGCCGGCTTGCGCGTGATCGACGCGTCCGTCATGCCGGCGATCACGTCGGGTAACACCAATTCGCCAACTTTGATGATCGCCGAGAAGGCTGCCCAGCTAATCGTATCGTCGCGCTGACAACGGTGGTTCTACTGTATTGTGACAAAAAGCTAATCTGTGTAATATCAAACGAAAGATTATCAAAGCGGTAAAACCCATCGGGAGACACAATGGCGGACGTCATTCTGGAAACGAGGCAACTCTCCAAGGAGTTCAAGGGGTTCACCGCAGTCAATGACGTCAATCTCCAGGTCGAGCGCGGTCATATCCACGCGCTCATCGGCCCAAATGGCGCCGGCAAGACCACCTGCTTCAATCTGCTGACCAAGTTTCTGGTACCGACGGCCGGCCAGATCCTGTTCAATGGCCGCGACATCACGGCCGCGCAGCCGGCCCAGATCGCCCGCATGGGCATCATCCGTTCCTTCCAGATTTCCGCCGTGTTTCCTCACCTGACCGTGCTGCAGAACGTGCGCATCGGGCTGCAGCGCGCTCTGGGCACTTCCTTCCATTTCTGGCGCAGCGAGCGCTCGCTCGACCGCCTCAACGAGCGCGCCATGGCATTGCTGGCCGAGGTCGACCTGAGCGGTTTTGCCGACACGGTCACCATCGACATGCCTTACGGGCGCAAGCGCGCGCTGGAAATCGCCACCACCCTGGCCATGCAGCCGGAATTGATGCTGCTGGACGAACCGACGCAGGGCATGGGCCACGAGGATGTGCACCGGGTGACGGAACTGATCAAAAAGGTGTCCGCGGGGCGCACGATCTTGATGGTCGAACACAATATGAACGTGGTGTCCGGCATCTGCGACCGGATCTCCGTGCTGCAGCGTGGCGCCGTGCTGGCCGAAGGAAGTTATGCCGAGGTATCGCGCAACCCGCAGGTGATGGAAGCCTATATGGGCACGGCCAGCGAAGGAGCGCATTGATGAGCGCCGCCCTCGAAATCACCAACCTGCAAGCCTGGTATGGCGAATCGCACGTCCTGCACGACGTCAGCCTGGAGGTGCAGCCGGGCGAAGTCGTTACCTTGCTGGGCCGTAACGGTGCCGGCCGCACGACCACCTTGCGCGCCATCATGGGCCTGACCGGCACGCGCAAGGGCTCGATCAGGATCAATGGCGTGGAAGCGATCGGCTTGCCGACGCACCGGATCGCGCACCTGGGTGTGGGCTATTGCCCGGAAGAGCGCGGCATTTTTTCCTCCCTGTCGACCGAGGAAAACCTGATGCTGCCGCCGCGCCTCAAGGGCAGCGGCAACGGCATGTCGGTCGACGAGATTTACCAGATGTTCCCCAACCTGCTGGAACGCAGGACCAGCCAGGGCACCCGCCTGTCCGGCGGGGAGCAGCAGATGCTGGCCGTGGCGCGCATCCTGCGCACCGGCGCCCGCCTGCTCCTGCTCGATGAAATATCCGAAGGCTTGGCGCCGGTGATCGTGCAGGGCCTGGCCCGCATGATCACCACGCTCAAGTCGAAGGGCTACACGATCGTGATGGTGGAACAAAATTTCCGCTTCGCCGCACCATTGGCGGACCGGTTTTATGTGGTGGAGCACGGTCAGATCGTCGAGACCGTCGCTGCCGCTGAATTGGCAGCCAAGATGCCGGTACTGACCGAGCTGCTTGGCGTCTAGGGACCCAGACGGAGACAACATGAAACAGCAAGCTATTGTCATTGCAGTGAGCACCTTGTGTGCGCTCGGTGCCGTTCTTCCGGCGCAGGCCCAGGTATCGGGCGATGTCATCAAGATCGGCATGATCACCGACACCTCGGGCCTGTACGCCGACATCGATGGCAACGGCGGCGCCGAAGCGGTCAAGATGGCGATTGCCGACATGGGCGGCGCCATCAATGGAAAACCGATTCAATTCATCTCGGCCGACCACCAGAACAAGGCCGACATCGCCGGCAGCAAGGCGCGCGAATGGTTCGACCAGCAGGGCGTCGACATGCTAATCGGCGGCACCAATTCCGGCGCCAGCCTGGCCATGGCAAAAATCGCCGCCGAAAAGAAAAAGGTCTTCATCGCGATCGGGGCCGGTTCGGCCCGCTTGACCAATGAAGAGTGCACGCCCTACACCGTGCACTACGCCTACGACACGGTGGCGCTGGCGCGCGTGACCGGCGCCACCATCGTCAAGCAGGGCGGCAAGAACTGGTTTTTCCTGACGGCCGATTACGCTTTCGGCCATTCGCTGGAAAAAGATACCGCGGACGTGGTCAAGGCGGCCGGCGGCAAGGTGCTTGGCAGCGTCCGCCATCCGCTGTCGGCGTCGGACTTTTCTTCCTTCCTGCTGCAGGCGCAAGCGTCCAAGGCGCAGATTCTCGGCCTGGCCGATGCCGGCGGCGACGCCATCAATGCCATCAAGGCGGCCAACGAGTTCGGCATCACCAAGTCGATGAAGCTGGCCGGCTTGCTGATCTTCATCAACGACGTGCATACCCTCGGTCTGAATACCACCCAGGGCATGCTGCTGACCGACAGCTGGTACTGGGACCAGAACCCCGACACCCGGGCCTGGTCCAAGCGCTACTTCGCCAAGATGAAGAAGGAACCGTCGAGCCTGCAGGCGGCCGACTATTCCGCCGCGATGACCTACCTGAACGCCGTCAAGGCGGTCGGCAGCGACGATCCCGACAAAGTCATGGCGCACCTGAAGAAGACCAAAATCAACGACATGTACGCCAAGAATGGCGAAGTCCGCCCGGACGGGCGCATGGTGCACGACATGTTCCTGATGGAAGTAAAGAAACCGGGGGAATCGAAATATCCGTGGGATTACTACAAGGTGGTTGCCACCGTTCCGGGAGCGCAAGCCTACACCACCAAGGCCGAAACCAAGTGCGCCTTGTGGAAGTAGTTTAGGCCATGGAAATTTTCGGCGTTCCCATGCAAGCCATGATGGGCCAGCTGCTGCTGGGCCTGGTCAACGGGTCTTTTTACGCGATGCTCTCGCTCGGGCTGGCCGTCATCTTCGGCCTGCTCAACGTGATCAATTTCTCGCATGGCGCGCTGTACATGGTGGGCGCCTTCCTGGCCTATATCGGCATGACCAGCTACGGCCTGAGCTATTGGACCATGCTGGCGCTGGCGCCGCTGCTTGTGGGCATCTTCGGCGTGGTCATCGAAAAGACCATGCTGCGCTGGCTGTACAAGCTCGACCATTTGTACGGACTGCTGCTGACCTTCGGCATCACCCTGCTGCTCGAAGGGGTGTTCCGTTCCTTCTTCGGCGTGTCCGGCCAGACCGTCCCGGTGCCCGAAGCGCTGAGCGGTGCCACCAACCTCGGCTTCATGGTGATGCCGAACTACCGCGGCTGGGTGGTGGCGGCCTCGCTGACGGTGTGCCTGTTCACCTGGTTCGTCATCGAAAAAACCCGGCTCGGGGCATATTTACGGGCGGGAACGGAAAATCCCAAGCTGGTCGAAGCCTTCGGCATCAACGTGCCGCTGATGGTCACGCTCACCTACGGCTTCGGCGTCGCTTTGGCGGGCTTTGCAGGGGTGCTGGCGGCGCCGATCATCAATGTGACTCCCCTGATGGGTTCGCATCTGATTATCGTCGTGTTCGCCGTTGTGGTGATCGGTGGCATGGGGTCCATTTTGGGATCGATCGTGACCGGCCTGGGCCTCGGCGTGATCGAAGGCTTGACCCGCGTCTATTACCCGGAAGGTTCGGAAGTGGTCGTGTTCGTGGTGATGGTGATCGTGCTGCTGCTGCGCCCCGCCGGCCTGTTCGGCAAAGAAAAGTGAACCGGAGGGAGGATCGATGAACAAGAATCTCGGCTACCTGATTGCCTTCGCGCTGGCGCTGGCCGCTCCCTTCATCGCCTACCCTGTGTTCCTGATGAAGCTGCTGTGCTTCGGCCTGTTCGCCTGCGGCTTCAATTTGTTGATCGGCTACACCGGTTTGCTGTCGTTCGGGCACGCCGCGTTTTTCGGCGCCGCCGGTTATGCCACCGGGTATGCGCTGACTTCGCTCGGTCTGCCCACCGTGCCGGGGATTGTGCTGGGGGTGGCGGCCAGCGCCCTGATCGGCCTGGTGATGGGCGCGCTGGCCATCCGCCGCCAGGGCATTTACTTTTCCATGATCACCTTGGCGCTGGCCCAGATGGTGTATTTCGCCGCCTTGCGCGCGCCGTTTACGCACGGCGAGGATGGCTTGCAGGGTGTGCCGCGCGGGACCTTGTTCGGCCTGGTCGACCTGCGCAATGACCTGGCCTTGTACTACGTGGTGCTGGCCATCGCCATCGGCGGCTTCGCCCTGATCGTGCGCACCGTGCATTCGCCGTTCGGCCAGGTGCTGCGGGCGATCAAGGAAAACGAGGCGAGGGCGGTGTCGCTGGGTTACGACGTCGACCGCTACAAGCTGCTGGCCTTTGTGCTGTCGGCCGCGCTCGCCGGCCTGGCCGGCGCGACCAAGACGGTGGTGATGGGCTCCGAGACGCTGACCGACGTGCACTGGGCCATGTCCGGGCTGGTAATCCTGATGACCCTCGTCGGCGGCATGGGCACCGTGGTGGGGCCCATCCTGGGCGCCTTCATCATCATTACCCTGGAAAACAAGCTTGGCGACCTGGGCAATTTTCTCGCCTCGGCCACCAAGGTCGAGTGGTTCGCCACCCTGGGTGATTCGGTCGGCATGGCCACCGGGCTGATCTTCATCGCTTGCGTGCTGTTGTTCCGGCGCGGCATTGTTGGCGAGATCGGCGCCGCCATTGCGGCGGCGCAGCGGCGTAGCTGAGCTATAGCGCGGCGGCGTAAATTGCCAGCGCGTCGTCGCGGGTGACGGTGCGCGGATTGTTTTGCAGCAGGCGGGTTTGCAGCATGGCGGCGTCGGCCAGACCATCCAGGTCGCTTTCGCGGATGCCGACCTGTTCCAGCGACGTGGCGATGCCGGTGATTTTCGCCAGCTGTTGCATGGCAACGACCAGCGCTTCGGCGCGCGCTTCCACCGTTCCTTCCACATGCGGCACGATGATGCCCGCTAATTCCGCATACTGCGTCGCCGCCTGCGGAAGATTAAATTTCAGCACGTGCGGCAGCACCAGCGCATTGGACAAGCCATGCGGCACGCTAAAGCGGCCGCCGATCGGATAGGCGAGGGCGTGCACAGCCGCGAGCGGTGCGTTGGCAAAAGCCTGGCCGGCGTAGCAAGCGCCGAGCAGCATGGCCTGGCGCGCGTTCAGGTCGCCGCCGTGTTCGCAGGCGGTCAACAGGTTTTGGCTCAGCAAGGCCAAGGCTTTGCAAGCCAGCAGATCGGACAGCGGATTTTTGTGGTGGCGGCTGGTGTAGGCTTCGATGGCATGCGCCATCGCATCGATCCCGGTGGCGGCGGTGACCAGCGGCGGCAAGCCCAGCGTCAGCTCGGCATCGAGAATCGCCAGGTCGGCGAACATCTGCGGCGCGACGACGGCCGACTTGCCGGTCTCGCCGGTGCTGACGATCGCGATATTGGTGACCTCCGCGCCGGTGCCGGCGGTAGTGGGAAGCTGTACCAGCGGCAGGCGCTGGCCGATGATCTTGCCGTTGCCGATGATTTGCCCGAGCGCCTGGGTGCTTGCGTACTGCACCGCCACCAGCTTGGCCACATCCATTGAACTGCCGCCACCAAAGCCGACGACCAGGTCGACGTCTTGCTCGCGGGCGAAATCGGTGGCGTGCCGGACGATGCCTTCGGGCGGATCGGACACCACGCCCGAATACACGTGGACGGCCATGCCGTGCAGTTCCAGACTGCGCTGCGCCGCCTCCAGCAATCCGCTGGCCAGCAGGTCGCCGTCCGTCACCATCAGCACCCGGCGGGTACGCGGGAACAGGTTGGCGACGTGCATCCCCAGCTGCGCGGCGGCGCCGTTGGCCGAAATCAGATGGGGAACTGTGCTGAAGCGAAAACTGGCGGTCTGTGTCATGACGCTGCTCCAATGGATTGCCTTAGAGCTTACACCAAATTGCACTTTGAAAACATTCTGGCTGTGAACGGACTTTGCTGCCTTTTCGTACAATGGAAGGCTGTGTCTGCTATGGGGTGGCTATGTTCGATTTTGTTTTGCTCGGTTGCGCGGCATTTCTTGCCGGCCTGGTGGATGCGGTGGTCGGGGGTGGTGGCCTGATTCAGATACCAGTGTTGTTCTCGGTTTTCCCAAAAGAGGTGCCGGCCACGCTGTTCGGCACCAGCAAGCTGGCCGGGGTGTTTGGTACCAGCGCGGCTGCGCTGAACTATACCCGGCGCGTGAGCGTCGCCTGGAGTGCGGTCATCCCGGCGGCAGTCGCGGCCTTTCCCTTTGCCTTTGCCGGCGCCTACACGGTCTCGCGTGTGCCTGCGGGTTTCGTCCGCTCGCTGCTTCCCTTCGTTTTGCTGGCCCTCGCCGTCTACACGTTTCGCAAGAAGGACTTCGGCAGTATCCATGCGCCCGCCCATTCCGGGATGGCCGAGAGGCTGGCGGCGCTCGGAGTAGGGGCCGGCATCGGCTTCTACGACGGCTTCTTCGGTCCAGGCACCGGCAGTTTCCTGATGTTCATGTTCGTCCGTTTCTTTGGCTTCGACTTCCTCAGCGCGTCGGCATCGGCGAAGGTCGTCAACGTGGCTTGCAATGTCGCGGCGCTGCTGTGCTTCGGCTATGGCGGCCACTTGCTCTGGCAACTCGGTCTGCTGATGGCCGCTTGCGGCGTGTGCGGATCGCTGGTCGGTACCCGCTTGGCCATGAAGCATGGCACCGGATTTGTCCGCAAACTGTTCCTGATCGTCGTTTCCCTGCTCATCGTAAAGACCGGCTACGACGCGTTTATCAAGTAAATTGTTCCACGTGGAACGTATTGTCTATACAAATCAGCGCCATTGTTTCACGTGGAACGCACGTCCCCGGGCTGTTCCACGTGAAACAAAACATCTCCCTCAGAAGAGTCAGTCACCCCAAAAGACTCTATAATCTGACCTTAACTCCTCGCCTCACAATTCCATCATGCTATTTCCAACAGATTTTGACGTCATCGTCGTCGGTGGCGGCCATGCCGGCACCGAGGCAGCGCTGGCTTCCGCCCGCATGGGGCGGAAGACTTTGCTCCTTACTCACAACATCGAAACCCTCGGCCAGATGTCTTGCAACCCTTCCATTGGCGGGATTGGCAAGGGCCACCTGGTCAAGGAAGTGGATGCCATGGGCGGCGCCATGGCCATCGCCACCGATGAAGCCGGCATCCAGTTTCGTATCCTGAACTCGTCCAAAGGTCCTGCCGTCCGCGCCACGCGCGCCCAGGCCGACCGCATCCTGTACAAGCAGGCCATCCGCTCGCGCCTGGAAAACCAGCCGAACCTGTGGCTGTTCCAGCAGGCGGTCGACGATTTGATGGTCGAGGGCGACCGCGTGGTCGGCGCCGAGACCCAGATCGGTCTGCAATTTCGGGCCCGCGCAGTGGTGCTCACCGCCGGTACTTTCCTTGACGGGAAGATCCACGTCGGCCTGCAAAACTACTCCGCGGGACGGGCCGGCGACCCGCCAGCCATCTCGCTGTCGGCGCGCCTGAAGGAACTCAAGCTGCCGCAAGGCCGCCTGAAGACGGGTACACCGCCACGGATCGACGGCCGCAGCATCGATTTTGCCGCCATGACCGAGCAGCCCGGCGACCTCGATCCGGTGCCGGTGTTCTCCGTCATGGGCACCACCGCCATGCATCCGCGTCAAGTGCCGTGCTGGGTGACGCACACCAACCAGCAAACCCATGACATTATCCGCGGCGGCCTGGACCGCAGCCCCATGTACACCGGTGTCATCGAAGGGGTAGGGCCGCGCTACTGCCCGTCGATCGAAGACAAGATTCACCGCTTCTCGGCCAAGGAATCGCACCAGATTTTCCTGGAGCCGGAAGGCTTGACCACCAACGAGTTCTATCCGAACGGCATCTCCACCAGCCTGCCTTTCGACGTGCAGCTGGCGCTGGTGCGCTCGATGAAAGGCATGGAAAACGCCTTCATCCTGCGTCCCGGCTACGCCATCGAATACGACTATTTCGACCCGCGCGGCCTCAAGGGCTCGCTTGAAACCAAGGCGATCAAAGGCCTGTTCTTCGCCGGCCAGATCAACGGCACCACCGGCTACGAAGAAGCCGCCGCGCAGGGCATGCTGGCCGGAATCAACGCCGCGCGCATGGCACAGGAGCGCGACGCCTGGGTACCGGGCCGTTCGGAAGCCTATCTGGGCGTGCTGGTCGACGACCTCACCACACAGGGAGTGGCCGAACCTTACCGCATGTTCACCAGCCGCGCGGAGTACCGCCTGAGCCTGCGCGAAGACAATGCCGACATGCGCCTGACCGAAATCGGCCGCCAACTGGGCTGCGTGGGCGATGCGCAGTGGGCCGCATTCGAGGCCAAGCGCGAGGCCGTGGCCCGCGAACTGGAACGTCTGAAGTCGACCTGGGTCAACCCGCGCATCCTCGCCGCGGCTGAATCGGAACGCGTGATTGGCCAGGCCATCGAGCGCGAATATTCGCTGGCCGACCTGCTGCGCCGCCCGGGCGTCGAGTACGACAAGCTGATGAGCATGTCCGGCAGCGAGGGCCAGAACCTGGCCGGCCCCGGCGTTAGCGATCCCGCAGTGCGCGAACAGATCGAAATCCAGCTGAAATACGCTGGCTATATCGACCGCCAGGCCAAGGAAGTGGAGCGCCACGAGCACTACGAAAACCTCAAGCTGCCGCCCGATTTCAACTACCTCGACGTGACCGCGCTGTCGATCGAAGTGCGCCAGAAACTCGACAAGCAGCGCCCGGAAACCCTGGGTCAGGCATCGAGAATTTCCGGTGTCACCCCGGCTGCGATCTCGCTATTGCTGGTACATTTGAAGAAACGCGGCGCGAAAGGATTTACCGCCCCAACCGAGGAGCTGGCCGAATGAAGTTTTTCGACCGCCCGGCCCTGGGTCTAGTTCTCGCGGATGGTATCCGGCAAATGGCGCTGGACATCAATCAACAGCAGCATGAACAACTGCTGGACTACCTCGCGCTGCTGTTCAAATGGAATTCGGTCTACAACCTGACCTCGGTGCGTGATCCCATGCAAATGGTCACGCACCATGTGCTCGACTCGCTGGCGGCAGTGCCGGCGTTCAAGGACGCGCGCAATGTGCTCGACGTCGGTGCCGGCGGGGGATTGCCGGGCATCGTCCTGGCCATCGCCCGTCCGGATATGAAAGTGTCGCTGATCGACACGGTGCACAAGAAAACCGCTTTCCTCACGCAGGTGAAGGCGGAGCTGGGCCTGGCCAACGTGACGGTGTACACGAACAGGGTGGAGCAGCTGAAAGTGAACACCCCATTCGATGTCATCACCTCGCGCGCTTTCGCCGACCTATCGGATTTCGTGAACTGGTCGGGGCACCTGCTGGCGGAGGGAGGCCAATTCATCGCCTTGAAAGGAACGGCGCCCGAGGACGAACAAAAAAGGCTGCCGGAAGCATGGAAAGTGACGAAATTGCAGCCTCTGGACGTGCCAAAACTGCAAGCCGAACGTCATCTGGTGTTTATCTCGAAAACCGAATAAACAGTATAAATTAAATAAACGATTTATACCGAATATACTAAATAAATCGATTAAACGATTTTGATAGTATAAATGGTATTAATCGTTATTGTTGCGTCCACGATTAAGGGCATACATGGCCAAAATATTTTGCGTAGCAAATCAAAAAGGCGGAGTAGGGAAGACCACCACCAGCGTGAACCTGTCGGCCGGTCTGGCCAAGCTCGATCAGCGCGTGCTGCTGGTCGATCTGGACCCGCAGGGCAATGCCACCATGGGTGCCGGCATCAACAAGGCCGGGCTGCAGGCGTCGACCTATGAAGTGCTGCTGGGAGAAGCGGACGTCAACGCGGCGCGCCGGCGTTCGGAAGCGGGGCGCTTCGACGTGCTGCCGTCCAACCGCGAACTGGCCGGCGCCGAAGTGGAGATGGTGGAGCTGGATAACCGCGAACGCCGCCTCAAGGATGCGCTGGCACTGGTCGACAAGGAATACGACTTCATCCTGATCGACTGCCCGCCCGCGCTGTCGATGCTGACCCTGAACGGCCTGTGCGCCGCGCACGGCGTCATCATCCCCATGCAGTGCGAGTATTACGCGCTCGAGGGCTTGTCCGATCTGGTCAACACCATCAAGAAGGTGCATGCGAACCTGAACCAGGATCTGAAGATCATCGGTCTGCTGCGGGTGATGTTCGATCCGCGCATGACGCTTTCGCAGCAGGTTTCGGCGCAGCTGGAACAGCACTTCGGCGACAAGGTGTTCACCACCATCATCCCGCGCAATGTGCGGCTGGCGGAAGCGCCGTCCTACGGCGTGCCCGGTGTGGTGTTCGACCCCGCCTCGAAAGGCGCGCAGGCCTACATCGCCTTCGGCGCCGAAATGGTCAAACGCATCAAGACAATGTAATTTACCCAGTCGCCCTCGGGAGGACGACAGAACATGAACGGAATATCAATGGCTACCAAAAAACTCAAGGGCCTCGGCCGCGGCCTCGAAGCACTGCTGGGCGGAGACGGCGACCTCGCCACGCCCGACGCCGGCACTCCATCGCAACTGCCGGTCGCGCTGCTGCAGGCCGGTAAATACCAGCCGCGCACGCGCATGGACGAAGGCGCGCTGAACGAACTGGCCGCCTCGATCCGCACCCAGGGCATCATGCAGCCGGTGCTGGTGCGCCCGGTGGGGCAGGGCAAGTACGAAATCATCGCCGGGGAACGCCGTTTCCGTGCGGCCCAGCTGGCCGGCCTGGAAGACATCCCGGTGCTGGTGCGCGACGTCGACGACCAGGCCGCCGCCGCCATGGCGCTGATCGAGAACATCCAGCGCGAGGACCTGAACCCGCTCGAAGAAGCGCAAGGCATCCAGCGCCTGATCAACGACTTCAGCTTCACCCACGAACAGGCCGCCACCGCAGTGGGGCGCTCGCGCAGCGCGGTCTCCAATCTGCTGCGCCTGATCAACCTGGCCGTTCCCGTGCAAACCATGCTGATGGCCGGCGATATCGACATGGGCCACGCGCGCGCGCTGCTGGCGGTGGACGCGGCCAGCCAGATCACCCTGGCCAACCAGGTGGTGGCCAAGCGCCTGTCGGTACGCGAAACCGAAAAGCTGGTGACCCGCACGATGGAGGAGCAGGCCAGCGGCCCGGCCGCCAAGCCGAAGGAAAAATCCGGCGACATCATCCGCCTGGAAGAGGAACTGTCCGACAAGCTGGCCACGCCGGTGCTGTTCAAGATGGGCGCCAAGGGCCGGGGGCAGATGATCATCGACTTCGCCGACCTCGATGTGCTCGATGGCGTGCTGGCACGGCTGCGCGCCTGAACGGCACCAAAGAAACCTTGATCATCGCGACCGCGCCGCCATCCACAACAATGGCTATACAGCAATACTCAAGAACTTGCGCATTCTTGACAACATGCCATCAAGAATGGTTCGGCCGGACGCGGCGTTAGCGCTAAAGTGGGGCATCCATGCCCCACTTTACAGCATGCAACTACAGCTTCACCCCCTAATTCGCACTCAATCAGTGCGAAACAGGCATCAAAAAGCGTGGCGTTTCGTCACTGTCGAGTTATTCCGTGTCACGACACCGTTTGACGCAAGTACGTATTCGCACTTATAATCCCGCTGTTTAACGCACTTCAAAACACCGTAACGCGGCGTTCACACGGCTGGCGCGAAGAAGAAAATATGCTGCGCTTAGTCTCCCTGCAATTGATGTTGACAGCCGCCGTCGGCCTGATCGCCGCGCTGCTGGGGGGATGGGCCGCGATGGTGTCGGCCATGATCGGCGGCCTGTGCTGTGTAGTGCCAAGTGGAATTGCCGCGTTTCGCCTGTTTGCCGGCACCTTGAAGCCGGGCGGCGCCAACGCCGCAGCGTTCTTCATTTGGGAATTCGCCAAGATTGCAATGACGGTAGCGTTGATGTACGCCGCCGCGAAGCTGTACCACGACTTGAACTGGCTGGCCTTTTTGGGCGGCTTCATCGTGGCGCTGAAAAGTTACATTATCTTAATATTTAGGCACTGACAT
>CAMLIL010000004.1 GCA_946480015.1 uncultured Oxalobacteraceae bacterium | reverse complement strand
CCCACGGCGCCCACCTGGGTACCGCGGAACTGGTCGGCAAGGCCGTGCAGAAGGCGGTTGCCGATTGCGCTCTGCCGGAAGGCACGTTCTCGATGCTGTTCGGCGAAGGCCGTCAGATCGGCCAGCGTCTGGCTGGCCATCCGGCGGTCAAGGCGATCGGCTTCACCGGTTCGCGCGCCGGCGGCGTTGCGCTGATGCGCACCGCGGCTGAACGCAAGGAGCCGATTCCTGTCTACGCCGAGATGAGCAGCATCAATCCGGTGTTCATGCTGCCGGGCGCACTGGCCAATGCCAGCCTGGCGCAGGCTTTCGTCGATTCGCTGACGATGGGTGTCGGCCAGTTCTGCACCAATCCGGGCCTGGTCCTGGGTCTGGCCGGCGAACAGTTCGACAAATTCATCCAGGCCGCGGGCGCCGCGCTGGAAGCCAAGTCGGCCGGCACCATGCTGACCCCTGGCATCCACAAGGCTTACCTGGACGGCGTCAAGCGCATGTCCGGCATCGCCGGCGTGAGCCTGGTTGGCCAGGGCAAGACCGATGGCCAGGGCTGCGCCGCGCAGGCCTCGCTGTACGCCACCGACGCCGCCACGTATCTGGCGACGCCGGATCTGGAAGCGGAAATCTTTGGCCCGGCGTCGCTGATCATCCGCTGCAAGGACGAAGCCGAACTGCGCCAGGTAGCCGAACACCTGGAAGGCCAGCTGACCGCCACCGTGCACGCCACCGGCGACGACAAGGCACTCGCTGCCAGCCTGCTGCCTATCCTGGAGCGCAAGGCCGGCCGTATCCTGTTCAACGGTTTCCCTACCGGTGTTGAAGTGGCCCACTCGATGGTCCACGGCGGCCCGTTCCCGGCAACCTCGGACAGCCGCACCACCTCGGTGGGCGCGTCGGCGATCGACCGCTTCCTGCGTCCGGTGTGCTACCAGAACATCCCGGCCGATCTTCTGCCGGCTGATCTGGCAGATGGCAATCCACTGAAACTGGCACGCCTGGTCGACGGGACCTTGCAGCTGGCTCAGTAAAGTCCGGCCGCGCCGGAAGTTCAAACACGCGGGCGGGGAGACGCCCGCGTGCGCGCGGCTGTTTTACGGCCGGTGGCGACACCGGCTACAACAACCATAATAAAGACGATCCCATGCACCATCAAGCCATTGCCGTAACCCCGCAAGCCATTGGCAGATATCGTTGGACCATCTGCGCGCTGCTGTTCTTCGCCACCACGGTCAATTATCTCGACCGCCAGGTGCTGTCCCTGCTGGCAGCCGACCTGTCCAAAGAATTCGGCTGGTCCAATACGGACTATGCCAACATCACCGCCGCCTTTCAGTTTGTCTACGCCATCGCCATGCTGTTCGCCGGCCGCGTGATCGACAAGCTGGGCACCAAGGCGGCGTTCATTTTAGCGATCACCATCTGGTCGATCGGCGCCATGCTGCACGCGTACGCCCTCAATATGGGCGCGGCTGCCAACAACCTGCTGACATCCATCGGCCTGTCCGCAATGCCGGTATCGATCCTCGGCTTCATGATCGCCCGCGCCGTGCTGGCGCTGGGCGAGGCGGGTAACTTCCCCGCCGCGATCAAGGCCACCGCCGAGTACTTCCCGAAGAAGGAACGCTCCTTCGCCACCGGCATCTTCAATTCCGGTGCCAACATCGGCGCCATTCTCGCGCCGCTGACAGTGCCGGTCATCGCCGAACTGTGGGGCTGGCAGGCCGCCTTCCTGATCATCGGCGCGATCGGCTTCGTGTGGCTGAGCGTATGGTCGATTTTCTACGACACGCCGACCGCCCAGAAGCGCTTGAGCAAGGAAGAACTGGCCTATATCAACAGCGACAGCGTGACCGAGTCCCCGGCTCCGGCCGCGGCGGAGGGCAAAAAGGCCTCGTGGTTCAAGC
This sequence comes from uncultured Oxalobacteraceae bacterium, assembly GCA_946480015.1. Next base: position 101,975 of record CAMLIL010000004.1, on the reverse strand, counting down.
TGCTCGGCTACCGCCAGACCTGGGCCTTCGCCATCGGTAAATTCCTCACCGACGGCGTGTGGTGGTTCTTCCTGTTCTGGCTCCCCAAATACCTGTCGGCGCAGTACGGCATGGGCAAGACCGAAATCGTCGTGCCGCTGGCGGTCCTGTACAGCATGACCATGGTGGGCAGTATCGGCGGCGGCTGGTTCCCGACCTACTTCATCAACAAGGGCAACAACCCGTACGAAGGCCGCATGAAAGCGATGCTGGCGATTGCCTTCATCCCGCTGGTGGTCCTGCTGGCGCAGCCACTGGGCTACATCAGCTTCTGGATGCCGGTGCTCCTGATCGGCATCGGCGCCTCGGCGCACCAGGCCTGGTCGGCCAACATCTTCACCACGGTGTCGGACATGTTCCCGAAACACAGCGTCGGTTCGGTGGTCGGCATCGGCGGCATGGCCGGCGGCTTCGGCGGCGTGCTGCTGACCAAGCTGGGTGGCTGGATCTTCGACTACTACACCGCGCTGGACAATATCTACACCGGCTACATGATCATGTTCTCGATCTGCGCGACCGCGTATCTGGTGGCCTGGGCGATCATGAAGACGCTGGTGCCGCGCTACAAAGTGATCACCGATCTGTAAGGCGAATCCATGCAGGCAGCCGGTGTTGAACGGGTAGGCGATCAGGCGTGCACGGTGGGCGAAGGCCCGGTGTGGAGTGCGCGCGAGAACGCCTGGTTCTGGGTCGATATTCCGGCCAGGCGCATCTGGAAGCTCGATGCGTCCAGCGGTGCGGTGCGCTGCTGGAATACCCGCCAGATGCCGGCCTGCCTGGCGCTGACCGCCAGCGGCGGCCTGATCGCCGGGATGGAAACCGGCGTTTTCAGCCTCGTGCTCGGCGAGGGCGACACCGCGCTGGCGCGCCTGCTCGATGCCCCCGCCGAACTCGGACCTGGGGCGCGTTTCAACGATGGACGCTGCGATCGCCAGGGCCGCTTCTGGAGCGGCATCATGACGATGGATAACCCGGCCGGCAAGGCCGATGGCCACCTGTACCGCTTCGACAGCGTCAACGGCATGTCGCAGCCGGTGGTGTCCGGCCTGATCACGCAGAACGGGCTGGCGTTTTCGCCCGATGGCGCGACCATGTACCTGTCCGATTCGCACGCCTCGAGCCAGTTGATCTGGGCCTTCGACTACGATGGCCAGACGGGCACGCCGAGCAGGCGGCGGGTGTTCGTCGACATGAACCGGCATCCGGGCCGGCCCGACGGCGCCGCGATGGATGCCGACGGCTGCTACTGGATCTGCGGGAACGACGCCGGCGTGCTGCTGCGCTTTACGCCGGAGGGCACGCTGGACCGGACCATCAAGGTACCGATGGCCAAGCCGTCGATGTGCGCCTTCGGCGGCCCCGGCCTGGACCGTCTGCTGGTGACTTCGATTGCGGCTGGTGCGCCGGCCGGCGACAAGCTCGCCGGTGCCACCGTGATCGTCGATGCCGGTGTCAAAGGCTGCCCCGAGACGCCGTTCCGGGATTAGTACCGTCGTCTCCGCGTTCGCGACGGCGTCGGGGCCTAGTGCCCGTGATGATGGCCGCCGCCTTTCTGCACCTTGAGCACCTGTTCGCCCGGCCTGGCCTCGGCCGGCTGGGCGCGCACCGGTTCGGGCACCGCCACCCCGCCTTCCTTCCATTCGTACGCCAGTGACCCGGCTGGATGCCTGTACCAGCCCGGATCGCGGTAATCGTGGCGCGCCAGTCCCTTGCGCACCTTCATGACCGTGAACATGCCGCCCATGCCGATGCCGCCGAACGGGCCTTTCCCGCTCATCATCGGCAGCGTGTTGTCCGGCAGCGGCATCATGCCCATCCTTTCCATCTCGGCCATGCCGTGCTGGCCCATGGCCATGTAATCCGGGATCAGCGCGTTGATCTTTTCGGCCACGCCACCCTGGTCGATGCCGATCATGTTCGGCAGATCGTGCCCCATGGCGTTCATGGTGTGGTGCGATTTGTGGCAGTGGAAGGCCCAGTCGCCCGGCTCGTTGGCAACGAATTCGATGGCGCGCATCTGGCCCACTCCGATGTCGGTGCTCACTTCCGGCCAGCGCGCCGCCGGCGGCACCCAGCCGCCATCGGTGCCGGTGACGTTAAATTCGTGCCCGTGCAGGTGGATCGGATGATTGGTCATGGTCAGGTTGCCCACGCGGATGCGCACCCGGTCGTTCAGCCCCATCACCATCGGATCGATGCCGGGGAAGACGCGGCTGTTGAAGGTCCACAGATTGAAGTCGGTCATGGTGTTCACGCGCGGCTTGAAGCTGCCTGGGTCGATGTCGTAGGAAGCGAGCAAAAAGCAGAAGTCACGGTCCACCGCCATGAACTTCGGGTCCTTCGGATGGGTGACCCAGAAGCCCATCATCCCCATGGCCATCTGCACCATTTCATCAGCATGCGGGTGGTACATGAAGGTGCCCGCGCGGCGCGCCACGAATTCGTAGACGAAGGTCTTGCCCGGTGCGATGCCGGGCTGGGTCAGGCCGGTCACGCCGTCCATGCCGTTGGGCAGGCGCTGGCCGTGCCAATGGATGCTGGTGTGTTCGGGCAGCTTGTTGGTGACGAAGATGCGCACCCGGTCGCCCTCGACCACCTCGATGGTCGGCCCGGGCGACTGGCCGTTGTAACCCCATAGCTGCGCCTTCATCCCGGGTGCCATCTCGCGTACGACCGGTTCGGCCACCAGGTGGAATTCCTTGACGCCGTCTTTCATGCGCCATGGCAGGCTCCAGCCGTTGAGCGTGACGACCGGGTTGTAGGGGCGCCCGTTGGGCGGATTCAGGGGCGGCTGGGTGGCCGCGCTTTGCATCAGCGGCGCTTCCGGCAGCGCGGCGGCGCCGACCCGGCTGACCACCGCCGCGGCGCCCGCGCCGATGAAGAAATCTCTGCGTGAAACCATTGGAAACCTCGGTATTAGTGGGGAACGCCGCTCATGGCGGCCTGCAGTGCGCTGTCGGCGATCCAGTAGTCGCGCTGGGCTTCGATGGCGGCGTTGACGCTGGCGACCTGTTCGCGCGCGTCCGCCAGCAGCTCGAACACGCCGATCAGCATGCCGTTATAGCGCAGCAGCTGTTCGTCGGAGATGCGCTTTTTGAGCGGCACCACCTCGTCGCGGTAGTGGCGCGCCAGCTGGTAGGCGCTGCGATAGGCGCTGTGGGCTTCGCGCACCTGCGAGCGCGCGTCGAGCGCGGTGGCGGCGGCGCGGTGCACCGCCTGCATGTACAGCGTTTCGGCCTTGGCCACACGCGCGCCGCCCCAGTCGAACAGGGGAATCTCCAGTGCGATTTCGTAACCGGTGGCGCGCTGGCCGCCGGGTTCGCGATTGCGCAGGTAGCCCAGGTCGAGCAGGTTGACGAAGCGGGTGGCGCGCGTCAGTCCGAGCGAGGAGGCCAGGCCGGCCAGCTCTTTCTGCGCCATCAGCACGTCGAGGCGGTTGCTCATGGCCTGGGCATCGGCGTCGCCGGCCGCGCGCGGTTGTGCCGGCAGGTCGGGCAGGCGTTCGGGCAGCGTGAAATCCTGCACGCCCATCAGCCGTGCCAGGGTTTCGCGTTCGGCCACGTGGACCTGGCGTGCACGGGTCAGCTGAGCGATGGCGTCGGCGTGGAAGGCTTGCTCGCGTGCCTGCTGCAGCTTGCTCCAGTTGCCCGCTTCGCTCATGCGGCGCGCCAGTTCGGCGCCGGCTTCGGCGGCGCTGACGACTTGCTGGAGATACGCCACACTCTGCTGCGCGGCCACGGCGTTGAACCATGCGCGGCGGGTCCGGTCGGCCACCCGCAGCAGCTCGCCCGCCGCGCGCAACTGCGCCTGTTCATAGCGGCGCTGTTCGATCGCGCGCGTGACCGGCATGGTCAGCAGGGCGATCAACGGGAAGGTCAGCGAGCGTTCGATCTCGACGCCGTCGGCGCCCTTCAAACGGGAAAAGCCGAAGCCCGGATTGGGCAGGCGTCCGGCCTGCACCAGGTCCGCTTCGGCGAGGCCCAGTTCCGCGTAGTCGGCCTGCAGGCTGCGGTTGTTGAGCAGGGCGATGCTGACCGCGGCGTCAGGCGTGAGCGGCTTGGCCAGCAGATCGGCGACCTGCTGGCCGGCCGCGCCGGCGCCGGGCGCCGTGGCGGGCAGGGCCTGCGCACTGCGCGCCTGGGCCAGTGCCCGCACTTCGCCGTAGCGGCCGTCGGGCGACATCGACGCGCATCCGGCCAGCGTGAGCACGGTGGCCGTCGTGATCATGGCACGCATTGCCGTCACGTGGCAGCCTGCGCGGGATAGCCGGCTTCGTCCAGGGTGGCCAGCACTTGCGCCACCGGCGCGCTGGTGTGCAGCTTGACGGTATGGGCCGGCATGTCGAAGTCGAGCACCGCGTTGCTGTCGAGCTGTTTGACGGCTTTGGTGATGACGCCTGCACAATGGCCGCAGCTCATGTCCGGTACGTTCAGTGTGATCATGGCGAACTCCTCGTAGTGGGAAATGACAGCAGCATTGTGAACCTTGCCACCGTGGGAAGGTCAAGCGAGCCAGTTTTCGATGCGCGAATCGCCTGCGAGTTTCCATTTCGAAATACTCTTGTCTTCCGCATTTGGCGCCTCCCGTGTGTACCTGAATGTACTATAGCTTCGAAACTGTCCGCCCCTTGACCTTACTATAATGGGAAGGTTGATGATCGCCGGTGGGAGGACTGCATGACTGCATCGTCGAATGAAATTGCCCTCGATGTCGCGGGCATGACCTGCGCATCCTGCGTGCGCCGGGTCGAGAAAGCCTTGCTGGCCGTGCCGGGCGTGCGCGAAGCGTCGGTGAACCTGGCCACCGAAAGGGCCACGGTGGCGCTCGACCAGCCTGCTGCGCGCGACCTGCTGGTGGCTGCCGTCGAGCGCGCCGGCTATACGGCTACCCCGCATAGCGATGCGGAACCGCGCGCCGCCATCGCACCGTCAGGCGACCGGCGCGACATCGCCATCTCGGCCGCGCTGACCGTACCGCTGCTGGCGCCCATGCTGGCCGAACTGGCCGGCATGCATCTGATAATGCCCGCCTGGCTGCAATTCCTGCTGGCCACCCCGGTGCAATTCTGGATCGGCGCGCGCTTTTACCGTGGCGGCTGGAAAGCGCTGCGGGCGCGCAGCGGCAATATGGATCTGCTGGTCGCGCTCGGCACCAGCGCGGCCTATGGGCTGTCGCTGTACCAATGGCTCGGCGGCGACCCGCATGGCCACCTCTATTTTGAAGCTGCCGCCGTCGTCATCACCCTGGTACGGGTGGGCAAGTGGCTGGAGGCGCGCGCCAAGCGCCAGACCACCGAAGCCATCCGCCTGCTGCAAGGCTTGCGCCCGGACACGGCACGCGTGCGCCGCAATGGCGCCGTGCAGGAGGTGGCGGTGCGCCAGCTGCGCGTGGGCGACGAGGTCGAAATCCGCCCCGGCGAACGCATCCCGATGGATGGAATCGTGATCGAGGGCGCCACCCACGCCGACGAATCGATGCTGACTGGCGAGAGCCTGCCCGTCAGCAAGGCTGTGGGCGCGCGCCTGATCGGCGGCTCGGTCAACGGCGCGGGGCTGGTGGTGGCACGCGCCAGCGCCATCGGGGCCGAAACGGTGCTGGCGCGCATCATCCGCGCCGTCGAGGAGGCGCAGGGCGCCAAGGCGCCGATCCAGCGCCTGGTCGACAGGGTCAGCGCCGTGTTCGTTCCAGCCATCATTGTGGTGGCGCTGCTGACCTTGGCCGGCTGGTGGCTCATCGGCGGCGATGCCAGCGCGGCGATCCTGAACGCAGTGGCGGTGCTGGTGATCGCTTGCCCATGCGCACTTGGCCTGGCCACGCCCACCGCCATCATGGCGGGAACGGGCGTTGCCGCGCGCCACGGCATCCTGATCAAGGACGCTGAAGCGCTGGAACTGCTGCATGGCGTCAATGTCGTCGCGTTCGATAAGACCGGCACGCTCACCGCGGGCAAGCCGCGCCTGACCGCCTGGGTGCCCGTATCCGGTGACGCACAACAATTGCTGGCACTGGCCGCCGGCGTGCAGCAGGGGAGCGAGCATCCGCTGGCACGCGCCGTGATGCAAGCGGCGGCCGGCCTCACGCCTGCGCGAGCATCGAACACCACGGCCATGCCGGGCCTGGGTGTGCGCGCCGAGGTGAACGGTGCAACGCTACTGCTGGGCAACGCGAGCATGCTGGCGCAGGAAGGCATTGCCATCGATGGCGCGCTGGCCCGGCAGCATGAGCAGGCCGGCGAAACAGTGTCGTGGCTGGCCCAGGCGGCGCCCGAACCGCGCCTGATCGGCATGCTGGCCTTTGGCGACGCGCTCAAGCCCGAAAGCGCGCAGGCCGTGGAACGGCTGCACCGCCTGAACGTCAGGACCGCCATGCTGACCGGCGACAATCCGGGCAGCGCCGCGCACATCGCCGGCGCGCTCGGCATCGGCGAGGTGCACGCGCAGGCCATGCCGGAAGGGAAAGCGGCGCTGATCGCACAGATGCGCGCGGCTGGCCAGCGCGTGGCCATGGTCGGCGACGGCATCAACGACGCCCCCGCGCTGGCGGCGGCCGATATCGGCATCGCCATGGGCAGCGGTACCGACGTGGCCATGCATACGGCGGGCGTGACCCTGATGCGGGGCGACCCGCGCCTGCTGGTCGACGCGATCGATATTTCGCGCCGCACCTACAACAAGATCCGCCAGAACCTGTTCTGGGCGTTTATCTTCAATCTGATCGGCGTACCGCTGGCGGCGTTCGGGATGCTCAACCCCATGATCGCCGGCGCCGCCATGGCGTTTTCCAGCGTGTCGGTGGTCAGCAATGCGCTGCTGCTCAAGCGCTGGAAACCGGGAGCACCTTGATGTTGAATATCGGCGACGCCGCCAAGGCGTCCGGCGTATCGGCAAAAATGATCCGCCACTACGAATCCATCGGCCTGATCGATGCCGCCAAACGCACCGGGGCCGGCTACCGGCTCTACAGCGAGCAGGACGTGCAGGTGCTGCAATTCATACACCGCGGGCGCGAACTGGGCTTCACCCTGGAGCAGATCGCCACCCTGCTGGCATTGTGGAAAGACAAAGGCCGCGCCAGCAAGGATGTGCGCACCATGGCCCAGCGGCACATCGAGGAGCTCGACAGGAAGATCGGCGAGATGCAGGCCATGCGCCGCACCTTGGCGCGCCTGGCCAGTGCCTGCCATGGTGACGCGCGCCCCGAGTGTCCGATCCTCGACGACCTGGCGCCTCACGCGCCCTCGAAGTGATGCGAACTTGGACATCTTAAGCCGGGAATTGATACCAATGCGGTAAGGCCAAATTAGGAAGCGGACTGGCCAATTATCGAAAAGCTGTGGCATACTCATTGTTATTGCAGCATCGACCGATTGGCGAGGAGAGCAGGCGGCATGAACGATGTTTCCCAGCGCGACGCAGTAGCCGCACCAGTGTGCAGCCGGGGGTAAGCCGTGCGTTTCGCGATCCGCGCGGTGGGCGCCGACAATCGTGTCCAGACGCTGGAGCTCGACGCCAGCGATGCCCAGAGCGCCAGCCGGGCCGCCAGCGAGCGCCGCCTGACGGTGCTGGAGGTCAAGGCCGTGTCGGCCAAGGCCGCGCGGCGCGGCAAGACCTTCTCGCTGGTGCTGTTCACCCAGGAACTGCTGGCGCTGCTGCAGGCCGGCCTGGGCCTGGTCGAAAGCCTGGAAGCGCTCAACGAAAAGGAATCCCGCACCGGGACCGGCGCCTTGCTGGCGCGGCTGCTGGCGCGCATGCGCGAGGGCTTGCGCTTCTCGCTGGCGATCGCCGCCGAGCCGCAGTGCTTCCCGCCGCTGTTCGTCGGCATCGTCAGGGCGGCCGAGCGCACCAGCGACCTGCCGCAGGCGCTGTCGCGCTTTATCGATTACCAGGTGCGCGTCGACGGCGTGCGCAACCGCCTGGTCAGCGCCGCCATCTACCCGGCCATCCTGCTCATCGTCGGCAGCCTGGTCAGCCTGTTCCTGCTGGGGTACGTGGTGCCCAAATTCTCGGTGGTGTACCAGGGCAGCGGCCGTGAGCTGCCGATGATGTCGCAATGGCTGATCAAGTGGGGCGCGGTGGTTTCCGGTCACGGTCTCGCACTGCTGCTGGCGCTGGCCGGCACCGGCGCCGGCGGCTTCCTGTGGCTGCGCCGGCTGCAGCGCTCCGGGCGGCTGATGCAGGCCGTCACGCGCCTGCCCGGCGTGGCCGAACGCGTGCGCATTCTCGAACTGGCGCGGCTCTACCTTACGCTGGGCATGCTGCTCGAAGGCGGCATCGCCGTCGTCGCCGCGCTCGACATGGTCAGCGGCGCCATCTCACCCATGCGCCGCGCCGCGCTGGCGCAGGCGCGCGAACGCATCGCCCATGGCGCCAGCTTTTCCGAATCGCTGGAGCTGCACGGCTTTACGACACCGATCGCCCTGCGCATGCTGCGCGTGGGCGAACGCTCCGGCCAGCTGGGCCTCATGCTCACGCGCGCCGCGCTGTTCTACGACAGCGAAACCACGCTGTGGATCGAAAAATTCAGCAAGACCTTCGAACCCATCCTGATGGCGGCCATCGGCATCGTGATCGGCGTGATCGTGGTGCTGCTGTACATGCCGATCTTCGACCTGGCCGGGACCCTGCAATGACGGCCACGCTGGACGAGCTGCGCGCCGCGCGGCGCAATGCGCTGGCCTCGAGCCAGCCGTTCTTCGCCGAGCTGGCGGCGCTGACGCAACGCGATCCTTACGCGCTGCTCGACGAAACCGCGAGCCTGTTCGCGCTGCCGGCCGTCGACATGGTCTCCATGCTGGCGATGGCGCCCGCTTTCGACCGGCTGCCGCTGGCGCGCGCGCAGCAGCGCCAGTGCGTGCTGCTGCGCGGCGCCGGCGGCTTGAGCGGCGTCTGCGCCGACCCGTACGCGCAGGACCTGCAGGTGTGGGCCGAAACCCTGGCCGATGCGCCCCTGCGCTGGTGCCTGGCGCTGCCTTCCGACATCGATGCCTACCTCGCCAAGCAGGAGGAATCGGTGCGTTCCATCGATGCGCTGGTGGCCGAGGCGGGCGGCGCGGGCGAGGACGCGCGCCTGCTGGAGAGCCTGAGCTACGCCTCCCTGGGCGAGGCCGGCAGCCCGGCCGTCAAGCTGGTCAACTCCACCCTGTACGACGCGCTCAAATCGGGCGTGTCGGACATCCACTTCGAAAGCACGCCGGGCGGCATGCTGACCAAGTACCGCATCGACGGCGTGCTGGGACAGGCCGCGCAGGTGGGCGGCACGGCCCTGGCCGAACAGGCGATCTCGCGCATCAAGGTGCTGGCCGAGCTCGACATCGCCGAACGCCGCGTGCCGCAGGACGGCAGCTTCCGCGTCGAAGCGCAGGGCCGCGAGATCGACCTGCGCGTGTCGATCATGCCGAGCGTGCACGGCGAGGACGCGGTCATCCGCATTCTCGACAAGCAGGCCATGATCAGCGCCCACGGCAGCCTCACGCTCGATTCGTCCGGCTTTGCCGCCGACCACCTGGCCACCATGCGCCGCCTGGTGGCCGAGCCGTACGGCATGGTGCTGGTGACCGGCCCGACCGGCTCGGGCAAGACCACCACGCTGTACGGCGCCATCACCGAGATCAACAGCGGCCAGTCGAAGATCATCACCATCGAGGACCCGGTCGAATACCAGCTGGCGGGCATACTGCAAATCCCGGTCAACGACAAGAAAGGCCTGACCTTCGCGCGCGGCCTGCGCTCGATCCTGCGCCACGATCCGGACATCATCATGGTCGGCGAAATCCGCGACCGCGAGACCGGCGAAATCGCCGTGCAGTCCGCCCTGACCGGCCACCTGGTGCTCTCCACCGTGCACGCCAACAACGTGTTCGATGTGTTCGGGCGTTTCGCCCACATGGGCATCGATCCGTACTCGTTCGTCTCGGCGCTGAACGGCATCATCGCCCAGCGCCTGATCCGCCTGAACTGCCCGCATTGCAGCGCCCCGTATGAGCCGGACGACGAAGAACTGCTGCGCTGCGGCGTCACGCGCATGCAGGTGGCGCACTACATGTTCCGGCGCGGCTGCGGCTGCGCAGAATGCCGCGGCTCCGGCTACAAGGGCCGGCGCGCGGTGGCCGAAATCCTGACGCTCGACGACGCACTGGCCGAGCTGGTGATCGAACGGCGTCCGCTGCGGCAGATCAAGGAGGCGGCGCGCGCGGCGGGCATGCGCAGCCTGTTCGACGATGCGCTGGCGCTGGTCGCGCAGGGCCACACAACGCTGGAGGAGGTGAAACGTGTCACTCTGGCGGACTAAGACTGCGGCGCTCGCGATCGGCGCGCACACCGTCACCCTGGACGGCGAGGCGCTGGCCACGCCGTCCGGCCACTGGAGCGCGCTGGCGGCCGAACTGGCGCAATGCCTGCCGGCGCGCGCGCGCCTGTCGGTCGAAGTGGCGGACAACTGGGTACGCTACTTCCTGCTCGATCCGCCGGCCGGCGTGCACAGCCTGCGCGATTGCCGCCTGCTGCTGCCGGCGCGCTTCGAAGCGCTGTACGGCCACAGCGCGGCGGAATGGTTGCTTCAGGCCGACTGGCAGGCCGGCGCACCCATGCTGGCCGGCGCCCTTCCGCGCCCCCTGGCGCAGGCGCTCGACGGGTTGCGCCTGGCGCATGTCGTGCCGGTGCTGCTGGCCAGGTGGAACCGCAGCGCCGGGTCGCTGCCGCCCAGCGGCGCCTGGTGCTCGGCGGGCGGCGGCCAACTCAATCTGCTGTACTGGGAAGATGGCCGCCTGCGGCTGGTGCGCCAGCAGCGCGGCCACCATGCCGACGCCTTGCTGAAGCTGGAACTGGCGCGCCTCGATGCTCCGCTGCCGCCGGCCCGCTTCTGGTCGGGCGAGGCAATGCCGTCCGGCTGGGGAACGCTGCGATGAAGCCGATGGCGATCGATTTCGCCGCCGGGGCGAGCGCATGGCGCTGGGACTGGCGCATGCCGGGAACCCGCCTGTTCGCCGTGCTGGCGCTGGTCTCCCTCGTGCTGGGAGCTGCGGCGTGGCAGCGCTCCAATGCGCTGGGGGGGCGCCAGCAAGCCATCGCTGCGCAGTTGGCGCGCCTGAACGACGCGCACCGGAACGCGGCGCGCCAGAGCCGCATGCGGTCCGGGGACGACGTCATGCTGCGCCAGGCGCAGCTGCAGCGCGCCTTGCCGTGGGAATCGATCTTCCGCGCCTTCGAAGCGGCGCCCCCGGTGCGCATGGACACGTTCGAGCCGGACCTCACACGCGGCGTGGTCAAGGTGCAGGCCAACAGCGCCGATATCGGCCAGCTGCAGGATTATCTCGCCACCCTCCAGGCCAGCCCGGCGTTCATGCGGGTCAGCCTGCTGCGCCATGAATTGCCGCCGGACGGCAATGGCGTCACCTTCCATTACGAAGCCGTGCTGGCCGCGCCGTACCGGCTGCCCGCGGGGAGCGCGCCATGAAGCGGCATGATCTGCTGCGCTGGCAAATGGAGGTGCTCGCGCAGCGGCATGGCCTGTGGCTGCTGCCGGGCGTGGCCATGCTGGTGTGTGCGCTCGCCGCGTGGTGCGTGTGGCTGCCGGCGCAGCAGGACACGCTGCACCAGGCCGAGATGGCGCTGGCCGATGCGCGCCGCACGCCCCAGGCGCCGGCGGCGCCTGAAGCGCGGCCCGTCGCGCTGCCGCCCGCGGCGATGGCAGCCGATTCCGTGCAGCGCCTGTTTGCACTGGCGCATCAGCATGGACTGCGGGTGGTGCAGGCCGAATACCGCCGCCAGGACAGCAACGGCGTGGGGCGCTGGCAGGTGCAGATGCCGGCCACCGGCAGTTACCCGCAAGTGCGCTACTTCCTGCGCGCGGCGCAGGCGATACCCGGCCTGTCGCTGGACGAACTCGGACTGCACCGGAATGCCGGCGGCGGCGCGGTCGAAGCGCGCCTGCTGTTTTCAATCTGGTACGCGGCGGAGAAGCGCTGATGCCGCTGCGCCTGAAACTGATGGCCGGCGTGCTGGCGGCGCTGGCGCTGTTGCTCCTGCTGGACCGGCCCACGCCCGGCGAGTCGCCAGTGAGCGAGGTGGCGCCCCGCGCCGCACCGAATACCCGCACCGCCGTGGTGGCGTCGCCGGCGGGCGCGCTGGCGGGCGACGTGGCGGTGCCCGATCTGTTCGCCGCTGCCAGCAGCAGCGCGCCCATCCAGGCGGCCGCCGCCCCGGCGGAAAAGGAGAGCGAGCCCGAACCCGAACTGGCGCTGCTGGGCTTTAAGGAAGAGGACGGGGTGCGCGAAGCCTATCTTCAGATCGATGGCGACGTGCTGAGCGCGCGCGCCGGCGCCGAGCTCAAACACCGCTACCGTGTACTGGCCCTGCGCCAGGAGACCGTGGACATCAGGGATGCCGCCTCCGGCAGCGTTCGCCGCATCGGCTTTAAGGAGCACAATGAGTAGCATCGCCGGAAAACTACTGCTTGCGAGCGTCATGGCGGGCCTGGCCGCCTGCGCCGCCAGTCCCGATCTGACGCCGCCCGAGCTCCGCGCCCTGCTGGACGCGGGCAGGCTGGAGGAGGGCGCCGCGCGGCTGGAAGAGGTATTGGCGCGCGCGCCCGCCAACATCGAAGCGCGGCTGCTGCTGGCCAATACCCGGCGCCAGCTGGCCAATCAGGCACTCAGCCAGGCGGCGCAGGACGTCCGCCGCGAAGCCTGGGACGAGGCGCAGGCCGCCTACCGGCGCGCTGCCGCGCTGGGCGAAGTCGACCAGGCGATGATCGGCATGCGCTCCATCGGCGCGGCCCAGCATCAGGCGCAGCTGCTGCGCAGCGCCAGCGAACTGCAGGCCGCCGGCAAGGCCGCCGAGGCGCGCGACGCGCTGCGCACCCTGCTGGCGCAGTATCCGAACAACCTGAAGGGCGCCGCCATGCTGCAGGCGCTGCGCGAGCAGGAGGCGGCCGCGCCAAGGCCCGGCAAGGCTGCGGCCAGGCGCATCAAGCTGCAATTTCGCGACGCGCCGCTGCGGGCGGTGCTGGCGGCGCTGTCGCAGTCGGCCGGCGTCAACTTCAGCATCGACAAGGACGTGCCGGCCGACACGCGCGTGACGGTGGACCTGCCCGACACCACTTTCGAACAAGGCCTGCGCAGCGTGCTGCTGGCCACGCAAACGGAGCAGCGCGTGGTGGACGAACGCACCCTGCTGATTTATCCGAACGATCCGGCCAAGCAGCGCGAACACCAGAAACTCAGCATCCGCAGCTTCCGCCTCGCCAATGCCGAGGCCAGGACCGTCGCCAACAGCCTCAAGACGCTGCTCAAAACGCGCGACATCGTGGTCGACGAAAAGCTCAACATGCTGGTGCTGCGGGACACGCCCGAGACGCTGCTGATGGCCGCCAAACTGGTCGCGCTGCACGACGTGGCCGAGCCGGAAGTGATGCTGGAGGTCGAAATTCTTGAAGTGCAGCGCAGCGATCTGGAATCGCTGGGCGTCAAATGGCCCTCCAGTATCGGCCTGGCGCCGCTGTCGACGTCCTCGCTGACTGCCGATGGCCGCCTGGTCACCAACCCGTTCACCTTGCACGACCTGACCCACCTGAACTCGCGCGGCGTGCTGGCCACGGTCGACCCGATGAAGCTGTCCGCTTCGGTGGGGCGCGAGAACGTCAGCGTGCTGGCCAACCCGCGCATCCGCATCAAGAGCCGCGAAAAGGCGCTGATCAAGGTCGGCGAGCGCGTGCCGAGCGTGTCGTCCAACGTCACCTCCACCGGCGTCACCTCGCAGTCGGTCAATTACCTCGACGTCGGCCTCAAGCTGGAAGCCGAACCGGTGGTGTATCTGGACGACGAGATTTCGATCAGGCTGAGCCTGGAGGTGAGCAGCATCCTCGGCATCATCTCCGACAGCAATGGCCAGCCCTACGGCTACCGCATCGGCGCGCGCAACGCCAATACCGTGCTGCGCCTGCGCGACGGCGAGAACCAGGTGCTGGCCGGCCTGATCAGCGATAACGACAAGCGCACCGCCAACGCGGTTCCCGGCGTGGGCGAACTGCCGGTGCTGGACCGCCTGTTCGGCAGCAAAGGCAGCGAGCGGACCAAGACCGAGATCGTGCTGTCGATTACGCCGCGCGTGGTGCGCAACCAGCCGCGCACCGGCTGGTCGGAAGTGGAATTCGATGCCGGCACCGACGCCAGCCTGCGCGGGCGCGACGCCGCCCCCGGCGCGCCGCTTGCTCCGGTGGCGCCGGCGGCCGAACGCTCCGGTGGCTAGCATGCGTGGCTTCACGCTGATCGAACTGATGGTCACGCTGGCGATCGTGGCGCTGCTGTCGACGATCGCGCTGCCGCTGGCGCAGGTGGCGGTGCAGCGCCAGAAAGAACAGGAGCTCAGGCTGGCGCTGCGCGAAATCCGCACCGCGCTGGACGACTACAAGCGCGCCAGCGGCGAAGGGCGCATCAACAGCATGCTCGACGGCAGCGGCTACCCGCCCACGCTGGAGGCGCTGGTCAAAGGCGTGCCGGACCAGCGCAGCGCCAATGCGCGCATGATCTTCTTCCTGCGGGCGATTCCGCGCGACCCGTTTTGCGACGACCCGGAAGCATCCAGCGCGGCCTGCTGGGCGCCGCGCGCGTATCAGAGCGATCCCGAGGCGCCCAAGGCGGGCGAGGACGTGTATGACGTGCATTCGAAATCCGAAACGGTGGGCCTGAATGGCATCCCCTACAAGCGCTGGTAAGCATGGCTTCACGCTGATCGAACTGCTGGTGGTGCTGGCGATCCTGGCGCTGCTGCTGACGATCGCCGTGCCGCGTTTTTTCCGCGGCATCGACCAGTCGAAAGAGACCGTGCTGCGCGAGAACCTGCACATCACGCGCGACATCATCGACAAATTCTATGGCGATAACGGACGCTATCCGGCCTCGCTCGATGAACTCGTGCAGCGCCGTTACCTGCGTGCGCTGCCGCGCGACCCCATCACTGAAAGCCCTGCCACCTGGCTACTGGTCGAGCCGGAAAAAGGCAGCGGCGTCTACGATCTCCACAGCGGCGCCGCCGGCAACACCAGGTCCGGTATTCCCTTCGGCCAACTTTAACAATTGGCCGGACCAAAGATCACAATATGTGTTGATTGGCTTGGCCGCAATTGCGAATCGCCCAGGCCAAATGTTGTGTAAACCACGCTTTCGTTACAGTTGGCGTGCATCTATTTCGATGATGGCAGCGACAGTTTTACTGGAAAATGGCTGACGTTAGGTGTAAGTTGGCTGCATTATCGACAAGCTATATCGATTACGTTAGAAATTGTGATGATTCGATATTTTACATGATATTGACATTGCAATTATTTCGGGCGCATCCTCAAAAAAGACCAGCGCCCGTTGCGAAAATTTCATCGATCCAAGGCAGTCTGCATCTTTCCGGCGTCCGTTCGGTTCACATCCTTCCTTGCAATCCGCCTGTCGGGGCGAGGCGGGGACACACTAAAAAATATAGACGGAGGCGATCGAATGAACGTGAACACCCTGAAAAGTGCGCTGGCCGCTGCCGGCCTTGTGGCCTGTGCGCAGGCGCTGGCGGGACCGGTTGGCTACGGTGCCGCGACCACCGGCGGCGGGGCCAAGACCCCGGTGGTGGCAAGCACCCTGGCCGACATGCAAGCCAAGGTCAATGCCTATACCGGCGGCGGCCTGGTCCTGCAGTACACCGGCAAATTCAATTACGCCAGCATCACCGACGTCTGCGCTCAATGGAAGAAGAGCGCGCAGACGCTGGAGATCAAGAACAAGAGCGACATCACGATCCTGGGCTCGTCCGATTCGACCGCCAACTTCGGCATCCACGTGGTCGGCAATGCGCACAACGTCATCATCCGCAATATGACCATCGGACTGCTGCAGGGCGGCGAGGCGGCCGATTCGATCTCCATCGAGGGAAACTCGACCGGCAAGCCGAGCAACATCTGGATCGACCACAACACCATCTTCGCCTCGCTGACCATGTGCTCCGGCGCCGGCGACGCCTCGTTCGACGGCGGCATCGACATGAAGAAGGGCGCCAATCACATCACGGTGTCGTACAACCACGTCTACGACTACCAGAAGGTCGCGCTGAACGGCTACAGCGACAACGACACCCTCAATTCGGCCTCGCTGACCACCTACCATCACAACCGCTTCGAAAACGTCAAGGCGCGCCTGCCGCTGCTGCGCTGGGGTAAGGCCCACATCTACAACAACTACTTCGGCAATGTGCACACCTCCGGCATCAACATCCGCATGGATGCGTTGGCGCTGATCGAGTCGAACTATTTCGAAAACGTTGCCAACCCCGTCACCTCGCGCGACAGCAGCGCGATCGGCTACTGGGAGCTGCGCAACAACTACGTCGGCAGCGGCATCACCTGGACCAGCGCCAGCGGCACCTACGTGAACGCGACCAACTGGACCAGCACCAAGACCTATGGCGCCACCGGCTACAGCTATACGCCCGACCTGGCCGCCAACGTCAAGGCCAAGGTCATCGCCACCGCGGGCGCGCGGACCAATCTGGCCGAGTAAGACCTATCCCATCTCCGGACCGGGAGGTCCGGCATCCCGAGCCGTCCCGCCACGTGGACGGCCGCCATAACCATGCAGTATCCATTGGAGGAGTTTTAAATGTTCAAGCAATTGAGTAAAGCCCGTTCCATCCTGTTCGCCCTCGCTGGACTGGCCCTGGCCGCCAACGTACACGCCGCGCCGGGCAAACGCGCGGTGCCCGCCTGTACCAAGGTGCAGGTCTCGTCGACCACCACCGTGGCGGCCGGACAGACCTGGGATGGCCTGGTCAAGTACGGCAAGTGGGTGTGCCTGGTCGGCACCCCGACCAACATGAACGGCAGCCAGTCCGAAAGCCAGATTCCGCATTTCATCCTGAACGCAGGCGCCACCTTGAAAAACGTGGTGCTGGGCGACCCTAAGCTTGGCACCGGACGCGACCTGAAAGCCGGTGGCGCCGACGGCGTGCACTGCACCGGCAACTGCCGCATTGAAAACGTGTACTGGGGCGACGTCGGCGAGGACGCCGCCACCATGCTCGGCAACGCGACCGCCGGCTCCACCATGACCGTCACCGGAGGCGCCGCCTACAAGGGCGCCGACAAGATCTTCCAGAACAACGGCAACAAGACGCGCATCTCGATCAGCAATTTCTACGCCGAGGAAGCCGGCAAGCTGTATCGCTCGTGCGGTAACTGCTCCAGCCAGTATGTGCGTTACGCCACCATCAACGGCGTGACCATTTATAACGTCAGCACCGGCCTGGGCGTGAACAGCAGCTTCGATTCGGCCAAGCTGCCCGGCCTGGCCGGCCAGTACGACGTGGCCGACATGACCGACTTCGTGGCCAGCGTCTCGTCGCGCTGCGTGGGCTATGTCGGCACGGCCAAAGGCTACGAGCCGGTCAAGGACACCAACACCACCAACGTCGCGCGCAGCTGCAAGTTCCACTAACCGCGTGTAGCCGAACCGCCGCCGGGAGCGATTCCGGCGGCGTTCACTGTCTGGAGAATCCCATGAAGATGCAGAAAATGATAGTGGCCGGCACGGCTGCGCTGCTGGTGTCGCAGGCCTACGCGGCCGACATCGACGCGCGTACCCTGACCGGCGCCAGCACCCCGCTGCAGCTGGCCAATTACGGCACCCGCACCTATTCGGCGCCGGTGGCCGATTCGAACGGTCACGACCCGGCCAACTACCGCGCCGCGCCCGTGTTGCCTGCCTGGCAGTTCGCCCAGACCGACCCGACCGGCGGCGTGCTCACCTTCGAGCGCCAGAGCGCGCCGCAGGACGGCTGGCATACCTATGCCCGCGCCGGCAAGGTGATCGTCACCGGCGGATCGGCGGCGGCGGCCGACCGCGTGTACACGGTCTTCAACGGCCAGCAGCTGATCGCGGCCCTCAAGCAGGCCGGCAACGAGCCGAAGATCGTGCGCGTGGTCGGCCACATCGACCTGCGCTGGAGCGGCAACAACACCGTGTTCAAGGAATACACCAGCTACCTGGACCAGAAACAGGGCGGATCGATCATGGTCCCGTCGAACACCACGCTGGTCGGCATCAACGACGCGCAGGGCCGGCCGGCGCGCCTGACCGGCACTTCTCTGTTGATCGGCAATGAGCTCGCGCTCAACCCGGGCGGCGACCCCGAGGCGGACTTCAAGAGCTGGATCGCGGCCGGCAAGAACGGCGAAGACTATCCGACCTGGACGCGCAACGTCATCATCCGCAATCTGCAGATCGACACGCCGTGGGACGTCAACCCGGAAGACTCGGCCAACGCCTACGCCGACGGCATCACCTTGTCGCGCGGTCAGAACATCTGGATCGATCACGTCTCGATCAGCGATGGCGACACGCCCGATTCCCTGGCCGGCGATACCCGCCATGACGGGGCGCTCGACGTGGTGCGCGGATCGGACTACGTCACCGTGGCCAACAGCTTCTTCACCAAACACCACAAGCAGACGCTGGTCGGCAATGGCGACAGCGGACGCGCATGGAGCGACGAAGGGCGCCTGCACGTGACCTTCAACGGCAACTGGTGGGACAGCCTCGGTTCGCGCCTGCCGCTGGTGCGCTTCGGCCAGGCCCACCTGTACAACAACCTGATCACCGGCGATGTCTCGACCCGCAATGCCGACCTCAAATTCGGCAGCGGCCTGGATGCGCGCTACAAATCGAGCCCGCTGGCGCAGAACAACTACTACAGCTTCGTGGGCTTGAAGCCGTCGGAATTCTGCGGCAAGGTCATCAAGGGTTCGGGCTACGCCGGCTTCCGCTCGTCGGGCCACCTGTTCATCAGCAACCGCGCCGATTCCGGTGCCTGGGTGGGCGGACCGATCGCCATCACCGGGCAGTGCGGACTGACGGTGGCCAGCGGCGCGGCGGCCTGGACGGTGCCGTATGCGTACACGCTGCAGGCGGCCGATGCGGCGTTCACTTCGGTGAAAGCCAATGCCGGCGCGGGCAAGCTGAAGTAGTTCAGCGGCGGCGCCCTGTGCGGAGCAGCGCTTCGACCATCGCGGCCGGCGCATCGGTCAGGGTGTCGAACACAAACTCGGCGCCGCGCGGCGCCTCGTAGGGCGCATCCCAGCCGGTCAGCCCCGTCAGCTGGCCGGCGCGCCTTGGCATACAGTCCCTTGGCGTCGCGCGCGGCGCAGGTGGCCAGCGAGGTGGCCAGCTAGACTTCGCTGAACCGTCCGGGCGGGAACAGCCGCCGGACCCGTTCGCGGTCGGCGGCGATCGGCGAAACGAAGGCGCAGATGGCGACCAGTCCGGCGTGCTGTTGCTTAATGAGTTGGCCGCGCCGGGAGTGGCCAGGGTGAGCGTGGTGCTATTGCCGGCCGCGTCCTTGATCGTGCCGCCGTTCAGGGCGAGGGCGCCGGTGCCGAGAAAATCCAGATCGGACGCGGTATCGCCAGCCTGCACCGTGTAATTGAAGGTCAAGGTGGCCGTGCCGCTGCCGCTGGTGTAGTTCACCGCCTGGTCGGTGGTGCCTGTTTCGAGCGTCAGCTGCGGCGTGCCGGTCACCGTGACGGCCTCGCTGAAGTTCACCTGCACGGCGATCACGTCGCCCGCCTTGTAGCTGCCGTCGGCCGTGCTGGACGTGACGCCGTTGGCCGTGGGCGCAGTGCTGTCGGGCGCATCGATGCTCGAGAACGCCATGTCGTCGACGGAAAGCCGCTGGATCAGGTTCGCGTTGGTGGTGGCGCTCAGCTGCCGGCGCTGACCTGGGCCAGGAAGGCATTGACCAGGGCGCCGACCGGGCTGGTCATGCCTGCATGGAAACGCGGGTTTTGCCGCAGAATGGCCGCCAGCAACGTGGACCCTGAGCGCGGCAGGCCGGTGATGAAGTGGTAGTTCGTCATAGGCAATAGAAAAAGGTGAGCGGACACCTGCGTTGCAAAACGCGTATCTGAACACTGACATACCCGCTTGTTGCGGGCAAGGAAATATTGTCAGGAGCGCCAGTTGCGTCGTTTTATTGCACCTGGTTGCGTTGGAGCGTCTGCTTAGTCCAGCTCTGGGCGTTCCGTGTCGCGGCAGTTGGCGCCGCACGCCATGACATAGGCGAAGGTCCAGTCGCAGTAGCGCTTCTGGCCGTCAAGGAAACTGAAGTCGCCATCGGGGAAGCTGCGTTTGAGGGTGTCGTCGCAGGAAGCGCTCTTGATGCCCATGATGCCGCCGCCGGGCGCGCGGATCAGCTGCCAGTCCATCTTGCCGGTGATCGGGTCGGCATACAGTTCGCGCAGGTAGCGCCGCACCCCGGGCTGGCGCGGATCGCGCAGCAGGTCTTCCAGGCGTGCCGGCGCGCGGCTGCCATTGCCCTCGGGTGTGAACAGTTCGTATTCCAGAAACGCCTTGATGTACTGCTTGCCGACGTACAGCAGTTCGGCCTCGGCGGCGCGCCGGCGTGCCAGTTCGCCCACCTGCACCACGGCGGTCGCGGCGATGCTGATGACGGCCACCAGCACCATCAGGCCGACGTAGGTGAAGCCGCCGGCACGCCGCGTCATACGGTGCGCACGGCCAGTTCGTCGAAGCCGGTGGCCGGGTCGTGCTCGCGCGTCAGCGCGTGACCGGGCAGCCAGGCCAGCAGGATTTCGGCAGTCGTGCGGACGGTGTTGCCGTCCGTGACGTGGCCGCCGAACACGCGGCCCTCTTCGTCCGATACGGTCATGTGCAGGTGCGCACCGTCGGGCGTGACGCTCCCCGACAAGGTCAGCAGCTCGAAAGCGCCCGTGAAGGTGGTCGCGCCAGGGGCGTTGGCAAAACGGATGCGGGGATCGCTCAGGCTTCCGATACCGGACACGACAAACCCCGAGCGGGCGCCAGCGGCGGCGATGGTTTCAAGCGCCTGGCGCAGGTCGGCACCGGGGGGCAGGCGGAGCGGTTGGCAATGCATGCGAAGAGCGCGGTCGCGTTGGTGGAATGCTCAGTATAACGTGGTGCGGCTGCGTCACCACATGAGTTCAGTTTATTTTGTGAATACGATTGAGAATGATTCGCGTTTACGTTATTCTGCCTTTCCATTGTCGAAAGGTTAAAATGAACGCGATCTCATCACGCAGCACAGCATTAACTTATCCCCTAGTCGAAAGCGGCACTGACGAGGCGCTGGCACAGGCCTGCAAGCGCGGCTTGCAGCGCACTTTGCAGGCACTGTTCCGCGAAAAGCTGCTCCATATCGAGCATTTGATCGTGGAAGGCGCGGTCGCCTGGCTGCCGCTGTGGTCGCGCCAGTCGATGCTGCGTTTCGAAGGCCTGCAGATCGGCCGCATCGGCAACTGCGAACTGAATGGCCAGGTGTCGTGTTATCAGAGCGGCGAGCGGCCACGTGCGCTTACCACATCGTCGGCGCTGCTGGCCTTCGTGGCCGATGCCCTGCCGCATGCGGTCGCCGCCATCGATATCGCCCGGCTGATCCGGGAGCTCGATAACAGCACCGCGAACGACGCCCTGTGCCTGCGCTACCGGCAGCAGTGGGCCGGCGAACTGAATGCGGCGATCCGGGCCAGCGGCCAGCCCAATCTGTTGGCCATGCTGATGCACACGCCGGCCGATGCGCAGGACAATCCCGTGCTCCTGCTCGAGCAGTGGGGCACACTGGGCCACCCCTGGCATCCGGGCTACAAGACCAAGCTGGGCCTGACCGCCCAGGAAGTGATGGCCTCGTCACCCGAGTTCCGCGCGCAGTTCGCCGTGCCGCTGATGGCCCTGAAGGCGAGCAAGGCGCATGTGGCCACGGCGCGTCATCTCTGCCACTACCGCACATGGTTCGCGCTTGTCTTCCCGCAGCCCATGCTGGACTGGGAGAGCGCCCTGCGCCGGCGTGGGCAGGATCCGCTCGCCTGGTTGCCCTTGCCCGTCCACCCGTATCAGGCCAGCCGGGTGCTGCCCGAAAAATTTGCCGCCGAAATCGCCGCCGGTGACCTGCTGCCGCTGCCCGAGGTGCAGATGGGCGCGACGCCGACCATGTCGTTCCGCACTGTGGTGCCGGCGGGAGCGGCCGACCTGCCGCACCTGAAGTTGCCGGTGTCGCTGCGCCTGACCAGCGTGCAGCGGACCGTTTCGCCCAAGTCGGCGGTGATGGGCCCGCGCCTGACCGGGCTGCTGACCCGGATCGTCGCCGATGAAAGCGGCTTCGGCGGCACGCTCGACATTGTCGGCGAGGAAATCGGCCTTCACTACCTCGATCCGCAGGGCGACGACGACCGCGCGCGCCACCTGTCCGTACTGTTCCGCTGCAATCCCATGAGCAAGCGCAGCGCCGCGCTGTTCCCGGTACCGGCCGGCGCCCTGTTTGCCGATTCACCCGTCGACGGCCGCGCCCTGGTGACGGAACTGGTGGCCCTGTCGTACGGCGACCATGCCGATGGCGCGCTGCAGTTTTACGCGCGCTACGCCGACACGGTGCTCAGCGCCGTGCTGGGGGCCTACCTGCTGTACGGCATCGCCTTCGAGGCGCACCAGCAAAACAGTTTCATCATGATCGACCGGGACTACCGGCCGGCGCAACTGCTGGTGCGCGATTTCGGCGACCTGCGGGTGCACGGCCCGTCGCTGAAGAACGCCGGGCTGGCGCTGGAGGTCTTCCGCAAGGGCCATACCGTCTTCGATACCGATGAGCCGGTGCGCGACAAGCTGCTGCACGCGGTCATGCTGTGCCACCTGTCTGAACTGGGCATGCTGCTGGCGCGCAGCTACCGCCGCCCCGAGGCCGGTTTCTGGGACGTGCTGCGCGACTGCGCCATCGCGGCCTTCGAGCGCCTGCGTGCGCGTACCGCCCCGCAGCGCTGGGCCGCGGAACGGCACGCGGTGCTTGAAGCCGATTGGCCGGCCAAGGCCTTCCTCAAGATGCGCCTGTCGGACACCTCGGACGACGTGCACGGCGAGATGCCCAATCCGCTGGCGCACCCTGGCCAATGATGGCGCCTTTGCGCGCGCTGTGGCTGATCCAGCTGGTCTCGATGGGCGCGATGGAAATGAGCGCGCCGTTCTGGGCGCTGCACCTGCGCGATCTGGGGCAGTTCTCGCCGGCGGCACTCGCATGGGCCAGCAGCATTGCCTATGCCGGGCCGATGGCGATGGCCATGCTGCTCACGCCGTTATGGGGCCGCCTGGGAGACCGCACCGGCCATAAGGCAATGCTGCTGCGCGCGCTGGCTGCGCTGGCGCTGACGCAGTTGTGGATTGCATGCACGGACGACGCCGCCGCGATCCTGATCGCACGGCTGGCGCAGGGCGGGCTGGCCGGCTTCATCGCCAGCGCCCAGGCTTACGGCGGCGCGCTGGCCGGCAAGGCCGAGCGCGGCGCGCTGATGGCCCGCCTGCAGGTGGCCACTGCCGCCGGCTCGGTGCTGGGGCCGGTGCTGGGCGGCTGCCTGTACGACGTGTTCGACTTTCGCACCGTCAACCTGAGCGCGGCCGCGATCTGCGCGCTGTGCGCGTGCGCGGCCTGGCTCGCCTTGCCGCCGGTCGCGCCGCGCCCGCCCGCAGCGCCCACGCCGCCGGGGAAACCATCGGCGCTGGCGCCGATGGCCGGACTGCTGCTGGCCATTGTGCTTGTACAGGCCGGCAAGATGATGCCGCAAGCCTTCTTTGGCGTGTACGCCGAGCAGGTGTTGCATGCGCCTGCCTGGGTCACCGGCCTGTGCTACGGCGCCACGGCACTGGGCCTGTGCGTGGCGGCACCGCTGTGGGCGCGCCGCTTCGCCGGCAGGGATGAAGACGCGGTCCTGCGCGAGGTCGAGGCGGTCTGCTGGGCCAGCGTGGCCGTGGTCGCGGCCCAGGCGCTGTGCCGCGATGTGCCGCTGTTTGTGCTGACCCGCGTGCTATGGGGCGTGTGCCTGGGCGCGCTGCTGCCGGTGTTTTACGGCTTGTTGTCGGCCCGTGCCGCAGCGGCGCACCAGGGCCGGGTCCTCGGCGCCGGCAATGGCGCGGCAAAGGCGGGCGCGCTGCTGGGCATCGCCATCGGCGCCTGGGCGATGGGCCAGCTGCCGGTGCGCTACCTGTTCTGGCCACTGGCTGCGAGCTATGTGCTGGCCGCGATGGCCTTGCGCCTGATCCGGGATCGGCGGACCGATCGATTTCTTTTAAAACTGAAGTGAGAAATGATGAAATTGAAGTTGAACAAGATGACCTGCATCGCTGCCCTCATCGCCCCGGCGGCCCAGGCGCAAACCACGGTCATGCCCGAAATCGAGGTGCGCGCGACGTCCCCGGCGCTCGCGTATGAGGCGGGCGAATCGGCCAGCGCCACCAAGACGGCGATGGCGCTGCGCGATGTGCCGCAGATCGTGAACGTGGTGCCCAAGGCGCTGATGCGCGACCAGAATGCGCTGTCGGTGCAGGACGCGCTTCAGAACGTTGCGGGCCTGAGTTTCAGCGTCGGCGACGGGCAGCGTGACCAGGTGTCGATACGCGGCTTCAGCGCCATCACCGACCAGTTCGTCGACGGCGTGCGCGACGACGCCCTGTACTTCCGCGACCTGTCGAACATCGAGCGCATCGAAGTGCTGAAAGGGCCGGCCTCGGTGATCTATGGACGCGGCTCGGCCGGTGGCCTGGTCAATCGCGTCAGCAAGAAGCCGAACGCCGATCCGGTCATGGAGCTCGCGGCAAGCCTTGGGTCGCAAGGCCGCAAGCGCGGCCAGTTCGATCTCGGCACGACAAGCGGTGACAAGCGCATGCAGTTCCGCCTCACCGGCGCGCTGGAGGATTCCGGCGGCTTCCGCAACCAGTATTTCCTGGAACGCCAGGCCATCGCACCATCGGCCACGTTCGTGCTCGGCGAGGCCACCGCATTGACCGTGCAGGCCGACTACCTGAAGGACAAGCGCCTGGCCGACCAGGGCGTGCCGAGCTATCGCGGGCGTCCGGTGGATGTGCCGGTCGAAACCTATTTCGGCGCCGCAAACGGCCGCGACCGTGCCTTCGTGCAGTCCGACGTGAAGAGCGGCACGTTGACGCTCGAGCACCAGTTCAGCGACACGCTGACGCTGCACAGCGTGCTGCGTGCCTATGACTATGCGCTCGAGCGCAACTACACGACGATCGGCGCCATCACGGCAGGCGCCAGTCCGAGCGTCAGCATTGCCCAGACGCGCCGCCTGCGCGACGAGCACGGCGTCTACTTCCAGAACGAACTGAGCCAGAAGGCGCAATGGGGCGGGGTGGGGCATCAGCTAATGGCCGGCATCGAACTGGGCCAGCAGGACAAGAGCGAGATCCTGTGGTCGCGCGCCAATGCGGCGTCCTACGATCTGTTCAATCCGGTGCTGGTGAACCTGCCCGCCTTGCCGCCCAGCCTGGTGCCGGCCAACGATAATCGGAACGAGGTCGGGATCGCCGCCTTGTACCTGCAAGACCTGGTCAGCTTCAACCGGCAGTGGAAGATGCTGGCCGGTCTGCGTTATGACCGGCTGAAGCAGACGCGCGACGACCACAGCGCGCGCAACCAGGATCTGCAGCGCACCGATCACACGCTGGCGCCGCGTGTCGGCCTGATCGTCCAGCCGGTCGGGCAGGTGTCGCTGTATGCGGCCTACAGCAAATCAATCCAGCCGCTGGCCGACGCGTTCAGCTTGCGCGCCAACAGCGATCAGCTCGAGCCGGCCCGGACCATCAACCGCGAGGCCGGGATCAAGCTCGACCTTGGCGGCAAAGCCAGCCTGACCGGGGCGCTGTTCGACATGGCGCAGACCAGTATCCAGGTCGCCGATCCGGCCAATCCGACGCTCTCGCTGGCCGTCGGCAAGCAGCGCACGCGCGGTGTGGAACTGGGTTTGAATGGCACGATCGCCAGCGGCTGGGATCTGGTGGCGGGCTACGCCTACATGGACGGCAAGATCGTCGAGTCCACCGAACTGACCTCGGCCAGGACGCCGTTCAAGGGCAACACCGCGGCCCTGACGCCGCGCCATACCGTCAATGCCTGGCTCAAGCGCAGTTTCGGCAATGGTTACTACGCCGCGTTCGGTGGACGCGCCGAGTCGAAACGTTTTGCGTCACCGGACAACCTGACCGTGTTGCCCGGTTATGGCGTATTGCATCTCGGAGCGGGCTATGAGACGGGCAAGTTCGATGTCGCGCTGACCTTGAAGAATCTGCTCGACCGGAAGTACTTCGTGGCCGCGCATGGCGGCGCGAACGACTACAACATGCCGGGCGAGCCGCGCTCGGTGCTGGTGACCGCGCGGTATCGCTTCTGAGCCACGTTATGAAGGCAAGTGCACGCAAGCTGCATCGATGGACAGGGCTGGTTTGCGGCGGCTTTTTTGTGCTGCTTGGTTTGACCGGCAGCGCCATTTCCTGGCTCGCCGAGTTCGACCGGGCGCTCAATCCGGACCTGCTGCAGGTCGCGCCGCCGCATGGCATGGCCGATGGCGCCGCGTGGCGCATCGAGCCGGTCATGGTGCAGCGCGCGGTCGACCGGCTGGCGGGCGATCCACGTTATGGCCGCCCGACGCTGTTGACGTTTCCGGAGCATGCGGGCGACGTGTTCGTGGCGTGGTACCGGCCCGGCGCGCGTCCGGCTTCGCCTTGGACCCAGGAAGTGACGCGCCAGGTGATGCTCGATCCGGCCACGCTGGCGGTCACCGGCCAGCGCAACTGGGGTGAGCCTGGACTGTCGCGGCGCTTGCTGATGCCGACCATCTTCCACCTGCACCGATTTCTGCTCGCCGGCGAGGCGGGCAGGACGATCGTCGGCATCGCAGGACTGGCCTTGCTGGTGTCGGCCCTCAGCGGGCTGATGGTGTGGTGGCCGGCATTGACCCGTCCGGCCATCTGGAAGGCCATCACGGTGCGGTATGGCGGCTCGTGGCCGCGCTTGAGTTTCCGGCTGCACCGGGCGGCCGGCTTCTTTGCCGCGCCGGTGCTGCTGATGCTGGGTTTTTCGGGCAGCTATTTCAACGTGCCGGCCTGGGTCCTGCCCGCAATCAATGCTGTGGCGCCGGTGACGCCGGCCGGCACACTGGTCAATCGCAGCGCGCGCAGCGCGGCGCCGGTCACGGTCGCGCAGGCCATCGCTGCGGCACAGGCGGC
The DNA here is from genome assembly GCA_946480015.1 of uncultured Oxalobacteraceae bacterium. The sequence continues at coordinate 74,875 of CAMLIL010000004.1, read as the reverse complement.
GTTCCCGCTGGCGCGCCCTGCGCGCATCGCGCTGCCGGCCAAGCCCGGTGTGCCGTATGAGGTAAGGGTGCGCCAGCCGGGCGAACTGCGCCATGGCGACGGGGCTACCCGCATCAGTGTCGATTCAGGGAACGGCACTGTGCTGCGCGTGTTCGACCCTGAGCGCGCGCGCGGCGGCGACCGGTTCGTCAGCTGGCTCTTTCCCCTGCACAGCGGCGAGGCATTTGGTAACGCGGGGCGGGTCTTCGTCAGCGCCTTCGGCCTGGTGCCGCTGATCTTTTTCGTCACCGGTCTGGTGCTCTGGTCAAAACGCCGCACTGCCGCTTCATAGGGTGGACGCAAGCGGGTGCGCCGGCACGCTGCTGACCTGCGTGCCCTCGGCAGAGGGCGATATCCACCTGTCGGATCTTGTCTGTTGTGTTGATAAATATCGTAATTGCCATGGAACGTATGTCCTAGCAACATACAAGTTGCCTCTTTCCAATATGGATATAACAAGAATCAGCCGATCAATTTGCATTGAGAAGCGGCTTTCATCTTTGCGTGCCCAGACCCAGCGCGCAGACCCAGCAGGTGATCGAGACCTTCGTCAAATGCCGGACATGAGGTGCGGGGCACGGGAATTCTCCTTGTTATCGGCGAAGCCAGTGACGAGCAATGTAAGTAAATAAGCGCATTAGAAAGGAACAATTATTATGAGGAGACAAGCGATGAGATTTCAGGTTTCGGCCATTGCCCTTGCCTGCACCACGCTGCTGACCGCCTGCGGCGGCGGCGGCAGCAGTGATGGCGGGGCAGTGCAGTCCATATCGTTCAACTTCCCGGGAGGGCCGTCGGTGGCCATCCCGCCCGACATCCAGACAACCACGCTGGTGGCGACGGCGAGTTCTGGCGGGCCCATCACCTACGCATCGAATACGCCGGAAACCTGCACCGTCAGCGGGAGTACCCTGTCGCTGCTGAAAGCGGGGGAGTGCTCGGTGACCGCCAGCCAAGCCGGTTTTGAAGGCTACGCCGCAAGCTCGCAGCGCCAACTTTTCGTCATTCCCAAACGGCCGCAGACGGTCATCTTCCGCAACCCTGGGGCGCAGCCCTTGGATGCGCAGCCGGTCGCGCTGGCCGCAAGCTCCAGCTTGGGCCGGCCCGTCACCTTTGCCTCCAGCACGCCCGCGGTGTGCTCGGTCAGCGGGAACACGATGACCAAGCTCGCCAATGGGCTGTGCACCGTCACCGCCACCCAGGACGGCGGTGACATTTATGTGACGGAGAAGGTGGTCAGGAACGTTCCGATCGGCACCGAGATGGCGTCCGCGCTGACTTTCCTGACCGGCTACAAGGACGCTTCGACCACCAAGGAGGGTGGCGCCATCGGCAGCTACGCTGGCAGCAGTCTGGACGGTGGGTGGTGTGGTGGGGACTGGTGCGGGCGTGTCGCTTCCAGTGACGGTAGCAGCTTCACGTATTTCTACAACATTCAGCCGACGCCTCCCGCCAAGGTGGACTGGGCCTATTACGGTTTCACGATGATGGCTGGTGGCCTGTCGAGTCTCTCCGCGACCGGCACCACCGTGAGCGGCGTGCGGATCGATGCTCAAGCGGCGCTGAAGTTCAATCTCGCGCAGAACGACGAATGGTTCAGCACGGGCAATAACGCGGTCAATGTCGATCTGATCCTCGGCCACTTCGCCCTCAAGAACGGCACGGACGCCTGCAACGTCAAGCTGCGCGCGGTGGTCAAGCCAAGCGCTGCGGCCGCCACCGACTACAGCGTCGGTCTCAAGGACAAGTTCACGATCAGCGAATCGTGCGGCCTGACCGGGCTCGACCTCTGGAATGAGCTGCAGGACTACGCGATCTCCAAGATCGAGATCTCCGCAGCGGGCGCGAACGGCTCGGTGGCGACCCCGTCGGCGGCCAAGCTGACCTACGCGACCAAGCTCACTCTGACCGGACCCATCACCTTCCAATAACAGCGGACGGCTAATTACTGCCACCGCCTGGCGCGGTGGGCAAACAAAGCAAACAAGAGGACAAAGATAATGAGAAGAGTTGGGACAATAATCAAGAGGAAACCCTTGAAGATGACCGCGCTGGCGTTCGCGGCCGCGCAGGTCGCGCTACTGTACAGCGGCGCCGCGCTGGCCCAGACGGAGACTCCGGCGCCCGCCGCCAAGGAGGGCGAGCCGGTGACCGTCGTCGTGACCGGCCAGCGCAAGCAGCTGGAGACCGCGCAGAAGATCAAGCAGCTGTCCGACTTGATCGTCGACTCGGTTGTGGCCGACGAGGCCGGCAAGCTGCCGGACAAGTCGATCACCGAAGTGCTGCAACGGGTGGTCGGGGTTACCATGGACCGCAACCGCTCGCGCACGGGCGCCAATCTGGCCGCCAATGGCCTGGGATTCGATGTGGAGGGTTCGGGCGTGCAGATCCGCGGCCTGTCCTGGGGCTCGTCCACGCTGAACGGACGTGAAACCTTCTCGGCGGGTTGGCCTGGGCGCGAATTGAGCTGGGGCGATGTCCCGCCAGAACTGATGGCGGGCGTGGACGTGTACAAGAACCCGTCCGCCGAACTGGTCGAAGGCGGCATCAGCGGCCAGATCGATCTGCGCACGCGCCTTCCGTTCGACTCCAAAGGGCAATCCGGCGCCTTTTCCGCCTCGAACAACTATGCTGCGCTTGGCAAGAAGAATTCGCCAGCCCTTTCGGGCTTGTATTCCAACCGGTGGAAAACGGATCTGGGCGAAGTTGGCGTGCTGGTGGATGTGTCCTACAACAAGACCACCAGCCGCTACGACTCGATCGACCAATCCCCCTACTACCCGCGCAGCAACCTCGTCGCCGGCAAGACGGTGTGGGTGCCGGTCGGGGCCTCCTGGGGCACCGGCACGACCGAGTCCGAACGTGGGGGCTTTTATGGGGCATTGCAGTGGAAGAAGAACAACAAGCAGTCGTCGCTGACCTACTTCGACTCCGCGTTCCGTTCTACCAGCGCTGGAAATAATATCTTCGCTGGCGGGGAAGATCCGTACTTTACCAAATATGGCGACCTCCAGTACGACAGCAACGGTGTCTTCCAATCGGGCACCCTGAGCTATCCGATCGGTGGGCAAGGTGCGAACCAGTTCGCGGCCGGCGGTCTGAAAATGGGCACAACCCGAAATTTCAGCAGTGTAAAAGGACGAACGCGCGAGTTGGCCTGGAACTTCAAGGCGAAGATCGATGAGCGCTGGTCTTTCCAAACCGATCTGCAGTGGGTTCATGCCACCAATAGCGGCGATAACGGCATGCTCAACCTTGGCACGTTCGTGCCCAGCATGGGTGTGGACTCCACCGGCCCGCGGCCCGCGTTCAGTTTTAACGAAGCGTCCCGCACTTTCTTGGCCGATCCCCGCAACTACTTCTGGGACATCTCGCAGCCTGAAGTCAACAAGGCCGAGGCTGATCTTTATGCCTGGAAGACCGATGGCAAGTTTAACTTCGACCATCCGGTGCTGCGCGATGTGCGCTTCGGCGTGCGTCTGACGGAGCGTTCCTCGACGAAACATAAGAACGCCGGAACCGGTTGGAAATCCTACGCTGAACCCTGGGCAGTGCAGCCCACCAAGGAGGCCGGGAAGCTCCCGAACCCCGCAGATCTTGGTTGGCAACGGAGTAACTACGGCTACCTGATCGACCCGCGCTACGCGGCCCTCGGCAATGTCGAACAATTCGCGTTTCCCAATTTCTTCAACGGCAGGATGAGTGCGCCGCCAACGATCGTGGTGCCGACCATGGCCATGGTGCAGGACAAACCGGCGGCGTATCGACAATTGTTGACAGCGCTTCAACTGAATTGCCAGGACGCCAATGCCATCAAGGGCACCAGCACGGATTGTTCGACGATCGGCAATGACTGGAAGCCAGATGGCTTCGACGACACCGATCCCAAGTACCTCAGCAAGCATAGCGAAGGCACCCAGGCTATCTACGGCACCTTGCGCTTTGGCTTCGACAACTGGAAGTACCCCGTGGACGGCAATGCGGGTGTACGGGTGGTCAGGACGAACACGGTGGCGCACGGCTACACGGTGTTCAAGCCGACGTATAGCAACACCACGCCGCCCAGCGTTCCCCAGTTCGGAACGATTGACGCGCCGCTCGACGCCAAGTCCAGTCACATCGACGTGATCCCCAGCCTGAACCTGAAAGTCAACCTGACGGACAAGCTGCAGTCCCGGCTGGCGCTGTCCCGGGGCATTTACCGTCCTGGCTTCGATCAGCTGCAGGAGTACATCACCTTGAACCAGACCGTGAGGCTGGACACCAATGGCAAGGTCGAAGCGATTACCTACGACGGCAAAAACGATGGCAACGCGAAACTGAAGCCGCTCAAGTCGAACAACGTCGATGTCTCGATGGAATGGTATCCGCAGAATGGGCAGTCTCTGACCGGTGTGCTGTTCTACAAGAACGTCAAGGACATTATCCTGGCCGAAACGTATTCCAGAACCATCAAGGATCTGGCAGGCAATGATCAGGACTTCCAGATCACCGGGCCGGCAAATGCAGCCAAGCTCTGGCTGGTCGGGCTTGAACTCGCCGGCGCGACCTACCTGGACAAACTTCCAGGTTTGGGTGAGCGGCTGCCCGACTGGGCAAAAGGGTTCGGCATCTCCGCGAACTACACCTACATCGACGGCAAGCAGGAGCTGTACCACCCCTTCAAGATGCCTTATTGCCCAGGCGGCTCTGCGTCGATCGCCGGGAATCTCTACGGTTGCGACCTCAACGGCTTGCCCTTCAAGGACTTGCCGGTGCCTTATATGTCGAAGAATGCCGCTAACGTGGCGTTCATGTACGACCGTGGGCCAATTTCGGCACGCCTGGCCTATAGCTGGCGCGCGCGCACCTTGCTGGCAACGGGGGTCTACGGTGCGTCGGGCACCAACGGCACCAGCGCCGATCCGGCGCGCATTGCGGCCAACGGCGGCATCGCTCCGACGGACGTGTCCTGGGGACTGCCAGTCTGGCAAGAGGCCGTGGGTCAGTGGGATGCGGGCATCAACTACAGGTTCAGCGACCACCTCTGGGGCAGCTTCACTGTCAGCAACCTGACCGAAGTTGTGACGAAGCAATCGCATCAGCAGGCCATCGGTAGTACGGGCCGGACCTGGTACGATCCGGGTCGCAGCTTCCGCATGTCGATGGGCTACAACTTCTGACCCGCCAGCGCCGCGCCGGCGCGAGCCGGCGCGGCCTGCGGTCAACAAGCAACAATCCTATGTAGCCAAAGTCGAAAATTTTGATCGTCGTCTCGATGTCGTCGAGATCGCCGACTGGCTGACCGCCTTGCGGACATCACCCCAGATTTTCATGGCGGATATCGGCTGGTGGAATTAGATGCGATGGCCCGAAGGTTTGGTGGGCGAGGTTGATGCGACCGAGCCTCGCCGTTGATGACTAACAAATTGAGCCGTACGTGCTCTTTCCGGTCGGCACATCGAGCCCGAAATAGCACGAATATCCGCTGTCCTTCGTGTACACGCAATCGACATCACCTCTGCGCCGCTCTCGATAATCCGCAGCGGAGCTGCACGCATCGTCCTTTTTAACATCCGGCCCGATCTGGTTGAACAGGTCTTTTGCAAACTGGCCCTTGAACATGAACGCGACCTTCCGGTCCTTCGGCGTTGGCGGCAGCTTCTCCGATAAGGTCCCGCCATAGACTTGGTAGTCGCCTTCGAGAGGCTTAGGCCCGTACCAATCTTCCCCCTTCTTTTCGGCGGCTTGAACTAGCGAAGAAAGCGCGAGCGCAACGATGATACCTACGGTTCGAGCGTTCATGAGCGCTCCATGATTTCAAGGTGAATGTGTGGAGCTGGCATGTGCGACTGGCGAATCCGAAGGCCAGGATGGAGGCCATCACCGGTCGGCCCCTGTTGCTCGCCGCCGTCGGAAAAATGACAGAGCATGGCGGCCAGACACGGGTCTTGCTGACGGTAACGCACGCGGCGGCGGCACACGTGAAATCCCTGGTAGTGAACATGCGTGCCGGTTTGCAGCATATCCTGGCAACTGCGCCTCAGTTGCCGTCCGCGCTGCGCTGGCGGGAGCTGGCGATGGGCTAACAGAGTAATTTAGGATCAATCCATCAACCTAGCCCCAATATCAGTCCTTTCACGGGTCACATCCAGATAGCGCCCATAACTATAATCGCCAATGATCGTGGTCCGATGCGCGAGCCGCTTGCACGACATCGGCACGCCGTTCGCGCAATGGATCACGCGCCAGTTATCCCACACGATCAGGTCGTTTTTGCACCAGTCGTGAAAGTAAGCAAAGCGTTCGTCGACCAGATGGTCCGCCAGTTCCGTCAGCAGCGCATCGCTTTCCGCCGGCGCCATGCCTTGGATGCATTGCGCATGCATCGGTGACAGCTTGAGCACCTTGCGGCCGGTTTCTTTTTGTGTGATGACGAGCGGATGCACGACCGGATCGAACTGGTAACGGTTCGGCTCGGTGAGCGGTCTGAGATTCTTCAGGTCCTTCGGGAAGCCGAAGCGGTTCTTGTCCATCTCGCTGGTGACCTTGTACACCACTTCAAGACCGTCAATGCGCTGCTGCAGCGCCTTGGGCAAACGTTCGTAGGCGCTGATCGCATCGATGAAGCCGGTTTCGCCGGCGACTTCGGCCGGCTCGATCATGCGCAACGCGGCGCCGCGTACGATGACCGGCATGAAGGCTTGGTCCCAGTGCCAGCCTATCCAGCCGGCGCGCTCTTGTCCTTTCACTTGCAGCCGCGTGCCGGGACCGGCGGGATTCGATGGATCGAACTTTAGTTCCATGAGGTAGGGATTGGAAGCGAGATTCAGGTCCTTGTCGGCGGACGGTTCCAGCGTGCCGAAACACTGGCTGAGCGCGACATGCGTTTCCGGTGAGGCGACGTCGCGAAACAGCAGGATACCACCCTGGATCCAGGCCGCATGGATGGCCTGTTTTGTCGCCTCGTCGATGCCGCGTTTGGTATCGACGCCGGCCCCATTCAGGCCGAGTACTTCCAGCCCGAAATTGTGGGACAGGGGTCTGGTTTCAAGTTGCACATATCCTCCTTCTGCGTTGGATTCGCCGCGTGCACCATGGCGCGCTGGGTCGTTAAAACAGGCACATCACGCTGCGCTCGGCTGTTCTGTCAGTTGGTTGCGGCATTCGCGGCCGATACGTTCACCGCTTCATCGTTCCTGCGGCGCGGCAGTGCGAACGTGGCCAGCACCATCAGCAAGGACGATACCGTGATCCAGGCAAACGTCAGGAAATAGGCGGAAGCAGATGGATAGCTTCCCGGCCCTCTGGCGGGATCGGACACGGTGGACGTCGCCAGCGCGAAGGCAACGACTTGCGCGCCCACTGCGGTAAAGGTGGTACGTATCGCATGCAGCAGGCCGATCGCTTCGCCGGTACGCTCCGCCGGTACCGCTTCGACCAGCAGGTTCGGCATGACGGCATACTACAGGTCGTTGGTCCGCGCTACAAGATTATCCGCAGTTGACAGTAAGCGCGATATTACGTGCTTAATCTCAGCTCCGGGGAGTTGCGTCGGCGCGAAGCAAGACAGCGTTTTCGGAGTAGGTATCAGCGTCATTCCACGAAGTGCTGATCGCAATAGCCTGTGTTAGCCTGACTCAATACCGTTCCGCTCTTGCCGTGGCTCGACGCGAAAGCCAGCGCGCTGCATCCTCCAGATAGGTATAAAGCACAGGTACCACAACGAGTGTCAACAAGGATGAGGTCACTAGACCTCCGATGACCACTTGCGCCATTGGCGCACGTTGCTCAGCTCCCTCTGACTGGCTAAGCGCTAGCGGCACCATTCCAAAAATGGTGGCAAGCGTTGTCATTAAGATTGGACGCAACCGTATTTCTAGGGCTTGCAACATTGCGTTGCCCGCGCTCACGGTGCGACATCGTGCGCGGTTGGCGAAATCTACAAGCAATATGGCGTTCTTTGTAACTAATCCCATCAGCATAATAAGGCCGATCACGGAGAACAAATTAATCGTTGAGCCAAACAGCCAGAGTGCCACAAAGGCTCCCGTCGAGGTGAGCGGCACAGACGACATGATGACCAAAGGCTGCAGGAAACTTTGGAATTGAGAGGCAAGAATCATGTAAATGAACAGGGCTCCCAAGGCTAATGCGAAGGTGGCGTAAGTTGCGGACTCCTGCATGTTCTTAGTGGTCCCAATGAATGTGAAGCGGTAGCCAGCCGGCAGGTTCATCCGCTTGAGCACTTGTTGCACTTCCTCACCCACCGCGCCAGGTGCGCGACCGGTTATGTTGGCAGAAAGCTCCACCTCGTGCATCATGTCGCGTCGACTGATATGGTTCCTGCTCGCTGCCGGTTTGATGTCGGCGACTTGGCGCAGTGAGATCAGTTTAATCGACCCATCGTTGCTGACTTGAGAACTGGTCACCATCAGGCGATTGAGGTCATCCGCCTGTTTGCGCATACTTGGCGGCAACCGTACTGTGACGTCATAGTTTTCGTTGTCGGGTGCGCGCCAAGTACCGGCGCTGGCACCTGTAAGCTGTACGTGCACAGCAGCGCCGATCGCTTCGGGCGCAACACCGAGATGCGAGCTAACCTCGCGCCGGGGATTGATCGTCAAGGCGATCGTGGTGGGCATTAAACTCGAATCAATATCGACCACGCCACGGATCGCTTTGATGTCGGCCCGTACCCGATCTGCGAGCCGGGCGAGCTGAGTCAGATCGGGGCCTTGCAAACTAAGCCGGATCTGCTTGCTATCGCCGCCCATGCGGTCGAGTGTACCCACGTGGGTAAGCGTAATTCCGCCAATTGCGTTAATACGCTCGCGCACCAGAGTGTTAATTGTCGATACGCCGTCCTCGCGAGCGGCCCGCGCAACTAGCCGCACAAAGATTACTGCCTCGTTAGTTCCGGTGCCCACACCATCATTGATAATACTGTACAGGTCGCGCACTTCCGGAAGTTCGCGTAACGAGGCTTCCACCTGACGCAGCTTGGCTTGAGTCATCGCAAGGGAGGACCCTGGCGGGGTGCGAAACGATACGGCGGTCTCGGAGTAATCTCCCGCAGGAACGAATTCGGTCCCCACTAGGCCCATGGTCGGGATCGCCAACCCGACGACGACACTCAGCGCAGCAAACCCCATGGTCTTGCCGCGGTTACGAAGCGCTACACTCAGCGTTCCGAGGTAGAAGCGGGTAATCTTGGCAACCAGGGCGTCCGTCGCGCCAGCGAGGTCATCTAACACCCGGCGATATCCCATTTTTTTGCCGTCGCGGCGCTCGGGCTCGGGCCACACGGACGATAGCATGGGATCGAGCGTGAATGCCACGAACATGGAAATGCACAACGCAGCCGCCACGGTCAATGCGAACTGATGAAAAAAACGACCGATGATGCCTCCCATATATCCAACAGGAAGAAACACGGCGACAATCGACAGCGTGGTTGCGAGCACGGCCAGACCGATCTCGCGCGTGCCTTCGAGGGAGGCGCGCCGGTTCCGCTGGCGCCCTGTATCTCTGAGCATTACCGAATGGCGCACGATATTTTCGCGGACAATGATCGCGTCGTCGATCAGCAGCCCGACGCACAGTGACAGCGCCATCAGCGTGATGAGGTTGATGGTGAAGCCAAACAGATGCATGAATAGCAGGGTTCCGATCAGTGCGACCGGCAGGGTCAACGCGGTTATCACCGTCGAGCGCCACGAGTCCAGGAACAAAAAGACGATAAGGACTGTCAGTACCATGCCTTCAATCAAGGTGCTGCGCACGTTCTCGACTGCGAGCCGGATCTGGCGCGAGTCGTCCCTAATGACATCGAGCCGGACGCCCGGGTACAGCCCATTCAATACCGGAGCAAGCTCGGCCATCGCGCGCCGGATGCCGTCGGTCACCTCGATCGTATTGTGTCCCTGCACCTTGAACACATCAAGAGCCAACGTTTGCCTGCCGTTGTATTGCGCCAGGGCTAGCTGTTCCTGCTGACCGTCCACCACGTCGGCCACCTGTGCCAATACCACCGGCTGGCCGCCCCGGTGCGCGACAACGATACGGCCGAAGGCCAGCGGATCAATGATCCGGCCCGATACCTGCACAACCGTCTCGGTGGCCGATGAGCGCAGCACTCCAGCAGGCAGTTCTTGGTTTTCATCACGGACAGCTTGGACCAACTGATCGATTCCAACTCCCAGCGATTCCATCTGTTCCGGTTTGACATAGATATTGATTTCGCGTCTGACTCCCCCCACCAGACTGACCGCGCCGACGCCTTGCACGTTCTCCAAGCGGGTCTTGACCGCTTGCTCGGCAATCGCAGTCAGTTCGCGCATACTGCGCGCCCGTGCTCCCGCCGAGTTGCTGATTGCGATTGAAACGACCGCCTTGTCCGCAGGGTCCACCCGCGTCACCAAAGGATCCCTGATTTCCTTTCGAAAAGCCGCTCTGAGCACGGCAAGCTTTTCTCGCACTTCCTGCGCGGCGCGGGCGCCGTCCATGGTGAGCTCGAACTCGGCCGTTACGAGCGACACGCCATCGTCCGAGCGCGAGCTGAGCGAGCGGATACCGCTGACACTGTTGATCGCCTCCTCGACCCTTCGAGTGATTTCCACCTCCACCGTTTCAGACGAGGCCCCCGGATAGTCGGTCCGCACCACGACCACCGGGTAGGCCATGTCGGGAAACTGATCAATCGGCAGACGTGTCAGCGAAAGCAGGCCGAGCACGATCAGCGCCGCCATCAGCATGGTGGTCATGACTGGATTGTTAATGCTAATACGGGTGAGCCACATTCCACTACCTCTTAGATTGACGTTGGCGCCGGCAGCGCAGCTGTCGCTTACCTCTTCTCGGAGCAGGCTTACGGGCGCGAAGCGGCCGCGCTGGCCGGCCGCGCTGCGCCTTCCGCCATGAATCTAACCGGCGCCCTGTCCTGCAAGACGCCCAGGTTTCTCCGTAGTACGATAGCGCCTGCCTCAGTACCGGTGACCACCTGGACGAGGCCGGTATCGTCATCGTTTCCACGGACCCCGAGCGTGACCCTGCGAATGCCTATCCGGCCGTGCTCGACGATGTAGACGAAGGATCCGCCTTCGTCCTCCCTTACCGCTGAGCGCGGCACCGCCAGGACGCCTTGACGCTGCGCGATCGCCAACGAGGCGACGCCGAACATGCCGTCCCTCAGAATGCGTGATAACGCGGTTTCTCCGTCCAGCGTGATATGGACGATGATCGAACGTGAACCGGGCTCAACACTTGGATTGATGCGCGAAACCCTGCCCGTCAGCGGAGTGGCAATGCCTTCGATGCGCACCGCGGCGACCTGTCTGAATGTGACCTTGCTGACATCGCTGGCTGGAACGGATGCTTCGAGCTCCATTCGGCCCAAGTCCACCACGGCAAGCAAAGGTGTGTCCACGCTGACTTTTTCCCCTGGCTCAACGCTGCGGCGGCTGACGAGACCGTCCAGTGGAGCGCGGATCTGCGTATCGGCGAGCGCCTTTTGCGCCAGTTCGAGCGCACCGGCGGCCGAGTCGTGATTTGCGCTGGCAATCGTGTACTGGCTCGATGCGTTCTCGGATGCATTACGGGAAATAAAGCCTTGAAGCTGCAGGTTACGGTTGATGTCCTGCGCTTTCCTGGCGATGTCCAGCTGGCCGCGCGCCGCCAGCAGAGCCCCTTGTGCCTGTTTGACGCGAGCGAGATAGTCCGTGTTGTCGATGCCTACCAGCAGCTGGCCCTTGGTGACCGCTTGGCCCTCCTGTACCAACACGGCACGGACCTCACCCGCGACTTTCGCCTTGACTACCGCCTGATTGGTCGCTCGCAACGTGCCGGACAAGTCGAGGTTTTCCGTCAAGTCCTGACGTTGCACACGGACGACGTCGCCGGGAAGTAGCTCGATCTCGATCGGTGCCGATGTGCGGTGTGCGCGCGCCGGAGGTTCGCCGGCGCGACGTCCAAATACCGCCGCGGCAAAGCTGGCAGCAAGGACAAAGACCAACAAGGCACGCTGTGAAAAACGAAGTTTCATACAAGGATAGAAAGGCAAGCAAGGATCGTGAGGCGGCCAAGGGCAGCGAATAACTAGGGCCGGGGTATATTTCTACGCAGAGTCCACCGTCGCAGATCGTCAATACAAGAATAGGCGACCGGCACGACGAACAAGGTGAGCAGTGTTGCGGTCAACATGCCGCCAATGACAGACTGTCCCATTGGCGCGCGCTGCTCCGCGCCCTCCGAGAGGCTGAACGCCAGCGGCAGCATGCCGAATATGGTCGCGGCGCTGGTCATCAGGATGGGACGCAGACGGGTTTGCGCCGCAGCGAGCAGGGCTGCATCGCGCTCGGCCCCTGCTGCACGGGCTCGGTTGGCAAAGTCAACCAGCAAGATGGCGTTCTTCGTGACCAGCCCCATCAACATGATGAGGCCGATCACCGAAAAAAGATTCAGTGTCCCGCCGAAGGTCAGAAGAGCCAGAAACGCCCCGCTGACAGTGAGCGGAAGCGCCGACATGATGGCCAGCGGCTGGAGAAAACTGGAAAATTGCGAGGCGAGGATCATGTAGATGAACGTTACGCCGAGAACCAGCGCCACTGCAGCATGTTCGAACGATTCCTTCATATTCTTGACCGACCCTCGCGCTTGATAGCGATAACCGGATGGCCATTCAAGGCTGTCCAGCACTGCCTTCACCTCGCGCGCCACTTCGCCTGTCGAGCGCCCGGCCGTATTGGCGGACAATTCGATCTCGCGCCGCAGATCGCGGCGGTTGATCTGAGTTGGCCCGGCTGCATCTCTGATCTGGGCGATCTGGCCAAGCATCACCATGGCCCCGGTTGCCTTTGTCCCTGCCGGAGTCAATGCAATGCGCTTGAGATCGTCGATCGTGTTGTGCCCCGTCGCAGCGATGCCGACCCGTACATCGACGCTTTCACCATTGTCCGCCCACCAGTTTGCCGCGATTTCGCCGTTGAGCAGCGTGCGCAGGGTCGTTCCTACCTGGCTGACGCCGATGCCCAGGTCCGACGCACTGGTTCGCTCGAGCTCCACCGATATCCGAGGCGCCTGTGCCGAGAGACTCGAGTCAAGGTCGACCAGACCAGGGATTGTCGCCATGCGCCGCTGGGCCTCGGCGGCTATCGATGCGAGCTGCCCAATATCCGGCCCCTGCAGGCTGATCCTAATCTGTTTGTTGTCGTTGCTGAGGCCGTCGAGCGGACCGACATGGGTCAAGCGGATCCCGGCCAGGTGGCGCAAGCGCTGACGCAACAGAATGTTGAATTCCTTCGCACTGATATCGCGTTCACTGCGCGGACACAGCTTGATGAACACGGTCCCCATGTTTTTACCTTGCGCGTTGCCGGTATTGATCGTTGTATAGAGCGCGCGCACCTCCTTGAATTGCCGAATCGCTCGTTCGACCTGAACTGCCTTGAGCTCCGTGGCTTCCAGCGACGATCCCGGTACCGTCTGGAACGCCACACCCGTTTCGGCGAAGTCGGCTTGCGGCAGAAATTCGCTTCCGATCAAATTGCATGCGGGAATTGCCAAGCCAGCCAAGAAAGTCAGCAGCGCAAACACCAGTACGGAGATGCGATGAGATAGCGACCAGTTGAGCGCCAGCTGGTACTGGCTGGTCAGGGTGCTCGCCAGTCCGGCGGCCATTGACCCCAGACGATGGCCGCGAGCGGCCGTTTGGTGCCTGGATGACGCGGCATGCCGGGTGCCGTGCCATTTTGCCGAAAGCATCGGGTCCAGCGAAAACGCGACCAGCATCGAGATCAGGACCGCGGCGCTGACGGTTATGCCGAATTGATGAAAGAAGCGTCCGATGATTCCCCCCATGAAGGCGACCGGAATAAAGACGGCCAGGATGGTCAGCGTTGTCGCCAGCACCGCCAAGGAAATCTCAGCCGTACCATGGATGGCCGCGACACGGTGCGCCTCGGCGCCTGTACGATGACCAAGGTGGCGAACGATGTTCTCGCGCACGACGATGGCGTCGTCGATCAGCAGCCCGACACACAGTGACAGCGCCATCATAGTTACCATGTTGATGGTGCAGCCAAGCAGATAAACGAAGCTGAACGTCCCGATCAGCGCAACCGGCAGCGCAAGTGCCGTGATCACAGTCGACCGCCAGGAGTTAAGGGACAGCCAGATCACCAGCACGGTCAGCACGGCGCCCTCGATGAGGGTGGTGCGCACGTTTGCCAGCGCCAGACGGATCGGCCTGGCCGCGTCCTTGACGATGTCGATGGCGAGACCGGGATGCCTTTTCTGCAGTTCAGCCTTTAGCTCAACCAATACGCGCATCGCGCCGTCGGCCACCGCGATGGTATCGTGGCCCTGCGCCTTCAGGACTTCGAGCGCGACCACCCTGCGGCCTTGGAACAGCGCGACGCTTTCTTGATCCTTCTGGTCGTCGGTAACGCGTCCCAGTTGCCGCAGTGTCACCGGCAGGTCGCCGCGGCGGGCGACCTGCAGTTCACCGAACCGGTCAACGTCCACCAGGCTGGACTGAGCCTGAACCGTCGTCTCGCTCTGACTGGACCGTAACAGGCCGGCCGCAGTGCGCTGATTACTGTCGCGCAGGGCACGCAGTACGGCCTCGACGCCTACGTTGTGAGCCTGCATCTTTGCCGGATCGATCGCGATTTGCACCGCGCGTTCGGCGCCACCGACCACATTGACGGCACCGACGCCGGCGACGTTCACGAACCGTCTTCTCACCTGCTCGGCAATCGTGTTCAGTTCCCGCGTGCTGGCCGGATCGGCGCCGGGCGAAGCGCCGAGCGCCAGCACGAACATCGGCCTATCGCTGGGATCGAAACGGCTGACCCGGGGTGCCAGCACATCGACGTGGAACGACGTCCTAAGTGCCTGCACCTTTTCCTGCACCGCTTGCTCGGCGCTGACAGGGTTTGTGCTGAGGTCGAATTCGATCACGACGACAGCCAGTCCGCCATAGGAGCGCGACGTGAGGCTGTTGATGCCGGCAATCGTGTTGACCGCAGTCTCGATGGGCCGCGCCAGCTGCGTCTCAACCACTTCCGGGGCGGCACCCGGGTACTCCACCTGCACCACCACCACGGGGAAGTTTAGCTCCGGATATTGATCAACGCGTAGCTGCCGGTACGACAAAGTACCGAGCACCAGCAAAGCTGCCATGATCATAACGGCAAGCACGGGATTCGCGATGCTGACTCGGGTCAGCCACATGGTCGCATCTCATCGGATCGGGTCCACCAGTAGGTGCGGCGCGGCATCAGGCGCTTTACCCGCGTGCGGCCGGTTGCCAAGTGACAACGACCTTTCCAACCGCGAGGCGGCTCTCCAGCAACTCGTGCGCGCACGCCAGTTCCGTAACGGGAAACCGTCGCGCCGGCAGAGGAGTGATCGCGCCTTTCTCGAACAGGGCCATGACGCCGACCAGACAGCGTCGCAGCAGCAAGGGCTTATGGCTGGCCAGTTCCAGCATGTTGACGCCGAGCATGGACTGCGAGCGCAGCAGCAGGAGGGCGGGAGACAGCAGGCCGAACGAGGCTGCGGTCGCCAAGGCATTCCACAGCGGGCCACCGCGCATGCGGGTCCGGCTCGAGGCGCCGAACATGACAAGCCGGCCGCCGGGGCCGAGCAGCCTTCGGCTCTTCGACAAGACCTTCCCGCCAATCGAATCGTAGACCACGTCCAGTCCCGCGGAACCTGTGATCCGTCTGACCGCCTGCTCGAAGTCCTCGCGACGGTAGTCGATCACATGGTGCGCCCCGAGGCGCTTGACCAGATCGACCTTTTCAGGGCTTCCGGCAGTCGCAAACACGTCGCAGCCCTTGTGCAATAACATCTGTACCAGGGCCGATCCAACCCCGCCGGCGCCGGCGTGCACCAGGACCCTGTCGCCGGCATGCGGCCTAACCAGTTCTTCGCTGCAATAATAGGCCGTGCAAAACTGCGTCGCCAATGCGCAGGCGACGCCGGCGTCGACGCCATCGTCGAGTGCGATCGCAAGCCGCGCATCGGTGACGACCTGCTCGGCGTACGCGCCGAAGCGGGTGAAGGCCAACACCCGCTGGCCGCACTGGAAATCCGGCACGCCCCGAAGATCGATGATGCGGCCGACCACCTCGTATCCGGGAACGAATGGTAGCTTCGGTGCGCCTCGATAAAGACCGCGGCGCATCACGACATCGGCGAAGTTGATGCCGAACGTGTCGACTTCGATGCGGATCTCCCCCTCCTGAAGAAGAGCCGGGTCCTGCTCGATGCGCGCGAATGCCGTGGCTGGGCTGCCGAAGCGCGTCAGCGCGTACGCCGAGTGCCGCGCGGTGGGAGCGGCTAGGCCCGCCATTGCGAGTCCGTTGCCTGGTGATTCCGCCCGTCGGTTTGCGTCAGCGCGAGAAGGCGGCGTTCGATCTCGTCCACCATGCGCGCGATCTGTTCCTTGCGCTCGGATGACGTAAGCACCCCGCCCTGCGGTTGAGGAATTGGCGCAGCGAATTCCACCAGCACCTCGGGCCGACGCCAGAGCGCATGACGCAGGTTCAGCGTAGCTGGGCCGAGGAAGCGCACGGGCACGACCGGCACGCCTGCCAACTGGGCAATTGTCGCGGCGCCGCGCTTTACTCCGGAAACCTGGGCTTCGCGCCGACCGCCGGGAAAAATCAGAATAATGCCGCGGTCGTTGAGAATGTCGACCGGGATCTTGATGGAACTTGGACCTGGCACACCTCTTTTGACGGGAAAGGCTCCCAAGTTGTGCAGCACCCTGCTGAGCACCGGAACGTCGAACAGTTCCTGCTTGGCCATGGGAGAAATTGTGCGCGGCCAGGCGGCGAAACCGATCCACAAGGGATCGGCCCAGCCGGTATGGTTGGAGACCAGGACGCAACCTTCGGATGGCAGATGCTCGCGCCCTTTGATGACCAGCCGGCCGAATAGGCTGAAATAGGCCCGCAGCAAGCTGCCGGCCAACATGTAGGTGAAGCTCATTCGTTTCAAATTGATTCCTCAGGTAATAGCAAGATGCGGCGGTTAGCGTTCGAACTGCACATGATATCCGCTCGCACGACAATGTCGTCACTGCAATGGCGGCGCCGACCCATCATGCGAACGCAGAGCCGGCCGGCCGTGCAGCAAGCGTGTTTTCAACAGATACACGCTTGCCGTGACAAACACGACGGTCATTGCGCCAAGGATCAGCATGTTGTGCCACAAGTCTTCCAGGCCGGCCCCCCGCAATACGACGGCGCGCACCGAGTCGATGAGGTAGGTGACTGGCACGGCCTGTCCGATGGCGCGGATGGCCCACGGCAGCGCGTCGAGCGGCCACATGAATCCTGACAGCAGGATTGATGGCACCAGGATGAAATAGGCCATGTGCATGGCTTGCATATGGGTCCGGGTTGCCGACGATATCATCAGGCCGAGCGCCTGCGCGGCAATCAGGAACAGAGCGCACACGCCCATCAGGAGCGCCAGGCTGCCGCGCACCGTGACGTCGAAGATTCCGACCATGACGAGTGATCCCAACACCATTACCCCCATCGAGAGGAAGAAATAAGGGATCAGTTTTCCAAACACTAGATTGACGGAACTGAGGGGAGATACCAACAGCTGATCCATTGTCTGATGCTCACGTTCCCGGACAATCGAAAAGGCGGTCAGCAGGATCGTCACCTTCTGCAGAATAATTGCCAAAAAACCCGGCACGATGAAGTCGGCCGTGCGCAGTTTCGGATTGAACAGTACCTGGTCGCGAATGCTGACCTGCCCGACAGGGCGGTCGACGGCAGCGCTGAGATGCCGGTTGCTCAACTCTAGCGCCAGCTTGCCGGCTAGCGCCTGAAGATGCGCGGCGGCGGCCGTGTCGGAACCGTCGATGAACAGCTCTGCGGCCGCGTTCTTGCCTGCGCCCAATGCCGCGCCATAGCCGCCCGCAATGCTCAGTCCCGCTTTCGCGCGGCCGGCGACCATGGCCGCTTTCACAGCGGCAGCATTGTCGACCACGAACATGTCGGCCCCGGTGTCCTTGAACGCCGCCATCAGCGCACGGCTGCTGGGCGACCGGTCGGCATCGTGGACCGCCAGTTTGACGGGGTGAACGCTTGTATCGATGGCGTAACCGAACAGCAGAAGCTCAAGAATAGGAATCAGCAGGACCATGGCCAGCGTTTTGCGATCCCGGCAGATGTGTCGCCATTCCTTGACGACGAGTGCTGCTAATTGCATATGTCAATCCATGAAAAGTGAGAGGCCAGCGAAACAAACCGGCATTGCGGCGTCATGACGACCCGGCTCCGGCGTCATCGTCAGAGGAAAACCGCACAATTTGGCCGGCTGTGACCGGCCGTTTGTCGCCGGCCGTCAGCGCGACAAACACGTCTTCCAGCGAAGGACCGGCAGCGGCTACCTGCGCCGATACATGCCCTGCCGACCGCAGCATACCGAGCCAATAGTCGCAGGCGTGCTCCCTCTCGACTAGAGCATGGATCGCGCCGCCGTAAATTGTCGCATGGTGGCAATGAGGCGACTGATTCATGACCTTCAACGCACCGATGAGCGCATCGCAGCGGACGGCAAGGCGCGCCGTCCCCGATGGATGTGCGGCCGGATGCCGCTTGATCTCTTCCGGCGCACCGTCGGCCACAATGCGCCCGCCCGACAGGTAAGCTATCCGGGTGCAGCGTTCAGCCTCGTCCATGTAGTGAGTGGTAACGATCAGAGCCGCTCCCTGCTGGGACAGGCGGAAGAACAAGTCCCACAACTCGCGCCGCGCCACCGGATCCAGGCCGGCGGTGGGTTCGTCGAGCAGCACAACTGCTGGCCGATGGACGGTCGCCACTGCGTAGGCAAGGCGCTGCCGCCAGCCCCCCGACAGGTGACTGACGATGTGGTCGGCCCACGGGTGCAGATGCAGTTCGTCCATCAGTTCGGCGATGCGAGCCGTTGCATGCGCTCTCGTCAAGTCATGGATGCCCGCGAAAAAGCGAAGATTTT
Organism: uncultured Oxalobacteraceae bacterium; assembly: GCA_946480015.1. The sequence goes on along the minus strand of CAMLIL010000004.1, from coordinate 55,849 downwards.
CCATCACGGTCAGATCGCGATACAGGCCAAAGCTCTGGGACATGTAGCCGATGCGGGCGGAACGCCCGGGTTGGTCGGAATGCCCCGGCGCGGCGTGCGGAATAATCCCCACGTCCCCGCTGCAGGCCGGCTCCAGCCCGCACAGTATGCGTATCAGGGTGGACTTTCCGGCACCGTTCGCGCCCAGCAGCCCGTAAATCTCGCCGGGCGCCACATGGAACGATATGTTCGACAGCACTTGCGTGTCACCGTATCGCTTGCAGATCGCGTTGACGCGGATGAGCGGTGCGGCCGCACCGTCATCCGCTGGCAGGATAGTCATCACAGGCGCGGTCATCATAGCACCCACGGAATCAGTCGCTTTACCCGCGCCGCGTAGGCGCTATAGTGTGCGCCCAGTTCGGACAGCAACAGTGCTTCTTCGCGAAGGATGCGGCGCCAGCCGAACGGGACAAGCACGGCCGCCAGGACGACGCCCACCCAGGAATTGAACAGGACCGAATTGCCCAATACCAGCAGCAGCGTCCCCAGATATGCGGGATGACGCACCAGCCGATACGGCCCGGTCTTGATGACGCGGTGTTCGGGCAGCAACCGGATCGTGTGGGAAAAATGCTCTTTCAGATGAGCCTTGGCAAGCCAGCGCAGTGCCGTGCCCGCTAGGAACAGCAGCGCCCCGGCGGTAAACAGCGCCGGCGCAGGCGCGGCACCGAACTGGAAGCGATCGAGGATGAGCCGGTCGCCCAGCGGCAGCGCCAGTGCTAGACCGGTCAGAAAACCGCTGACCCGTCCGCTGTCGGCGGAGCGGGTGTCGCCTTGCTCGTTCAGCGTGAACACTTCGGCGAGCACGCCCGCGGTTAGCACCAGCAGCAGCGCGCCCGCTTCAGCTTGGCCGATGTCCGGCGTACCGTCGCGCCCAGCGGCGATCAACACGGCAAAAATAGCCGGCGCCAGCAGACAGACCGCGACATCGTATCGATACTTCTTTACCATAATTATCCTTATATCCAGCCCATTGATTGGTACCAGCGTCCGGTCCGCTCCAATCCCTTGGCAAGATCCGTCATGTTTTGCTGGCCCTCGTTTAAGGAAGAGAAGGCGACTTGGCCGTCGAGCAGGTCCGACAAACGCACCAGCGCCATCTGGCAAAAGTGTGGCCTGAAGCTTTTCCAGCGCTGCAGGATGCCGCGCAAGGCGTGCAGCGACTGCACGGGCAACGTCATGCGCGGCCTGCCCCCGTGCCAATGCGCGATGCCGTGTACCACCGCGTTCCAGTCGCAGCGCTGGTTCGATTCGATATCACGCATCTCGACAGTGCGCGGGGTGCCGGGTCGGCACTGCGCAAGCATGTCCACCAGGTCCCCCACATATATTTGGCTCAGCTGCGCCAGCGGCGCACCGTGAAGCAAGGGGAGCAATCCGTACCGTGCCAGGCGGAACAATGGAAGCAGGTTCAAGTCGCGCGGGCCGTAGACCAGAGGCGCTCGCACAATGCATGCGGAGCGGCCTTGTTCGCGGGAGATGGCGCGAATGTGCATTTCGCAGCGCAGCTTGCTTTGGCCGTAAGCATGACTTGCCGAAATGGCACTGTCAACAGGGAGACGTTTGGCGATTCCAGCCTTGATCGAGCTAAGAAAGACCAGGGACGCGTCCGAGCCTCGCCAAGCATCGAGCAGGTTGTCGCAGGCGCGATCGTTGGCCTCGCGCTCATGGCGCAAGCGGCGTAGGCCGGCGCCGGCCAGGTGATAGATCAGGTCCGCCCCGTCAATGAGACGCTTGCAAGCATCGGCGTCGCGCAGATCGCCATGACAGGTTTCCACCGTCGATCTGCGCCATGTCGGCGGGGAACCCCGGCGCACCAGGTAACGCACGCGGCAGCCATCGTGGAGCAGCCGATCCACCAGGTGACTGCCGATGAATCCGGTACCGCCGGTGACCACCACCAGTGGGCGCGCACCGCGCACCACTTCAGAAGTCGAATTCATGACGGGCTTGCACTAGTACTGCGAGCAGGCGCGACAGGTCCTCCTGAGTATGCAAGGCGGTGATACCCAGACGCAGGCGTCCCCCACCCGGCGGCACGGTCGGCGGCACCATGGCGCTGACCAGTATCCCCTGCCGCAATAACCATTTCGCCAACGCGATCACTTTATCGCCCGAGCCGATGCGCACCGGGATTGACGGCGAAGCGGCGTCCAGACAATCGAATCCCTCAGCGCGCAGTCTCGATAGCACGAAATGCACGTTGTCCATGACCTTGATGCGTAATTCGTGACCGCGTTCGCGCACGTGGCGCAAGGCCGCCAGCGAGGCGGCCGCCACCGCTGGCGGCGAACCGCGCGAGCTGGTGTACGAGGGCGCCGCGTGGCGCAGATACGTGACGATAGGCGCGCTAGTGGCGACGAATCCGCCGACGCTGCCGAACGCCTTGCTCATCGTGCCGATCACGATATCGACCTGGTCTTCGGCGCCAGCCAGTTCGCAGGTGCCGCGTCCGCCGGCGCCGATGACGCCCACGGCATGCGCTTCGTCGACCATGACAATGGCGTTGTACTGCTTGGCCAGTTCGCATATGCGCGCGATCGGGGCCAGGTCGCCATCAGCGCTGAACACGCCATCGGTGACGATCAAACGTTTTTCGAACTCCGCGCTGTCCTGGAGGATGGATTCCAGATGGTTCATGTCGCGGTGGCGGAAGTTGCGCTGCTTCGCCCCCGACAACTGGCTTCCCATGAACAGCGAGGTATGGTTGAGGCGGTCATTGATGACCACGTCCTTGGGACCCAGCAGCCCCGCGATGACGCCGATATTGGCGTGCATGCCGGAAGGGAAGAGCAATGCGGCATCTTTCCGCATGAACTGCGCCAGCTCCTTTTCGAGCGTGCTGTGCAGGGTCGTGTGCCCGCTGTAGATCTGCGCGCCGAAGGTATTGGTGCCGAACTGGCGAATCGCGTCGATCGAATGTTGCTGGATCATGCTGTTCTGCGACAGTCCCAGATAATCGCAGGATGCGAACATCAGCACTTCGCCCGCGCCGGCCACTTCCGCGCGGTGCTGGTCGACCGCTTCAATCACCGGCAGGAACGGATACAGGTTCGCTTCTTGCAGCAACCGCACGTCGGCCACGATTTTGCCAATTTTCTTTTCAATCATCATAGTGTTCTCGTCAATCGGTGAAACCGACCTGAATGTTGTAGGCCTGCTTGTCGGCGGGTCACAGACGAACCAGCGGCAGCGCGCTAGCCAGTTCGCCTCGGGAAGCGAGCTCGGCTAGGAGCACGCGCCGGATTTTCCCGCTTGAGGTGCGCGGAAGCTGCCCTTTCTGGGTCAGGAAAATCGCGTCTGCCCTGAACTGGAAGTTGCGCAAGGTATGTTTACCGACACTCTCCACAAGATGCAACGGCGGATCGGCTAAGGCCGCGCGCTTCTGTTCGATGATGAGAAACAGTTTCTCGGTACCGCCCGTGGGTTCATAGAAAGCGAAGGCGGCCACGCTGCCGGCTTCCAGTCCGGTTGCCAAGGCAACGCTTTGCTCAATGTCCGGTGGAGAAAAGGTCCGTCCTCCGCGCTTGAAGATTTCCTTGCTGCGCCCGGCAACAAAGATCTCCCCGTCAATTAGCGCACCAATGTCGCCCGTGTCCAGCCAGCCGTTGTGCTGGGCCGGAATCAGCGTCCCGTCGCCGGACATGTAATTGCGCGTGGTCGAGTCGCCGCGAATATGGATATGTCCGAGGCAACCGGCTGGCAATACCACACCAGACTGGTCGAAAATCGCCACCTCGGTACCCCGGACAGGCGCTCCGTTGCCGATCAAACTGACCGTCGGCGCGTCGTCGGACGCACGGTCCGGCAGGCCCCCATGACGGGCGAGCATCCTGAGCGGTGCCGGCGTGCCGGGCGGGCGCAAGGATACGCCCACGCAGTTTTCCGCCATGCCGTAGGCTGGCTGCAGGACGTGAGCGCGCAGCCCGTAGGGAGCAAACAGCCGCTCGAAGCGGGTGCAGGACTCCCAGTGAATGAATTCGCTACCGTTGAGCATGAGCCGCATCGCGCTCAGTTCGATGCCGGGCAAGGAGCCGTTGGCGATCTGCGCCTTGTCCGCGCACAGGTTATAGGCAAATTGCGGCGCGGCGGTCATGGTCGCCCCTTCTTCAGTGGCGCAACGCAGCCAGCCCAGAGGATTGCGCACGAAGTCGCCCGGCGCATAGAACGTCGCGCTGCAGCCGTTCCACAGCGCCGCCTGTAATACGCCGATTAATCCCAGGTCGTGATAGAACGGCAGCCAGCACACTACCCGGTCCGAGGCGCTCCACCCTAGGCGTTCGCTGATCGCGGCCAGATTGAAGGCGATGTTCGCATGCGAGAGGCAGACTCCTTTCGGCGTGCCGGTGCTGCCGGACGAAAACTGGATCAGCGCCAGTTGGTCTTCCGGATAGCATTCCGGAATCCCTTCCTCGTCGGCGGCGCTGGCCAGCACCTCCTCGGCCGCGGCCACGCGCGTCGCTGCGTCCTGGAGAATCTCGCTCCAGGCCGGCGCGGTGCTGCGCGCGCTAACGAACAGGTCGACATTGCTGGCCCGCACGATCGCCAGAATACGCCGGGCGGTTTCCGACTGACCGTTCAAACGGTTGATTGGCTGCACCGGAATCAGGGTTGCGCCGGCACGCTGGACGGCGAGGATCAGAGCGATCACGTCGATGCTTGAGTCCATTACCAAGGCGACCCGGTCGCCCGGGCGGATGCCGGCGCCGCGCAAGCCCGCCTTGCCGGCGGACGACAACTGCCACAATTGGCGGTAGGTCACCTGGACCGGATTGGCACCGCGGCAGCTGATCAGGTTGTTGGATGCGCTTGCGTGCGCGTGCGCCCAGACGGCCTCCACGAGAGTCGTGCAGCTTGCCGCTTCAGCCAAGTTGACAGAGATGTTCGTCATATTCATGCCTTTGAGTTGACCACGCTCAGGGCATGCGGCAGCAAGCGCCGCCCGACCAGTTCGCGCATTGTTTCCGAGCTTCCCGCATAAACCGACAGCACGCGCGAGTCACGGAACGCACGCTCCATCCACGTGCCCGCCACCAACCCGCTACTGCCGTGCCACTCGACGCAGCGCATGATCACCCGCTGCGCCAGCTCGCACAGGTGGTACTTGGCCATGCTGCTGTTGACCATGGTGCCGCGACCTGCCGCGACGTCGGCCGCCGCAGCGTAACCGAAGGCGCGAGCCGCATCCAGTTCGGCGCTGAGCTGGCCAAGTTCCTGGCGGACCCCCTGATGCTCATACAGCGCTGGCGAATTTCCCCGGCGCGCTTTTAAACGTGCTGCAGTATCGCGCAGGCATGTGTCGGCCAGTGCGATGGCACCAATGGCGATGATCAGCCGCTCCTCGCGCATTGTGTCGGAGACCTGCAGATACCCTTTGCCGCGCGTTCCAATGGTGTGTGTTTTGGGTACGCGGCAATTCTCAAAGCGCAGCCAGCCCACCGGCGAGGAGCGCAAGCCCAGCTTGTCGAGCGTGCCCGCCACAGAGAAGCCGGCGGTATTAGTCGGCACAAGAATAAGCGTCATGCTGAATGGACCCGGGCGTGGCTCGGTCCTGGCCAGCACCGCCACGACGTCGGCGATCGGGCCGTTGGTGATGAATTTCTTTTCACCATTGATGATCCAGTCATCGCCATCGCTGACGGCTTCGCATTGAATTGCGCTCATTAGCGCCGAGCCGCCGGTCGGTTCAGTGACGGCCAAGCTGCCGATCATCCCACCTTGCATCAAGGGCGCCAGGAACTGTTGATGAATAAAGGCGGAACCATAGCGCGACAAAATCGGACACAGGGTGTTGGCCTGTAACATGAGGCTGCTGGCCACACCAACGGCACGATGCAGCATCAGCTCTTCGGCAACCACTACGCTATACCAGAAATCGCGGCCGTCGCCGCCGTGCTCCACAGGGACCAGCGCTTTGAACACACCCGCCTGCGCCATGCCTTCGAACACGCCACGGCTGATGCCGTGCTCTTCGAAGACATCAAGCTGTCCACCCATGTGCGCCGCCAGGCGCTCGCGCAACTGCGCGCGGAATTTTTCGTGCTCGGCAGTGAACACCGGCTCAGCTGCGGGAGCGAGGTCGCGCGCGACGATATCGCGCATGATCTCGGGAACCCCGGCGAAGAATTGGCCCGCCATCACGTCCAGGCTGGCCAGCGCAACGGGATATTCGCGCAAGAAGCCACGTCCGCCGAACAATTGCGCGCAGCCGTGGACCACGCGGCGCGCCGCCTCGCCGGCGATCAGCTTGACGCCGGCCACCTTGCGCTGCGACAGCGGCTGCCCTTGCGCAAGCAGGGTGCATGCCTGGTCAAGGTAGCTTTTTGCTACCGCATGCTCAGCGAACAGATCGGCGATCCGGTGGCGCACGACCTGGCTGTGCGCCAAGGTGAGCCCTTCAAATGTGCGGCCGCGGACGAAATCGATGCATTGATCCAGGCTTTGCTTGGCCACTTGCAGCATTACGGACGAGCCGGTCAAGCGCTCTTCGACGAAGGCAGGTATCAGATGAAGGAAACCGCGCTCAGCTTGGCCAAGCACATGCTCGGGCGGCAGTCGACAATTGTCCAGTTCGATGGTGCCGAAAGACGCGCCCTGCAGCGCACTCAGCGCAGTTGGCACAACCCGCACCCCTGGGTGGTCAAGCGGCACCACCACCCAGGTCAGGCCCAGGAAGTCGCGGCGGTTCTGAGAGCGGCACAGAACCACCGCGAAGTCCGCGTGTGGCGCATTGAGCACATATAGCTTGCCGGCACTGTTGAGCACCAGCTCGCCGTCTTCAGTAGTCAGACTGGTCGTCGTATTGGCGAGCGGATCGGATCCCCCTCCGTGCTCTGAAATGGCGGTGCAGCCGATCAGGTCGCCGTTGAAGCTGGCATCGAGATAGTGCCGGCACAGTTCCGAGACGCCGTGATGGTGCAGTAGCCAAAGAGGGATGTTCAGATGGCCGAGGGCCGTCGCGGCCAAGCCGGCGGAGCGTGCAGCGAGGCGCTCCGCCAGCAGCAATTTGGCGGGAAAGCCAGTCCCGGGCATGCATTCGCGCAAAATGCCGCTGCGACCGAGAGCCCGCAGCAGCCCGAACGCTGCTGCGGTATCCGCCTCCGCCGACCAGTGTGCGTCGATGAGGCGTTCGATACTGCCGACGAGGGTGGCGTGGGAGCAGGTGTCCGTGTCATTGTGCTGCTGAGGCGTTGCCAATTGGATTCCCTTCAAACGATTTACGATAAATTCGGTACTTTTTGAATGCCAAGTCAGCCCCGGTCAGATTTTCGATTTCGCTTTTCCATGCGAAATTGCTCTCGAGGACCCATCCAATGTGGAAACGCTGGGCACCAGACGCCAAGCCCGCTTGGATGAGAATGGCTTCGATCCCGCTTTTTCGATAGCGCGGCAGTACACCGATGAACAGGGCGCGGAATGTCCGTTCCCGTGCGATCAGCCGCTTCACGCGCAGCCATCCGAATGGCCAAAGCGAGCCCCCGATCGCTTTAATGGCGCTGTTCAGATCCGGCACGGCCATTTGAAACCCAATCGGTACGCCGTCGACCTCGACGAATACTGCGCAGGCAGGGCCGAGCATCTTGACTAAGCCGCCCGCCGTGTAGGCAAGGTCTTCAGGAGAAAGCTCGATGAAGCCCCACGCCGCGCGCCACGCCGCGTTGTAGATCTGCGCCATCACGGCGAATTCCTGATCCATGCGGTCCATGTCAAATGGACGCAGACGCAAGGATGGGAAACGCCGTTTCGCCAGCTCGGCGACTTTGTTCAGGCGCGGATATTCGGCGCTGCACGGGACGATGAATTCGTACAGGTCTGTCGCCTTGTCGAACCGGAGCGCTTCGAACAACGCCGGATAGTAGGGGGCGCTGTACGTCATCCCAAATACCGGGCTGCCGCCTCCTTCGATCAACAATCCGCGCGGATCGGACATGCGTGGGGACATGGGGCCGAGCAACTCGCGCGCGCCGCGCTGTTTTGCCCACTGTTCGAGCGCCGCCAGCAGTGTGTCCATCACCGCGACGTCGTCGGCGCATTCGAAGGCAGTGAAATAGGCGGTGCAGCTTCCATGCGCGGCAGCGCTTGTCGTGTCGAAGAACGCGGTAGCGGTCGCCACCGGCGTTGGGCCGAGCATGACAACGAACAGTTCGCACTGTCCAGAACGGAGATACGGATGCCCCGCCGCATAACTGCGCTTGACCTGCGACGCCAATGGGGGGACCCAGTGGCGGTCATTCGCATAAATTGTCCTGCGCAACTGACGCAGAGCGCGAAGATTGCTCCTATCAATTCCAGAACGGACCGCGAGAGGCAGAAGGGGGGCTGACTTCATGAATTAAAGCGCTACCTCTGCCTGTAAGGCGTTGCTGAACATGACAACCAGTTCCCGTACGGTCGTGTGGTCGCCCAAGTCCTCGACGAACGCAGTGGTATCGATGGACTGGCCGAAGTGCTTTTCCAGCGAAATGACGACCTCGGCAAACGCGAGCGAGTCGAGACCGAGCATCTCGATCGTCATGTCGTCGGTCACATTGGCGGGATCCAGGCGCAATTCGCTGGCGATCACGGCGCGGATTTGTTCGGTTACGGAAATCGAATTGTTCATGCTGCCCCTTCTAGTGATAACAAAATAATTGCCGGGCTCGCGCAGGCGCGCGCGCCGAGCACGCTCTTTAAGACAAAATTGACACTAGGCCGCGTTCGCCATCCACACGGATGAGATCGCCGTCTGATATGTGATCAAGCAGGTCGCGCACATTGGCAACCGAGGGAATGCCGAGTTCGCGCGCCAGAATGGCGCCATGGGATAATAGGCCGCCCATTTCCAGAACGACTGCAGAGGCACGGAAAAACAGCGGAGCCCAGGCAGGATCGGACGTGGCGGCGATCAGGATCTCTCCGCTTTCGAGCCTGCCGCATTGGTCGGGATGCGAGATGACGCGCGCGACCCCTTCCACGACGCCGAACGAGACGCCGACCCCCTGGAGTTTGCGTTGGCGACCCTTGATCGGGAAGCGCTTGCCGGTGGAGGCGGTGGCGTGAGGGGCAAGTGTCAGCGGCGCGACCGCGCCTAGCAGATCCGGCGGCTGGACGGCAGTCCACCCTGATCGCCGGGTTTTCCGTTCGCCGACCAGCAAACCGAGCGGGCGCTTGTCGCCGCCGTCGCGCAGCACATCGAGCAGCTCCCACCAGGAGCAATAGAACACGTCGTCGGCAGTATCGAGCTTTCCTTGTTTGACGAGCCGTTCGCCAATCTCCAGAAAGCCTATGCGCATTGGCTGGGCAACCCTTACCAACAGGGATTTTGCGTTCTCGCGCAAGCGCACGCCGTGTCGCGCGCAGCCTGCCAGAAGCCTCAACGCCAGCCCGGTCAGGCAGCGGCTGTTGAGGCCAGTTTCAGTCATTACCTGATCCGCGACTTGCGGTGCCGGCTGCCGCAGACGCTGCTCCTTAGAAAGCAGAAGCACATTCTCAAGCAGGAAGGTCGGATCCTCCGCCCAGCGCGGATTGGCGATCTCCATCTCATACACCCCACGGTGGCCGAACTCCTCAAGGAAGGCCGAGAAGCGGAGCCGGAATGGATGATCGTCAGGGAGGGTAGCTATTATCTGGCGCAAGTCCGCGGCGCCGACCGGCGAGGTCGCCACGCGCGATAACACGGGATCGCCTTTTAGGACTTCGGCCAGATCCCACAGGTGCTCGGTATAGACCGCGCTCGCCACGCCACCGGCGCCGGCCATAAGCCGTAGCGCCACCGCGTCCGGCGCATCGATCCCGGCGCGCCGCAGCATTAGCAACAGGAGACTGTGCGCCGCACCGGCGAATGAATTCATCAGCTGGAACAGGGCGCCCGCTCTTTTTATCGATTTTGCTTGCCGTCCGATAAATTCAAGCAGCTGCCCGTTAGTGACGGTGTTCGACACTTGTTGCCCGGCTTTCGCGGCGGCCCTAGCCATGGACTTGTTGGCGAGCGAAAAATAGACGGCGCTGCCGATGACGGCGGCGATCAGGACAATACGACGGGCAAAACGCACCGCGCCGGTGCGCAAACCGACCAGTATCCTGTTCGGATCGAAGAGCTCACCTTGATACCCGCCGATCGCATTGTTCAGGTCGCGCGGAGGGATGCCGAAGGCGTCGTAATAGATCCATTGCAAGGCCGCCATGTTCAAATAGGGGCGCCCGAAGAACAGTTTCGAAAAGCAGATCGTCGCCGCTGCGCGGTAGCCCACGAGGCGAAATGGCGTGACCAAAATGTCGCGCAAGATAACCCGCATGAGATCGCTCCCCAGCGGAGTCTGCACGCCAGGAGATGCATCTTTGAGGTTAGCGGTCGACCATAGCGGCGGCAACTTCCCAGACGGGACACGGGTTCCATACTCGACGGCTGTGATGGGGCGCGCTTGCAGGAAAACGAATTTGCCACCGATTTTTGCCCACTCAATGTCGTAAGGATCGTCGCCCGTTGCCAGTGCGCTTTGAATCTGAAGCGACTGCTCGACCAGACGCAGGCGCTCCGCATTTGAGAGTACTGCCCGCTTGCCCGTACCGTATGCCAGCGCAACGTTTTCCACTCCGCCGTCGGTCGCCGGACGGGTTGCATGAGTTTGATGCGCGATATCGGCGCTGTGGGAATGGCAGAACAAGGAAGCGGTGTCGACGACATAGCGGTCGCATTGGGATTCACCATTGACCACTGACGCCGGAAGGCCCAGGCTGGCGGTAATGACCGCAGTGTCGCGACTGCCGGTAGCGGGCAAAGCACAGAACACCACCCCGCCCGCATCGGCGTCGACAAGGGGCATGACCAACACGCAGAGCCGGGCGCCATCGTCTGATAAATTGAATTGCCGGCGATAGGCCACCGCTTTGTCGAGCCAGGGCGAAGCTATACAGCGGAGCACTGCCTTCGCAATGTCCTCCCATCCGCTGACGTTGAGATAACTTTCGTGAATGCCGGCGAATGAAAAGGCAGCACCATCCTCCATGAGTCCTGATGAGCGCACGACACAGGCCGTTTTCGCCAGGCAGCTGTCCAGAAGTGCGCGCTGAATCTCGAACTGTGCCACTGGCGACAACTCATGAGCGCAGATCGCCGCAGTGACGGCCGCAAGCTTTTCATGAATGATTTGGTTGCCGACATCTCGCTCCTGCGGCGGGGGGAGTTGTCCAATGGCTCGCGATACCGCTGCGGAACTGATGACCTCGTCAGCCAGGGTTGCCGAAATGACAAATCCGTTCGGGGTGGAGAACCCGTAACGGCGTAAGGCGGCGATGCTCCATGCCTTGCCTCCGACCTCTGCAGGACCCAACTCAAACGCCTGTTCCCACGAGTGTACGTACTTAGACTCAGCCCGACCCAACACCGGCGTTTCGATTGCACACGGCGGGAAGCGAGGGGCAGGGGAAATCAGCATTCAGGCCAGTATCTGAAGGTTGGTTGGTGACTCCGCGTGCTGATTGCACTTCACGCAAGAGGGAATTAATTGAAACTTTATCTAAAGACAAATATTATAAATATGAAATCTTTAATTTGCAACATTTACTATTGGAAATGTTGGGTAAATGAGCTTGTTGGTTGCGTATTCGAAGGCTTGCGTTGCATAGCGAGTTCCAGGTGGAACAACGAATGTTTCGTCACAAAAGAGCCTTGAATAGGTGCCATGCAAAATCAAGGACTTGTGTATAGCAGACGGATGTACAGCTGTCATTGAGAACTTGAATAGTCGGCGCAAACATGCGAGGATCAGGAGACCGTGAACAATATAACTTTGAACAAGCTAGCCAGCACTGGCACACTGATCGGCGTAGCACTGATTTCATGCAGAGCGACGGCTTGATCTTGGTCCGATCGCTTCACAATGAATTTCTGTCAGGCGGTAACTAGCCAACGCTGTTCAATTCATAAAGATTCGCTAGGGAAAAAATCTCGCCTCCGAACAAAAGTAAAGTTTCAGTAGTATCCATGCCGTGTTAGACGCGTCGGCGGGATTAAAGGATCGCCGCAGTGCCGACTGAACAGGAGAAGAAATGAACATTTTGCACATTGGTGGAGTTGCGGACGGCGAAACGTTCGATCTGCCAGGGAATGTGATGTCAGGTCGACAGTCGTTCAAATTGAGCGGCGATTATCCCACAGATGCTTTGCGTCACCATGACTACAACCGAGAGATCTTCCTGCTCGAAAAAAGCGGTGATAAAACTGACGAAGGGGTCCAACTGATGGTTTGGGAAGGTTTGCCAAAACCTGCAATTGTGGCTTTGGTAGAAGCACGGCTGGGCCGCAGAGTAGTGACTGACTTTCCTGAAGTAAACTAAGCGGACGCCATGGACTACACGACATTTATGACCACACTGTCACGCCCCTACCGCGTGGGTTGAAGAGAGCACGAAGTTCATCTCGACCTTCCTGTGTAGCGGACGCCCTGCCGCATGGAGTGAGGAAAAACGTCTACTCTGATTCAGGACGTTATCTCGGCTTGATCAAAGCAGGCAATCGCGCTTTCTTTACCTCCGAAGCTTCAGGGGGACCAGCGAAGCCTGCACCGAAGGCCCGGTCTGATCGCAGAGCAAGCAGCGCACATCCGCATGTGGAGCGCCTCTAGCACGGCCGACGCGATCCTGCCCGGTCCCTGTTGAGCAGCGCAGCGTACTTTGATCAATAGGTACTGAAAACACGGCAATATCGGTTGAACTAAAAAAGGAGAAAACATGGCGACGCGTGTGAAATCCGTCTCGTTTAATGGGACCGCAAGCGAGCTGCATCAGCTAATTGGACAGTGGAACGCTATCCCAGGTGTGCAGTGGAAAGTGCAACCGGCTGACTTCGTCGGCGGATCTTTCCACATAGACTTTACTCGGAAAGATGCCGTTATCGATCTCGAAGAAGCGGAGGGCTGGGTGAGAAAATCGTTGAAACACGCGTCGGATTGATTGGGACATACATACGTCAGTGGGCGGGACGTTGGCCCACCTGGTAGCACCAAGCCCGCCAAAGCATAGGGGAGGCGAGGATTTGTACTGTCGCAGCGCGATATCCTGCCGACGGATTGTAGTTGCGCTAGCAAGCCTACATTATCTGAACCCAGACCTGTCGACACCGTGGGATCCCAGTTGCGGTTTCGGGGAAATCCTTACAGGCGACGCAACAAGACCGGCGATTGCAATGGTTGTGGTCCTTGCGCTGGCGGCTGGGCTTAGTTATTCTCCATCGACAAATTCTCGACTTCGAGAAACGTAAAACATTCGTTTGAGCTTGGCGGTTTTCGAAGAGGCGGCCTACATGGGGCAAATGCCGCTGCAAGCCATGGTCGCTATCACTTGTGTCCAGCAAGACGACGGCCAGCGAAACTGGCTAGGTCAGAAGTGATGGCTTGGGAGACGTCACGCCTTGGGCCGCTCATGACGCGCCTTTTAACTTCGATCAGCGTTTTGCTCATGCTACCGGTAAAGACATCATCCCACTGCTGCACAGTCGCGCCCATGAAAGGTGTATCGCCGCGCAAAATAGTCGGAGAACTAAACCTTCGGAAATTGCCGCGTTCGCTAAGTTTCATGATGCCTCCTTGGGACCGAGTGAAAGTCATTATAGGGCAAGGACGTACTTGTGGCAGCAGCGAACTAACCTTCATTGGAGGAGTTCGGACGACGTTGGAAGGCGCGTTGCCGTCGTCAAGTTCGAATATCGGGATGCGCTCGCGAGAGTTGCTTGCGAGGAACCGCACAGTGCAGAGCTCGCCCTTTAAGATGTTGAACGGGGCCACCTCGTGCAGACAGGCTCCAACCATGCCGGGGAAGTTTGACGCAGCCACGCGTTTATCTCAGCTTGGCAGGTATCACGCAATTTGACGGCTAACAAAGTCATCTATTGCGTAGTAGGCAACACTATTTCTCCGGCCCGATCATTATTTTTTTGCAAGCTCATCTGGTGAGCCTGATGCGCGCTATCGTGTGCGGGTAATAGCGCGATATTCCACCTGCCCAAGCTCGAAACGTCCTACCTGGCACGTGACAACATGATGAAAGAGGAAGCGCGCTAGCCGGAAACCTAGACGGGACAAAGCGTTTGGGGTATATGTGCAAATAAGTATATATATACTTATTTGCACATATACGGAGAAGGAAATATGGCAAAAGCGCCGGATCGGAATGTGGTCGTAACTACAGGAGGATTGCGAATGCTGAAGCAATATCCGTTGAGCAAGATCGAGCATGGCGTGCTCTGGCATCTGGCTGGCGCCCTGCCGCCAGCGGGCGACATTATTGCGCAGACTCAGCTCGCTACTGACTTGGCCGCGAATGCGGCTTACGTGGGACGGGCGATGCAGCGGTTGTGCAAGATCGGCCTCCTTCAACGGGGCGTCCGTGTTCACTTGTCGTATCACTACAAGTTGAATCCTGCTTACTTCCGAATCCTGATCTGACATGGCCGATACGCCGCCGCCGGATCGCGCAAAAATTCTTGACGCTGTCCAATCCATACTCGAGGATGGTCGTTCGCTGGAACTGACGCCGCGCGACATCGCCCTTCTTGTGCTGATGCGCTATGAAATCGAATCGAGCAGCGAGATCGCGCTGAGTCTGCCCCATTCGACCATCCAGGCGTTGCAGAGCCGTCTCGACGCGCTCGATCCGCGCGACCCGCAAGGCGCCGAACGGCGTCTTACAATGATCCTCAATCGTCTCGAAGAGGCCGAATGCCTGACACGGGCCGACTTGCTCCGGCTCGATGTCAATGACGATACTGAGTATCAAATCACCCCGCTAGGCGATGCCGTGGCAGACTGGCACTTGAGCCAGTCCGTCTTTTCCGGGGAGCCGTTGACCGCGATTTTCCGTGCATTCATCACGCAGCTGGCGCGTATTGCCGAAGCTGCCGAGCATGCTGTGGATTCCGACGACTGGCACTTTGATGTCGTGCTGCAAATGCAGCATGCCTTGAAAGCGATGCTGATTGCAATCCAACGTCACCAGAAAGAATTGGATCGCCAGCATGCCGCACTGCGCGAATTCATCCCGACGTTGCTCAACGAAGAAAGCGAAGCGTCGATCGACCTGTGCGAGGAGAAGCTCGATCTCGTGATCCATACGATCGACGATCTGCAGGAGATCGTGGTCGCGTCTACCAGTCGGGCCTTCTCCCTGATCGAACGGATCGCAACACTCGCAGCGCCCTATCATCCGCGCGGCGTGGAACAGGTCTGCGATGACCTGTCGCGCCGGCTAACGCAAATCGCGCAGTGGACCGCGGCGCGCACCACCGACTGGATCGCGCATCACAACGTGGTCCACGATTTCCTGCGAACGATCATCCGTATCGACCGTCATCGCCGCGTCACCGAGGCCTTGAAGCGTGCGATCGCGGCGACGCCGGAATGGACGCTCGAGATCGTCCGAGAGCAGCCTTTTGTCCGGATGCGCGACGACATGCGCGAGACGCCCCCAAGGGAGCCGCCGCGCCTGCCTCGGCAACTCTTGAGCAAGGAGCGTGAATACGAGGAAGTCAGTCCCGACAAATTGCCCGAGCTGCTCCGTCGCTATCTGATGGAAGCGCTGTTGGACGGAGAGGCTCATGCATCGCGGCTACTTAAGCAGGCGCACGACGCCACCGGAGCCGACATGACATTGGCGCTGCATTTCCCTTGGCTTATCGAGCTGATGGCCGAGACCGGCCTTCTGGACGTCCGGAGGCGGCAGTGGGAGCGCGTGACAAATCGCATCAGCATCGAGGAAGTGAGGATCACCAAGTGAGCATCTTCCATGAACGAACGTTTGCCGAGATCGACGTCACGCTGCGTCGCGGCGGCCATATCAATCGCACAGACATTGGCTTCTACGATTACATCTGCCGTCATTTCGGGGAGATGACTTCCTTCTATGAAGGCTACGGGTGCGGGTTGCACCAGCATCCTGACGGGTGCTTCTACCTCACGGGGAAAGACAGCCTTTTGCGAACGACGCTCTTGCCGAAATCCTGCGTCCACCTTGGTGAAGTCATTGCGCTCAAGGCGCGCGATCCGCAGATTACCCGGTCTTCCGGGTTCATCAACACCAATCAACTTTTTCGCGACATCGAAACGTCGGTGTCACGCGAGACGTTGCGCCGTACTTATGCGCCACGCAGCACCGAGACGACCGCGGACACTGCCATTACCGAGGAAATCCGGCGCGCACTCAAGTTGCTCGTGGACCTGCGGTTCATCGAAATGAAAGGTGCAGCTATCAAGCCACTTGAGGCGATCCACCGATTTGCCGACATCGCACGCCACGAAAACGCACAAGGGGATGCAGCGTTGCAGTTGTTTGTCGAACGTGGTGTCGTCGTCAATGCGCATTCGAACACTGGAACGAAAGGGGAACTGGATGACGACAGTAGCGAGAATTGAGCGTGTCGGCTATATCGGCTGGCGCGGCATCATGGGGTGCGAATCGCTGACCTTGCATGGGCTCATGACGGGACTGGTGGGTGGACCTGGCGCCGGCAAATCCACGCTGCTTATGACGCTGGTGTATGCCTTGCTGCCGGATCGTCGCGTCATGGAAATTCAGCCGATCTCGGACGTGCGCGATAGTCAAGCGACGGGCACCGATACGTTGCTCGGTCGTATCGATCCCCAATACGGGTACGCCTACGTTATCTTGGAGATCACCACTCGCCATGACGAACGACTTATTGTCGGCATCCAAGTGGAGGCCGAGGATGGCAAGGCGCATTTCAAGTGTTGGCACATCCGGAATGCGCCCGAAGGTGCTGGCATCCAGGATTTGATGTGTGTGACCGAGGGCGATACCATCGTCTACCCTGACCTGCCGGCGCTCAAACGGCACCTTGCCGGGAGCGGGGTCGACCTGTTGAGTTGCCGCAGCGTCGGCGAATACTGCCAGTTGCTCTACCAGGCTGGTGTCTTGCCCAGCCCGATGACCGATCTCGCCGACCGCCGACTGTATGCAAAGTTGCTTGAGGCGACGTTTCGCGGTGGTTTGTCCGAGGAAATCATCCATAAACTCAAGGATTACCTTCTTCCGCCGCCGACTCAGCTGCGGGATATCGTGCAGGGACTCCAGGAATGCACGAACGAAATGCTCAAGACGCGGCGGGCCGTGGCGGACGCCACGCGCGAGCTAACGTTACTCCAGTCGACCTATGGCGTCGGCAAGCTGGCGGTGCGTACTGCGCTCGACGGCATCCGCCATGACGCCCATGTCGCGTCGGAGGACATCCGTGTGAAGAAGATGGATCACGCGAACTGGCAATTGACGCGCCAGGAACTCCAAGCGTCCGTCGCGTCGGCAGAAGACATGATCGCGGTCACTGAAGAGTCCAAAACGAATGCGTTGAAACGGGCTTCGGCCGAACTGAAGGATCTCGGCAGGCAGAAGACCGAATTGTATACCGCCGCGACCGAGGCAAGAAAAAAGGCCGATCATGCGGCTGGCGAGCTGAGTCGCTATAACGCCGGCCAAAAGCTCTGGAAATCCGTCTGCGACAAACACGTCAGCGAATCCTTCGATGGATTGGAGCGAAGGCTCCAGGCCAATATCCGGAGCCTGCAGACGCGCACCGTGGAGGTAGAGCTGGCCATGCGCGAGCTGCAGGCGGAAGCCAATCGCCTTGCAGCAGGACGTGCCTCGGATGGATCCGAACAACTGGCCGCGCAGTTGGGCGCACGTACATTGCAGCAGTCGTTGCGCCACTTGCCACTTGAGCAAGCGCTCGAGTACGAAGCGTCACTCGGCGGACTCGTTGACGGCCTAGTCGGCGTGTCATTGGACGACATTACCCGATTGACACCGTCAACCGACCTTCCCGACATATTTTGGCTGGGCGACACGGTTCCACAGCCGCTGGCGACAAGACAGGCCGGCCACTGGGTCATCGCCGAGCTTGCCGAAGGCCATGTCGTCGTGAACCGCGACAAGGTGCCAGCTTTTGGCGACGAGGCAAGGAAGGTGCGGCAAGCCGCCATCGCTACTCAATTGGAGGTGCTAACGAAAAAGCACAGCACGACGCTGCTTGCGATCGACGAGAGCGAAGGCAAACGCACAACACTCTGGAGCAACCGGGACGTGATCGGGTTCTATCTCGATCACCGGGGCGATCCGGCCGCGATTGCCATGGCATCGGACGAGGCCGGCAAGCGATGGAGGCAATGCCAGTCCGACTACGCCGCTATCGAACTGGCCCATGGCGCGTTGGCCGACCGTATCGCCGAAATCGGTTCGCCGTTCGATGCGCAGCTCAAGGAGCTGCGGCGCACTGTTGGAGATAAGCGAGACGCTTTGTCGCGCATCGCGCACAATATCGAGAACATCGATGAAGCGCTGGCCAAGGCCTCGGCAGTGTTGGCGAATTGTCGGCAAGAGTACGCTCTGGCCGCCGACTTTCTGGGTGAGAGCCTCGGCCGTTTCGAACAGGAATCGAATCCGGCCGATGAGCTGCCCAAGAATGTCACTGGCATGCA
The DNA here is from genome assembly GCA_946480015.1 of uncultured Oxalobacteraceae bacterium. The sequence continues at coordinate 37,349 of CAMLIL010000004.1, read as the reverse complement.
AGCTAGGCGCATGTCGGAGCTGCAGAATGCCCTCGGCGGCGATCTGGTCTCCAGCATGCCGTCCCTGCTGGAAGTCAATGCAGAGGACCGGCTCAGCATCGTCCGCATTTGGCCTGAGCTGATGAAAGCCGTGCGCGAGATCGTCAGCACGGACGTGGCCGACATGGATGACGACGATCTGATTGAACATGCGTTGGCTCGACGCGCTACGCTCGACAGCGATCTGGCCAGGCAGGAGAATGAATTGCGCATCAACGCCCGCAATCTGCTCTTAAACATCAGCACGAGCGTGCGCAGCCAGAAGACGAAACTCGAAAAGCTCAGCCAGTTCGGCCAATCGATCGAATTTGGCAATGTCACCGGAATTCAAATCACCCTGATTCCACGCCGGCGCATGCTGGATCTGCTCGAACAGCTTACCGACCAACCCACCCTGCTCGCCGGTGAAAGGCCGATTCAGGAAGCCCTGAACGAATTCTTCGAGCTGCAGAATATCCATGGCAAGTTCGACGGCGACCAGTTGCTGGATTACCGCAACTATGTCGACTTAGTGATCCAGGCGCGGCGACGCACCGGATCGTGGAACCCGGCTGTATCCTTGTCGGGAACGGAGGCAATCGGCGGCGGCCTAGCTGTGGCGCTCATGCTAACGCGTTCGCTCGCAGCGCGCGGCGAAACGAGCGGCGAAGGCGTGAAGGTCAGCCAGATCCGCCCCTTGTTTGCCGTCGATGAAATCAGCCGGCTCAATTCCGCCGGCCAGGCATCGCTGGTCGAATTTGCCCAGCGTGAAAAATTCCAGCTACTTGTCACCGCGCCGGCGATCGAACCGAAATACGGCTGCCAACTGTATGCGCTCGCGCGGCGCTTCGATCCCGATGAGCGGTTGATCATCCGCGCCGTGCGTGTTGTTGACCCGGACGCCCATGGGACAGCATGATGGATGACCTTGAAATTTCCCTGTTAGCGAGGTTGTTGGAGACTCGCGAGGCCAAGGCTGGCGTACGCAACCGTGATTTGATCCAGCGTCTGAGCACGGCTCGCTGGATCGAGCCAACTACCCGGCAATCGACTTGGGCGGCACGTCCTGCTGCCTTCTCCAGCATGAAGGAGCGGCTGGCCGCGATGCTGCCGACGTGGGAGCAAGATTTTGCACTCTTGCGCCGGCTTGACCGTTCGCCATTCGAACCGTCGGATATCGCCGCGCTCCCAATGTTGCGCCGGCAGGTTTCCGCGACGGCCGCGATGATCAACCGGAGAAACTGGAATGCCGCAGTAGGCCTTGGGCCCAAGCATTTGGCCAAGGTGGCCGCTCCTGTCGTGCTCACCAAAGATTGGGTGCTGCGATTCCGGCCGAACGAAGGATTGGCCGGCCTCGACGAGGATGGCACTATCGTCGACTTCAGCGAGCGCGCTCGCCGGGCGTACGAGTGCGCCATTCCCGAGCGCGGCTGGATGAAGATCCAGGGCTTGTGCCACACGATGCCCCAACTGGTGATCACGTGCGAAAACATCGGAGCCTACGTCGATCTTCCCGTCGATCATGCCACGCTCGTGATTTACGCCCCAGGCGCCGATATCGAAGCGGCGGTCTCGCTGCTCAGGATGCTACCCAGAACTCCATGGTTGCACTTCGGCGATTTCGATCCGGAGGGCGTGCAGATTGGCCATGACATGGCCGCAGCGCTCGGGCGGGAACTCCGGCTATTCGTTCCAAGCTTCGCATCGGATTATCTCGATGCCGCGCGGGCAGCCAAGACGGCGTGGGGAGCGATACCGACCGTGCCGCTGTTCGCGCAGCTCAAGAAGAACCGCGCGCGGATCTTCCAGGAAGTGTTCATGCTCGATGCGCGGTTGCGCACCGAGATTGCCGGCATCTTGGCGCAGGCCATGGATGCGCGCTGATCCCACCATGGTCGGCCGTTGTATGGTGTTGCCGCAAATGACATTTGCATACTTACCAGGTGAATTAAGGTTATCTATACCTTTTTCTATATATATACTTTTTTGTACACATAGCTAGAATGCCTTGTCCTGCCTGACTTGGCGGGCAGCGTCGCGTGTGCCAAGACCGATTCTTCCTTGCGCAACCTGCAAGCTTTTTTTATCAGGACGCGCTGCGCTAACGCCACATAAAGTTGCCATCTGAAACCTTTTATGTATGCGGACATTGTCGGAGACAATTGCCGGCAATTCGCCCGGACGCTACCGATCAATCAACTTAAGACTGGTCTGCAATATCGACCGTACGCGCTCGCGCAGGACTGTTGGGCCGAGAATCTCGACGTCCGGCATCAGGGTCAGGATGTCCTGGATGAGTTCGCGGTCGTCCGTATAAGGAATCTCGAGCAGATAATGGCCATCCTCGTCGAATAGTGCCTTCTGTTCGGAGTGCCAGACGGTGCGGGCGACCCAGCGGGCGCGCGTCGGGCCGATGCGTAACCTAGCCCAATGCACCGTGCTGCCACCGAAGATGCCATAGCCGCTGCTGAGTAGGTCGCGCAGTGCCTCGATCGGCAATTCCCGAGCCGGCTCGGCCAGCAGTTCCGCCGATTCGATCGCATCAATGCCGAAGCTGCGGACGTCCTTGCGCAAGTGGCACCAGCAATCGAGATACCAATTATCGCGGTAATAGACGATCTGCTGCGGCGAGACGATACGCTCGGTTTGCGTATTGTTGGCGCGATTCCAATGCATGATTCGGAGTCGTTTGCGGCGAACGGTCGCCGTAGCAATCGATTGAAATCCCTGCACATGTATCTTACGCCGGCCGAGCGCGATTATCCGCACCCGCTTGGCGATCTCGTCCGGCGCATCATCCAACGAGCACAGGATGCGCTGGATCTTGGCCTGTAGCGGTGCAATGTGCGGCCCCAACAGTCCAGGCTCGATCTCGTCCAGGAGCTGCTGCATGGCCAGGAGTGCGTGCAGCTCGCTGTCGTTGAACCATAGCCCCGGCAGAGCATAGGCCGGCCCGATCGGCGCCTGGACGTCAAAGCGATAGCCATCCGCCTCCCGGTCGAAGACGATGGGCGCGTTCAAGCGATTCTTCATGTAGTGTAGATCCCGCTTTAAGGTCGCCAGCGACACCTCCAGCTGGTTCAGGAAGGTCGCGATGGAGACCACACGCCGCGTAGTAAGCAGTTGATCGATCTTGTGCAATCGCTCGCTTCGGTCCATTTATCTCCCTTGGGTACGACAACCCTGCCACCGCTTGTTCAAGCTCATTCCGTGAGCCCAGACCAAGAGAGTATAGGACGAAAGTACCTTACCAATGCGGTCCAGCGTTGCACAATGCACCGTATCCTTCCGTCTTGGTCTGTCCAAGCCGCCAAGAACGCATCCCAAAGTTCCGGGTTCATCCAAATCGGCGTTCTCATGTGTAGACTCCACAACTTGGAGTACTTGTCAACAGACTATGAAAGCCAATTGTCACCCGCTTCACTAAAGCGCGCACGACTAGTCAATTACCACTTGATATGACTTGCAAATTCCAATTCTCACGTTTGACCCTATGTCAAAGGTATGCCGAGAGCTATCGCTGGGCCAATCTAGTTAGTAGGTAGAAGACAGCGTACCATAGGTCAAACGTAAGCCTACACAGCGGCGATCGTTCTCCGAAGAACCTGGAAATCAGGCGGGGCCGGAAACTTGCCCAGCTTATAGCCTCACTGTGCAAGGTGGTGAGACAGGCATAGGCGCTGTCCCCAACACAGCCCAGTTCATGACAAGAGCGCCGCCGACGTGATCTGGGCAACCTCTAAGAAGTTCGGACTTGTTCAATGTAAAATTACCTAGTGAATATTGGCGCCCAAAACATTTGGCTGCAGAACCAATGAGGATTAACGAATGGGACAAGCGAAAGCGCAGAGAAGCGAAGGTTTTGGGGAGCAACTCATTGCCGAATGGGAGGCCGAAGATTGCGTGAATTTCGCGGTAGCCTTGGCGCGCATGACCGGCTGGCTGCTTCATGTGGATTGGTGGTCAACATCAACCACTCTCCACGCCAATATTCCTCTCGACCAGTTAAAGCCACTCAGGGTTTATGTGGCTGACAATCGAGACAGTATCTTTGATGTCCGTGGTGTCAAAACAATCAGCGAATTCAATCAAAGCACCATCGTCAAGCTCGTTCAGAGAGTCGCAACCGGCACCGGCGGCGTTACAACTCGATTTTATGAGGAGTCCAGGCTAGGACAGTTACCTTTGCGGTGGCAGCCAGACGAAACGAAAATTACCCGCGCTACCGCAGCGATCAAGGCCAATTCTCGCTACCTCGCCACAATCCCGCATAGACCCCAGCCGTGTATTCCGGCCCACGATGCCGCGCGGTATACATTCGGCAGATGCGCGGCATTTGCCGAGGCGATGCAGGAGCTGAAAGGGCTACAGCCAATAGCCCTTCTGGCCGTCAGATTTTCGCCGCAATTCTCGGGGACGAAGCGCGCGGAAAATGGCTATTTTCATAGCATAGTCCTGCACCCCGATGGCATGGCCGAAGACGCGTGGGGCAAAGCGGCCGTTGAGGACATTGCGGAGCGCTTCGGCGTCGTTGAATTCCAGACCAGCGTGGATATTCATCGCGCCGCCGTTGAAAATATTCGTCGCGGATCATTAGACCTTTACGAGCATGAGTTTAAGAAGGCGCTCGGTATTATTCAAACTCATCTCCCCTGTAACAGAGTGTGATGGCAAGAAGCTGGCCGCGCCGAAGCACGGCACCACCTGGCTGCCCGTAGCCGGCGGCGAACTGCGCAAGGGACATGTCATCCTGGTGGAGGCGGGCGACGGTGATTCCGATAGATGTCGAGGTGATCAAAGGCGTAGCCTCCGTTGACGAGAGCACCGTCACGGGCGAATCGGCACCTGTCGAGTTGAAGCCGTTGCGCCTCAAGCAGAAGATGCTAATTGCCAGAGGAAGTCCGCTGCTCCCAGATAGATATCCGCACCCGATGAACAAGCTCGATACCTACATCCCACGCGGACGAAGCGCGACAATATGTGCCTCAGCTATCGCGCCGTGGTCGTCATTAACAGGCAAGCATGAGTAACTTGAAAATGTGCTCCCGTCCTCTTCAGATTACAACGAAGCAGCATAGCTATCCCCGAGCCGGGTTGACTCGATTTGCAGGCAATGATCGTCTGCTCCAAGTCTTGAACCTCCGCACGGGTGCGGTAAGGCGGTTAGGACCGAACGCCGATATTTTTGTCGTACGTCGTGGATGGGACCAAAGATCCGAGAACAAAATCATGTCTGGCATCGAGCGGCAATTCGGGATTGTTACGAAGGACATCCTTTGCGGTGCCGCGGCGAAGCTAGACAGCGCCGCACATTCAGCGGTCTCAGAAATGTATAGCCTGTGGCGGATTCGTCACCACCGCGCTCAAAATCCGCTGGCGGACCTAAGGATTTGCGCGGCGTCAGAGCGGTCGGTCTCGACAAAGGCGATGGATGAGGGGGAGCACTATGGGATCATCACAATAACCGCTGATGGGAAGGTTCCGGGGCGCATGATCGCCGGTCCCCTCGTGCAACTCGCCCTTGATCGCCAAGCCGAAGCGATGGCAGATAAGCGCTGGGGTCTAGTCCGTGCCAGAGAAGGGGAGTTTGCGCTGCCCGATACATTCGGAGATTACATGGTCATGCCCCTGTCCCCGAGTTGCTATCTCATTGCCGATGAAGATGACGGCACTGTGGGCATTGAAGGAGTGTCCCAATTGAACTCCGTAGCTAGAGCCACTGCCATCACATATATTGCTGCTCGTGACTTGGCTTCCTGCCCAGGACTTTGAACTTGGCACCAGCTGACCAGGACGGAACGGCCCGACTTCGCTCTTGACCTCGCCGGACGGAACGGATATTCATCCTGGACGAATGCATCCTGATCGAGCTGACACATAGCGGTACACGACTGCATCGGGTGAATCACCGTTGGTGGCGACAGGCCGGGTTGGCGAACGACCTAGAGTTGACTTGGACGCGCTGGGCTATCCGTCCTATTCATGGCAAGCGCGACCGTCGTAAGGAGACGAGCCGCGGCTTTCATAATCCTCTCCGTATGTGCGTTGGGCCATACGCGCCAATTCGTCTTCCATACAGGTGGGCGAAGTGCCGCACGTGATCAGTCGGAATACGTGCGCAGGAGATGGGCACGAAAGATCGGCCACTGGACGGGCAGACTCGTGTCCTCCAGTTCATCCTTGTGGTGCTCCATCAGCGCGTCAATCGTGGCGACGTAACGACGGGTGCGGTCGACCAACGATTGATGGTGCAAGTGCGAGATCAAGTCGAACGTTGTGATGATGGGTCCGGGCGGTCGTGAGAGCGCAGGAAACGGGGCGAATGTCTGCGGGTGGCCAATTTCAAGCATACGTAACACAGTGAGGCCAACGTGGTCGCATGCGCCCATGTAGCCTTCTTCGGCAAGCTTGGCCAACTCCCATGTTCTCTGGTTAAGCATTTCGTTGTCGTTTCGGGAAATGACTAGAACCGGACGTTCGTCGCGTTCTATCAGGCCCACCGTCAATTTGGGTTCTTTCATGGCAAAATTCTCGCTCTCTAATCAATTGTCACTCCAGTCAGTTTTTTACCCAGATTGGAGTGAAAAGGCTACTCACGGCGCAACATGCGCCCCATTGTCGGTCAATTCTGATGCTGTTCGAAAGCATGCGAACATGCGTTCGTCTGCTTCTGACTTGCAGACCGCGTACTCGCGGGGATACCTCGCCGGTGAAAAGTTAGCCTTGCAAACGTCGATTTCGACTATGTTGATATCCGTGCAGATTTGGTCGAGTTCAGCTTGCGTCTTCCCACTCGTGCTGCTGTTGGCACCTCGGTCATTATCACGGGGTTCCTGGCCTGTACTGCAAAGCACGTGAAATGCATCGCACCAGCTTTGCGGGAACCAGGGCATGGGCCCTGTTGGCAGCGGTACCTCATCGGGCGGCGGCGGACGATTGCCACGCACGCAGACCGTTATGATTGGGCTGATCACGCACGGATTGAGCACCGCCGCCAGGTCCTCAGCCGCGTAACTGGGCGGCAGCTGTGGAAAATTGCCGATATTTCCGTCGCCACTGGTGACGAAGAACGGGCCCGGATCGATCGGGTCCGGGAGAGGCGCAGAAATGACGACGACCGGGACGAAATACCCTCCACCACCCGAATCCCCGGGCGAGGGAACGGGGTCGAGCACCGGATCGTATTCGTAATAATCGTCGACATGTTCGATCGCGTTGGTATGTGCGCTCAGGAACTGGCGTACGGCGGTCGCCGCGGCGTCCACTGCTGCCTGAAACCGCATCGCCGCCTGCCCCTGCGGGTCTGGAGCGCCGGTGACACCTGGCGCACGCGTGTAGGTGAATGCCGTGTAGCCGTCCGAAAGTAACAGGGCATCGACAACGCCCCCCGTCGGGACAGGCGCTGCGACACGGGAGCACACTATCGCTCCGCTTGCGGTGCAGACGATCGCTTGTCCGGCGCTTTCAAACACCATAATCAACGGAGTGGAGTCTGCCCCAGCCGCCAGCTCGTCAGGTGATGAGAATCGCGACGTCGCTAGTGCTGGCTTGGGTGGCAGTGCCAGGGTGACGGTGCGAGTGATGGTGCCGAACTCGGCTGGAAGCCGTCCATTGCGGCACAGCGGTACGTTGCTGCCGGCCTGTGGTTGACACGCTTGAAGCGTGCGGCCGACAACGCGCAGCGTCGGCGCAGAGGATGGTGCGGCCGGTGCCGCGATGGGCGGCGGGACCAGGGTTGATAACAGCGGGCCAGCGTTGGCGCCGCCGCCGTAGGTAAGCACCCCAAGGGGGGCCAGCAGGGCGATGATCGATAGGTAGTTCATCTTTGTCTCATGGTTGGTTATGAACCATGCATTATTTACAACCAGGCGCGATGGCGATTTAGCATGGCGCAATCGCGCTCGGTACGCGTATCAACAGCCTGGACCACAAGGCGCGCGTGGCGATTACCTTGGCCACCCTGGACAAAGAAGTGGCGCGCACGTTGAAGCCACGTGCGTGCGCACCCGTCAGGAGATTGCGCACGAGATTCACACCTCCGCTAGGCCCACCCAAGAGAGGTATTTTCTGATAACCTTGCCATAAATGCTATTTCACAACCAGTTCAGGAGATGCATGTGAGCCTACCCCTTATCGTCATGGGCGACAGAACGAGTCACGGCGGCACCGTTATCACAGCCGACCTCACCTTCGACATCAACGGCAAGTGCGTGGCCCGCATCGGCGACATGACGGTGTGCCCGAAGTGCAAAGGGATGTTCCCGATCACGGCAGGCGCGAGCGATCTCGTCGACGGCGGCGGCAACGGCTATGCGCGGCATCTGGACACCACGGCCTGCGGCGCCAAACTTCTGTCGAGCCAAATCACGACAACCTGGGACAACCAGAGCTCGCTCGGCAATCCAGCCGCTGAAGAAGCTGCGGAAATAATGGCGGCTGCCGCACCGATTGCAATGCCGACGAAGTCCGGTGTGTGTCTGGAATGCTTGCTGAAGGCCGCAGCGGCAGGCACCGCCACCGTCATCCGCGAGTGACACATGATCGACGTGATGACACGCCTTGCCGAGCTACGCCAGCAGACCGACTCCATGCGGCTTTACGCCCTCGTCGACGGCGCCCAATACCACTCCAGCCGGGGAATGTGGCTAACGCGCCAAGCGGCCTTCTATTCGCTTTTTGACGGCACTCCCGACGCCTCCCTTTCCCATGCCGGTCCATGGCTGATCGACGTTGAGCAGGCCGGCCGCGCCTGCGTGGAAGACCTGGCCGCCCTGGAGCGACAGATTCCCGCAGTCTCCTGGCTGATCACGCCCCAAAGTGCACAAGGCCTGGCGCAGCTGCTGCAGCTGAACCTTGATGCGACGATGCCCGACGGGCGCACGACAATGTTGCGTTTCTGGGATCCGCGTGTCCTGGTCAGCCTGGCCGAGGTACTCTCAATCGAACAGCGGCAGGACTTCTTTGGACATATTCACGAATGGCACCTGCTGCACAGGGGACAGCGCGCCTGGATCGGGAGGCGCGCATGATTGCGTTCGACGAGGGACAGTGGGCCCAGCTGAAAGCACGCGACACCGCCTCCTTTGTGACTGCAGTGTGCGATCAGTTTCTTGCCGGTCGTCCTGAAATGGCCAAATGGCCGGGCAAGGATAGCGTGCAGGCGCGCATGCAGGCGGCGCGCGCCTTTACCGACCGAGCGGGGTTCACATCAAGCCCCCACGTTGTCCAGTTCATGTATACCGCGGCCGACTATCCAGGCTTTCACGACGACACGTACATCGCTTCCTACTTGATGATGGCCGGCGCCACACCAGAACAACGGTTTGACGACATGGTGGCGGTGTTCAGGAGCGAATTATTGGCAGCGCAAAGGAGTAGTTGATGGCCAGAGTCCTTAGTCCGAAGCTTCTCGATGTGGTGAGGCGCTTGGCGACACAGGCCGCTCCCGCGGCAGGCGCCACGGCGGGCGGCGTCGGCGCCGCAGTCCTCGTAGGCTCCGCCAGCGACGCTTTGCACAGGCAGGAAGAGGCGGAAAAGGCGAAGGCGTCGCCTCTCGCCAAAGCCAATCCACAAACGATGACGAAGGACTGTACGAAGGACAAAAAATGCGACGAATGCCCGCCCGATCATGGAGAATTCTGGCAGCGCAACTTCGCTGTCCGCCAGCCGTGGGTCGACTATCAGATTCGGATAGGCGGCATGCCGTCCGGCCCCAATTTCATCCTCGAATGGAACTGGATGAATATCAAGTTTGATGGCTTTGACTCCAGCGAGTGTCTTTTAAAAGAAGCGAAGGCGCGCTACGATCAATTTTTCACGCGGTTCGGTGTACCACAACAGTGGTGGCGCGAGGGCCAGGAGGAGTTGATCGAGGAGGCCCTGGCACAGGGCGCGGTCGCTCGTCCGCGGCCGCCCGTTGTTCTGAAGTGGTATTTCATGGAACCGATCAGCTTCCGCTATTTCTCCGGCATCATTCAAGCAGCTTATCCAGACATCGAGGTACTCTTCCGACCATGACGCCACAATTACTCACCCTTGATGTTCAGTTCCGCCGGAATCTGGACCAGCTCATTCCCGTCGAGCTTCAATTCACCGAATTGCATCGGCTGGCCGGCTGGGTCGCTCCATGGTCGCCGCTTCTACAGCGCTGGTACCTATCATCGAGCAAGAGCAAGGCCGATGCACTCCTGTACGAGGCGTTCGATTCCAACGGACCGACCACTGCGGCGTTGGCAGTGGTGAGGGAAAAGACGAAGCTTGCCACCAATAGCCGATCTATCGCGCTATGGAACGGCGCAGAGGCCGACGAGGACAGCGCCAGCATGGCATCGCGGGTCAACACGCTCAATCGGCCGGACGCGATCTCGTTCCAGATGACCGATGCGCCGAAGGTCTCAAATTGGCAACAGGGAGCCGCATTGCTTCGATCGGTCGCCACGTTATGGCCTGCGCAATTTGCGACATTCAGCCCACATTGGTATGTTGAAAAGAAGGTCTTTAAGGACCGCCCCGGGGTGGGCTGGATGATCTATCTTCCTACGGTGCTCACGACCCAACTGGTGCCAGAGGCGCGCATGCTCATGCCGGTTCTGGGTGACAGCAAGCAGCAGCTAGGCACCATCGTCGTGAGCGTCATCGACGAACCGTTCTCGATTGAGAACCCGGCACATGTGAAGATCGCCAACGATATCGAAGTGCGCCTGGTCGATCAGGATCTACTGCCGCGGTATGCTGACCTGTAGGACATTGCCGGCGAGCTGTCTACGCGAACGCATGGCCCGTCCCCCGAACAGCCGCACTGGTCCGAAATGACAGTGGCGATTTGCGTGACTCGGCGGCGGCTCCCTTACGCAGTCAGGTCCTTGCCACCGCGGTGACCGGATGCTGCGCGCAGGCGGCGCCGGCGCAGGATTCAGCTGTTGATCAGGTGCAGGTCGACCCGTGCACCGGCCGCCCGCTGGTGCGCATCATCTATATCATGCTTGCCACCGGCGCGCCCGCGGCGCTTGTCGGCAACTGGTGCGCGCCATGCGGCCGCTCGACGACATTTTGCGCGGGCAGGGCAGTCTGAAAGGTCCACGCCTGCAGGTCTGACCCGTATGCGGCACGGTGTTCTCGGCGTCCCGAGCCGACCTGCCACCGAGGCATGCGCCAAGGTCCTCTGAGCTTCGCATCCTACCCGTCTGCGTCTTTCGCAACGGCGCCGCCAATACGCTATCGGTACGCCCGCGGTGCGTCGCGGAGACCGGGCGGAGCCGCGCCCTCACAGCTGGCCTGGCCGTCACTCCGCCATGCCCAGTCGCACCAGCGCAGCCATCGCGACGCCCACCGGCACGCCTTGCTGGGCTAGCAACGCCGCCCAATGCATGGTACTCGCCGGCGAAGCGAGCGGCGACAGATCGCGCAGTGCAGCCAACAGTGCGATCCGATGCGGAGAACTTTCGAACAGCACCTCGGCCTCGCTGAGCATCGTGCTCCAGCGCGGCAAGGGGGCGCGCCAGCGGTAGCGACGCGCCGCGGCGCGCTCGGCGTGCGACAACGACCCCGGTTCATGGTTTTTCCGGAGTTAGAAACCAAACTGTTCACCTCACAGTCCTGTACTCAATGAGCGTATTATTTCAGCTTGCAAAAAAAAACAACCATTTTCATATCGCAATGCTTTTTTCCTGCGGCCTATTGATTTCCTCACAACCATCCCCACACTCCCCTTGCCACTAAGTAGTGACATTTATTTAAAGGGGAACGTAGTGAAACTGAAATTCGTTTCTATTCAAAGCCACGGTGACTACAATAAAGAGTTTGCGGACCTGCAAGCGACAGAGGACTGCGATATTGGAAAATATCTGCTGACGGACAGCACCTATACCAAGGAAAACACCGTATCCAATAAGTTGCGGCACGTCTACTGGTTCCCGGATAAGCAAGTGAAAGCTGGAGAGTACGTGCGTATATTCACTCGACCAGGTACGTCGGACACTATTACGTCGCCGAATGGTTCCGTTATCCATAAACTGTACTGGGGGCTTAAAACGGCCGTATGGAACGATGACGGCGACAGCGCGATCTTAATGGAAATCGCGGCATGGAAGCATCATCCAGTCAAATAACGCCAAGGAGATGATTTGCCTACCATTGCTGGTCGAACACCGACTTATGGATTCCGAATCCGTTCCAGCACTCGCATCACTTGTACTATCGGCAAAAAGAAGTAGCAACAACAAAGTCGAGGTACACTAGTTCTCGGTGACCCAACTCACCAAGTAATTGCTTTTTTTTGATGACCTTCATCCAAGCAGAGGGAACAGAAATGACAAAAATTATTGGAAACAACGACGGCCCCGGCGGTCGCAATGAAACCTACGCAATCGGCAACCGAAAAGCAGTTCCGCGCGTGGAGGCTGTGAGAGAGGTAAAGAAAGGACTTCATCCGGACACTCATGTCGTAAAAATAAATGGTAGAGAGTATGTTCGGGACAATCCTGACCACTCCAAGGCAGATAATGTGAACCGAAACAAATAAAAAATAGCCCCTTTGAGGGGGCTATTTTTATATGTTCTGCACTGTAAGCTCCCGCTCCCGGCCAACGACGGCCGAGCGACGGAACTCAAGCACGTTTTCTGTTCTTGCAGCGACAGACAACGGCAGCAAACTTTCTAGTAGACTTGGCTGAACGCGCATCTCTCTCGCTATAGCCGCTGCGGGAATCCCAAAGTGATCCCTCATCACTTTTAAGCCGTCGACAATGACTTCCGGTTCTTCGCTTACCATAAGATTATCCTCAGACTCTTGAGCAGCTTCACCGTGACGATTTAAACCAATATAGCCAGTTTTTACTTGCTCATCACTGAAGACCCCAAGTTGCTTACCTCTAAAAAGAATAGCCGCCTTAGAAACACCCCATCGCAGCTTTAAATCGGAAAGACCGGTCCAGTTGAGACGAGATCCTCTAATAGCAAGAGTGCATTCACGTGCAAATGTAGTTCTAGGCATTAACAGCGCGCTAGCGAAGTGGTTTGCTTGAGTCTCCGTCAACCTATCCCCAGTCAAAACTCCGATGTGCAACGAGAAATGGCCCAACTCGTGCGCAACACCAAATCGTTCGCGGCAGACCGAACGACCTGTATCATTCAACGCAATGATAGGCCGCTTAGTGGCAAACGAAATTGCATCAATTTCACTCGCAAGGCCACTTATTTTCAGTACTGCGGCACCGGCGTTTTCGGCAATTCGAGTTACATTGCTGAGCGGTCCGAGACCAAGAGCAAATGCTGTTCGAAATTTCTCCGCTGCGCGTTCAATAGATTCAGCATGTGTAGGATCCGCTTCCGCGACCTGATACTTTGGAAGCTCAACATGCTCATCCAGAACACCCACAAGGCGCTTCAAAATTTCTCCCCTAGCACGGGCGATTTGCTTAAGAACTACCTTAGTCGTAAGTTGCCTACGAAAATGGCATTGTTCGTCTGCAATTGGATTCGGATCGACATGATAAAAGAAATCGGGAAGAACATTTAACTCAGCAACTAAAGCATCTTCTAAAGAGGCTGCAATTGACTCGCCACCGTTTTCAATCCTACTCAAAAACTGTTTAGACACACTAACTCGTTCGCCTAAGTCTGCAAGAGACAATCCGTGAAATAGGCGAATTAGTCGTAAATTACTTCCAACAAAGTTACTCATTTAACCACTTCTTCAGCCATATCTCCGTCGTCGCGGCGCTTTGGAGCAACGATAGGTTTCGCAACGTCAATCGCTTGTGGCAGGGCTTGCTGGCCTTCAACTCGCAAGATTCGAACAGTGCCGGACACCCAGCGGCAAGCTAACGTGTTGTCAGCAGTGAATCCTAGAAACTCTACTCTCGGGTCATCTGCACCGGTATAGCCGCGATCAATTACAAAGCAAAAGCGGGCGGCGTCCGAAGCGGGGGCAAAGTCGAGAAAATCCATTTGATACCGATTTGCAACTAATACAGCATCTTTGGACGGATTTGCAGGATCATCATTGCTAAAACGACAAGGAACGCCGCCGATCGCGAAGACTAAGTCATTGCGAGGATTGGGTACTGTCAGCCAAGGTTGGCGCCCAGACAGAGCCTCAGCAATAATCCGATTTCGCTGACGCATAAACGTCGTACACCCCCGCGTGTACCCGTTATCGGTTGACCTGGTCAGATCATCTTCAGTGGCATATAGCTCATCCAAGAGCAGACCGGCAATGAATTCCAAACGGTCGGCGGACAGATTTTTGTTGAAGTCGGTAGGCAGGAGGAGAGTCATTTGTGCACTTTCGTAAATGTGTCAACCTGAGTTTGGTGCAAATTTCCGAAATCGTCAACCAGATTTTTGTGCAAATAATCAATTTCGTCAACTCAGCCCACGGCTCTCAACAAGAGGTTACGTGTCCGAGGATCACTCTTTACACCGTGATCGTCACGAACGAACGAGCCGCTATTTTACTGGTTTTTTATACAGCACAGATGGGAAATTTAGGCAAGCACTGATTTATTCTGAGGGATGGAATCGGCCGTGAAAAAGGGGTCCGGAAAGGCGCAAGTTCGCAGCAATAGCGAGCTATTGCGAGAATTTGCAACGCCGCAGGGCGTCTTTTCTCACGGCCGAGTCCGCCCTCATGAATTAATCAGTGCTTCCTTAGCGGGCCATGTGCGGATTCCCACATACTGCTCATGCGGTCAAACAGCCCATAATTCAGAGCATAAACCATTGGTTAGGCTTCGTTTTCCATAGTGAAAGCGTACTCTCAAATCCGCATTGACTGTACTTCAAAGTCCGTCCTACCAGGATTTCCCCTGGTCTAAAGGCAATATCCACACCACATCGTGATTTTTGCAAAGGATCGCGATGTCGCTATGACCATTCGTATAATTTTCGCTATAGTAACAACAGCGGCATTTTCTTTAATATCAACTAAATTTGGAGGTAAATATGGCGACAACCATGTACTTTGAGGAAAACATCATGGACCAGGGGGGCAAAGAATCAATGGACGTTGAGTTTGGGCGCTCTTCCTTCTATCGAGAAGACAGCATTTATCTGACTGTCGATGGAAAGACTGTAATTATGAACTTGAAGATGGCAAAAAAATTTGTCGATGCCGTAGGTGCGGTCGGTCGCTACCATGGCCTCGTAGACTGATCAGCTACACACTTCGATCATAATTGTTTGATGAGCAAGAGAGATGACTCAAGACTCGACTACCCTTTTTGACAACATACGCTCTGATAGTCTCGCTCACCTGCGCGGGTCAATTGAACATCTACGCCGCCTGAACCTTGATCTTGGTCTATTAGCACAATTCAGTCTCGTCATTGATACAAATATCGTTATCAAAGAGCTGTTATGGCTAACGCGCTCGCGTAGGGATCCCAAGGCAAAATCTGGCCTCGTAGAAGTCGTTGACGCCAACACCGTTAAGCTCTTTGCGCCCCCGGCATTGTTTGATGAGGTACTGGAAAAGATTCCCGTTGTTTCGATAGACCTTGCAGTCGATCCCCAGATAATGCTCGAGCATTGGCATGAGTTCAAGCAGTACATCCAGCTCGCTGTACCTGATCCGCTGTACACCCAAGAATTGCTGTCGGGAGTCGATCCTGATGACGCTCCATTTGTCGCGCTTCAACGAACCATTGATGCGATAGGCATACTCAGCAAAGATCCGCATATAACAGCGATGGGCGGCCATCGAGTTTCACTTGACTGTATTTTCTACCTCCGTGACTACTCGCGAAGCGCCGCAGTTGAGATGTCCATCAAAGTAGCAGGAACAAGTCTGGTGATAGCTGGAGTCGCAAGCATCAGCGCTGCTTGCCGGGCGGCCCGCTCACTCGCAGTCGCATACTCCCGTTTGCCTGATTGGATCAAGCTAACGCTCGTTGTCGGTGGCCTATTAGCTGTGTCCAATCCAAAGGCAAGAACAGCAACTATCAACGTGGTTAAGCAGCTGGCCAGTGGGATCGCAACCGCATCGCCTAAAGCTGTTCAATTAATTTCAGATGCCGCCTGCTCTGCTTACGAAAATCAGTCACGCGCACAACTCAGTCTTAAACGAGCACTGGTGGAACTTACACAGGAAAATCAATTATGAAAATTCAGTGGGGCATGCCGCACGCATGGGATGAGTTCGAGGATATGTGTCATCACTTGGCCTTAGCAGAGGGTACACTAACCGGCGTACAGGAATACGGCCGACGAGGCCAGAAACAAAAAATGATGAGTCGTCGTTTCATAGCATCCTAAAGTGACGTCCAATTGAAAGTAGGGATAGCTTTGCCGCGTCGAGCAGATACTCGCGCAATGACAGCAGAGGCTCGTTGAGCATACCCAGGACTGCCCGCCCACATGTTCGCCAAGGCATAGAGGTCGTCTAGTGAAGAAAGATCTTCCGCCTCAATCACAGCTACGACCGCGCGAACGTAGTCGTGAATTCTCTCACAGCATTGAGATGAAGATCGTCCAAGCTCGTAGAAGTCTTTTCCCCGATGTACAAGCGCATTGCGCACATCAGTGTAGAGCTCATCGTATTGCTCGAGGATATCTTCAAAGGCGCTCTCCCTACCATTCGAAATAATTGCCGCCACATACACTCTATGCCTCCAGGCCTGCAACCCGTGGGGTGGAGACAATAAACAATCTAAAGCGAAAATCAAACTAAGAAACCGGGACTCTTCGCCCAGTGTGTAGAAGGCCTGTCGACAGTACCGCAAGGCGGTTTTAACGTTACTACTTACCGGATCCTCTCGTCCTTCAACAATCTCTGCTAGGCGTCCACAACCAGGGCTAAGAACGGTGTCTACCTCCGGTCCCAACCAATTATTCGACGCCCCCATCGGACGCACGATGCCTCTCAAGATCATAGGCTTTAAGTGCGTTTGGGAGGGAGGGACGATCTCGACTGCATAAGTCCCATCAGCAAGCTGACCGGCAGGGTTTGGGGTGAACTCGGGTCGGACAAAAGAGCTGAACTGAAAGCGAACAAGGTCCATTGCCCCCTCGGCCAATCCCAGGCAGTGACTGATTACAATATTGTCGTGTTCAATTCGTCTTCTTAAGAGTAAGAGGTCCTTCTGCCGCAAGTCGGCGTCAAACTGAAGATAGGGGCCCTCGTGATCGCTGAGACGTGTGTCCAGGTAAACATCAAACTCTGAACTACAACGCAGATGAAAATTGCGACTTATCTCCTTTGTCGATTCTAAGTGAACCTTTTCAATCGGCACAATCACCGTACAACAAAGTACAGTGTCGTCAGCGCTCAATTCTGCCAATTCTGCGTTGCCGTCTTTTGAACTTGATAGCTCAATAGTCCACGCACCAAAACATTTTTGAAAATCATTCAAAAGCTCCTTCCGTGACTTCTCTCCATGCAACCAACGAAATGTGAGCCCATCGTCTTCTGGAAAAGGACTCGCCCAATAACCCAGCAGTCGAAGGCGCTCCAGGCCTTCAGCCAGCTGCGCGCCCCGCTGGGATGCCTCTGGCTTGTGCCAAAGTAGATTGCCAGAGTAGTGGTCGTATGGAGGAAGCAGTCTCGCGCGCATATGGATTCCTGAATCACAAACGTCAGCAGATTAGCTCCGCTTATAGATCGATAGCTGCTCTGTGTGCCGCGCTATATCGGGGTCGGTCTGCGAAGACACGTTGGCAATCCAATGAATATAGTCTTTCGGTAACCCAGCCTCCTTAGCCCCATGCAAAACATGTTCAACGTACCAGGTGAACGGCGTCAGACCTCTATCCACATTCGTCGCAAAGTAGCACTCGGCAATTCTTTCCTCACCAGTCGGCATCTGAACTACTGATGCGCGTCGTATGTATCCTTGTCCGGCTCCCTCTGCCCTATCCAACAGCGTCAGCTCCGCGTCTTCTAAACTATAAAGGACGCCGTGAACGAAGTCCTGCGGGACGCCCGTCGCAACGACATTGCACTTGCCAGATCCGTCCTTACTTACCTTGTCAAAGGCCAATGAATATCCACAAAGCTTGGCATGTCCAATTTTGGCGACAGACGGAACTCGTTTGCGGAGACGCGGAAGCGACATATTGGAACCGTACGCGAAGTAGAAAACCATTTAAATTCCTTGTGCAGATTGATCATTCAAGTGGGTCTGTTGCGCTGACGCTTTCGAGAAAATGTATGTACTGCTGCTGATCGGACGCCTTTAATTTTGCGAGCACGAACTTCGCCAGCGATGAAATTTCCGCCCCATCTATGGGTACAGTGCCCCTATCAATAAATTCACCAAGATGGGAAAACTCATTGGTCAACCTTTGCACTAGAGGCTCTGCGACAGAACCATCTTCGAAGAAGAGGTGCACGCGCTTGTCGTAGTCCAAACTATCCGATGGATACTTGAAGAATAGGTATCCCTCTAGGAATTTCCTCAGGTTGTTACCAAATCCATAGAACGCCTGATAGTGCGTCGCGATGTTAGCGGGGTCGGCGCAAATACAAACTTCCCCAAACAGAAAGTTCAACTCGGTAACATAAGTCCTCAGATGACGTGGCATGAGACTAATCACGCTTGAATGATCTCTCCGCATTACCATAAAGCTTTCGCGTTCATTTTTATCGAATGGTAGGCGCCTTAGGTACTTCAGAAATTCCAAGCTATGTGTGGATATAAACATCTGAACGAACCGGTATGTTAACTTACCGGCCGCGCTTCGAATCTGAGCTCCATTTTCATCAACTAGAGGGGACATCAATACTTTGTGAATCAAACTAAATACAAAGAAGATATGATTACTATCGAGGCTGGAAATCGGATCGTCGATGTATATGATGAGTTCTTTACCTTTGGTGTCGATGTCGTCTAATTTGGCCAAAAAATAGCAAAAGGCGATCAAGCTGCATTCGCCCTCACTTAGGTTGTGTGCATCCTCATCTCCACGCAGTATCCTGAAGCGATACACACTCGGGCTGTCCTCATCTTGAACGGCGTCTAGGCGAATTGTTTGGCTACCAAAGTAATGATTGAGATAGGTGTTCACTCGCTGAGCACCCTGTCGTTCATCTCGCAACTGCATTCGGAGGTCATCAAGACGCTTGGCTTTACCCTTGCCAACTTCAACAAGCCTTTGCTGGGATTCCTCAAGCACCTTTACCTCTTGCTTTTTTTCCTCCAAATTCTTCACTGATTCCTGATACCCAATGTCAGAAATGAACTTTGATACTTCCCGCAATCGTAAATTCTTGCGCGCCGCGAGTTGATCTGCCGCGATCGAATTCGTTTTTTTGTTGTGCCCGTCAATCAGCACTTCCAAAGTTTCCAGAGCGGCCGCGTGCGCATCATCTGCGTTGGCGCTGATTGAAAGCTGAGACGGCTTAAAAATGTTGTTTGCACGCGTTCGCAAAGCCTCGACCATGACGTCCAGCTGCTCCACGTAATGTTGCCGTGACTTGGACAACTCGTCGAGCACGACGGTGACTTCATCGCGTAGAGATGGATAGAACTGATTTACCGAGACATTCGTATGCCGTGCCAGCCTCACACGCTCCGCCTCAATGCCGCGCAAAGTATGTTGGATCTGTTCTTCAAGAACTTGCGACTCTTTACTAAAATGCGCTTCAAGCTTCGCCCAAATATCTTCTGGCAGTCGGTTGCCGCAAAATGCGCAGTCACTCCGGTGATCCTTATGATGTTCAATGCCTGCTTTTACCCAGCTTTGAAGCGCCCCATTCTCGAGCAGTTCCTTAATTGGCGCTGTGGGTGAAATTTGCCGGGAGACTAGCTCCGATGCTTTGGTAAAAATCTCACGAAGCGCAGCACGGTACGCACCAGGCTTCCCGATATCAGGCATCGGACTCTCTTCCAACAACGCTAGATTCGTCGCGACAGCATCTTCAGCCAAGAGAACAAAATTTGACTGTAGTACCGTGCCGACGTCGAGCCGCATTTTCTTAATGTCGTAGTTTGGGTCCCGATAGATCGGGTTGTGCTTGATACCGCTTTGAGGTTTGTTGGCCTTTTCAACGAGCTTCTGATCCAGTTGTGTCTGCAACTGGTCGTACTCTTTCTTTGTTCTGTCCACCAGTTGGCGACTCGTGTAAAACTCATACCTAAAGCCGGTCTGCGCCTCCACACTCCCAAGCTCAGCCTCAACACTCGCAATATCAGCTAGTAAGTCAGTGTTTTGCTCCCCCAGAATAGCGAACGTTTGAATTGTTCCTTGGCTATCGCGAAGGAATGACAGGTTGTGATCTACAAAATCCTTATTGAAAACTCGAACCGATAAATTCGTGTCTGCGATATTCGCTTCGGTGACGACGCCGCTGGACGTCTTAATTCGAAACTTTGGATTGGCGTACTTTTCCGGTAACCTTGCTCTCTCGATGCTTTGCACGATTCGAGATAATGTGGTCTTTCCGGAGTAATTTCGACCATACAGAATATTCAGTTTACGGAAGGTAGCCGCTCGCCCTTGCTGGTCTAGTACGTTCGGCCCCCAAGCGAAAGCGCTGTAGGAGCCGAACCTCTCAACATCGATAGATTCAATCATCGCGTATCCCGTTGGAAAGATGGAAGATTATCGACCGTTTTTCCTAACAGATGCTCACTAATTTTCACTTTTTGCCCAGCTAGTCTCAAATATCATGTCAACCGTTACAAGCGGAGCGTCCCTGCTTAACACTTTTTTTCAAGACAAGTGTCAGGCATGCCAAAGATCCTCGCCCTAGGGAACCGCTGATTTATTCATTCGACGCCCCATCGGGGTAGGCTGAACTGGCACAATAGTGCATCCAAATTTTTCGTGCCCATCATGAAGCAAGCGAGTTTTTCCGAAGCCGAGTTTGCCGGTAAGAAGAAGGTGACGCGGCGCGACCGGTTTTTGGCCGAGATCGAAGCGGTGACGCCATGGCCGGCGTTGGTTGCTGCACTGTTGCCGTACTACCCGAAGGGCGATGGACGCGGCCGTCCGCCGGTCGGTTTGGAGCGGATGCTGCGCATGTATATCGTCCAACAATGCTTTGGGCTTTCGGACGAGGGCATTGAAGACGCGATCTATGACAGCCAGGCGATTCGTGGCTTTGTCGGCGTTGACCTGACACACGAATCGGCACCGGACGCGACGACGCTGTTGAAGTTCCGCCGACTGCTGGAGCAGCACAAACTGACGCGCCGGATCTTCGATGAAATCAACGGCCACTTGGCTGGCAAGGGCTTGATGATGCGCGAAGGGACGATCGTTGACGCGACGCTGATCGCGGCGCCGCCATCGACCAAGAACCGCGACGGTGAGCGCGATCCGGAAATGCACCAGTCGAAGAAGGGCAACGATTGGCATTTTGGGATGAAGGCGCACGTGGGTGTGGACATGGCCACCGGCCTGGTGCACACGGTGGTTGGCACAGCCGGCAACGTGGCCGACGTGACGCAAGCGCACGCGCTGCTGCACGGAGGCGAGAAGGCAGTGCTGGGAGACGCCGGTTATCAAGGTGTTGCCAAGCGCCCCGAGAACGCGGGCAAGCAGGTCGACTGGCACACTGCCATGCGGCCCGGGCTGCGCAAGACACTCACCAAAAATTCCCTTGGCCGTGCGCAGGAAAAGTTGGAGAAGGCGAAGGCCAGCGTGCGCGCCAAAGTTGAGCATTGCTTCCATGTCGTGAAGTGCCTGTTCAAGCATCGCAAGACGCGCTATCGCGGCTTGGCCAAAAACACCGCGCAGCTGTTCACGCTGTTTGGATTCGCCAATCTGGTTCTGGCGCGCAGATTCCTGAGACGACAGTACACCCAGATTGCGTCCTGAGGTCGGAAAGCGGGAAAAACACCTGACCGAATCGGCCAAATTTGCCACCCGTGCACGTTCGATTCGATCAGAAAACGCGTGTGCCAAATTCTGCGGACAGTTCAGGTCACTTTCGCGCCCGAAAGTGAATTGTTCAGCGCTTCCCTAGGGAAGCACTGATTTAATCGTCGATCCACCACCGGTCACCCAAGCGAAGTGGCACAATCACGCATCCATTTTTTGTCCCGCGACGATGAAACAAACCAGCTTTTCGGACGTCGAGTTCGCCAACAAGAAGAAGCCGACGCGGCGAGAGCGCTTCCTCGCCGAGAACGAAGCGGCCACGCCTTGGCCCGCGTTGGTTGCCGCGCTGCTGCCTTACTATCCGGCCGGGGATGGCCGCGGTCGGCCGCCGATCGGTCTGGAACGCATGCTGCGCATGTACATCGCCCAGCAATGTCTCGGGCTGTCGGACGAGGGTATCGAGGATGCGATTTACGACATCGTCCCGGTCCGTAATTTTGTCGGCGTCGACCTCACCCATGATTCGGCGCCCGACGCGACGACGCTGCTCAAATTCCGCCGCCTCCTGGAAGAGGGGAAGCGAAGGCTCTGGCTACCGGAAAGCTGGAATCAAATCATGGAGCAAGGAGAAGCCGGATTTGAACCACTGACCGGAAGGTGCGGCGAACATATGAAAAAAATCCCATGTCTGGTTGCAGCGCGGCGATAACATCGTCAATATGACGGCAGACCAATTTCGGGGAGAGAACATAGCGCCTATCATGGTGACAACCGACCATGTTTGACGCGACGGCTGGGGGCATCGGTGGTGCAGTCCTTGGATGTGGCCACTGGGGCGCGGGGAGGTGCCCCAGGTTTTGCCGCAGCACCTGAGCATGTTTCGCGTTGAGTTGCGTGGCTCCTACGATGCCGGCATTGCTTTTACTGTACCAAGACTGATGGACGCTCGGCGATGCGGTCACCGAGCAGCCAGTGGACGGCTTCCACGGTGCGCGCATTGCCGAGCTGATCCAGCGCGTCATGAGGAAGCGGATGCTTCGACGTGTCAAGGACTTGGATGGCCGGATGATCAGGCGGCAGTTTGCTGAGCACCTCGTTGGCGAGTTCAACCGACTGGCGTTCAGCCCCGATGGCCAGGGGGATCAAAAGAACCCGCCGATCTTCGCTGATTGCAAGTGACTTGGCCACAGCAAGGACCTGCGTGCTGTCCGCGATGCTGCCCACAGCCTCGACCGTCTGGGCTGCCAGGTAGGGGTTCGATTTGCCCAGCCAGTGCGGGTCGGCCTTTTTCAGGCCTTCAGCAGGCACGTTGCGCTTAGTCCGAGCGATCGTTGAGGCCGCCTGCACACTGGCCCAAGTTGGTTTGAAAGTGAAGACGAGGTTGATCACTTCGCGCAACGCATCTTCGTCACCACGTTCGACCAGCAAGTCCAGCAGTACTTCGGTGACGGTCACGTCATCCGTCTCCAGGGCAGCCTCGACGATGGCGCCGGTCAGCTCAGGTGGCACGGACGTCAACGTGGCCAGCGCCCGAGCGGCGACTTGAGCGAGAGGGAAGTTCTGAGCCTCACCCGCTGGAACTGAGTCATAAGACCACGTGTCTTCGCACAACTTCACCAGGGCAGCGGCGTGGCGTTCGGGCTGCTTCGCCAACAAATCCAGTAGCGAACGCCGGACGAATGCGCTGGGGTCGTTCGCCAGGGCAACGATGTCATCTATGATCCCATGCTCCGAAGCAGCGAAGAGATTCAGCGCACGCTGGCGGGCTTTCGCACGCGGGTGGGTCAAGGCTGACCTCACCAGCCTCCAGCAACCCGCCGCAGCGGCGGCGCGAACAGTCAGGTCTGCCTCCTCTGCCAGCAAGGATTCACGCAATGCTTCTTCCAGCACGGCTTCCGTGGCTCGCCCATTCGTCGCGGCGAGCCAGATCAGCAGGGGACGGAGAGGCCCCTGGTGCTTTCCGAGCAGAGGAATCAACCCATCCAGTGAAGCGTCGGTGAGTTGCACTTCCTGGATATCGTCCAACGGCGCGAACGCCGCCGCAAGCTCCCCGAAGGGCGCCGGCAGGCGCAGCTCGAACGCATCGTAGGCCAGGTGTTGGCTACCCCTGACGCCGAAGCGCTTAGTGTGGGTTTTGGCGTCGTGCGCCAGTTCCAGCAACCGTACCGTCTGGCCTTTATCAAAAAGCTCCTTGGCCACTTCGGTCAACAAGTCCGGCGCGTGTTCCAAGGCACAGCGCGCTGCGACTTCGCGCAGATGCGCTGATTCGTCGCCAGAAAGCAGTCGCTCGCGGAGGGAGACCACGAAGGATGGGCGCCACCTCTCCGTCAAAAGTCGCCAGATTCGCTGCTCAAGGTATTCCCCTTTACCCAGTTCCAGCAGACGCCGCAACTCATCATCGCCGGCATCTGCGCCCGAGGCCTTTTCCATGGCATCAAACCACTCACTGGCAAGTGCGCGCGCATCCTTGTGTTCGGCAAGCGCGTGCCACCCCGAGTCGCGACGGGTCGCCTCCGCGAACGCAGAGACCAGTTCGCGTGCGGCGTAGTAGTAGTCGGTGTGGCCGTCGAGAGGCTCCCAGTCGCCGTTGTAGTGGCCGTCAATAAATGGCCAGTGCTCGGGATCTGAGTACGTCTTTAGCGCCTCAACCTCCTCGCGGAGTGCGGCGAGCGCGAGTTGCAGCAGCGGTTCGCGGTTCTCGATGGCCCGCATGGCACCGAACCCGACAGTGATCGCATTGGTTTCTTCGCCGCGATGAACGATCATCTTCGCCGCGTCTAGCCAAGCGGCATCCAGACCCGATGCAATGGTATCGAGGTATTCGGCCATTCGGCCGGGATAGCCTCGGGTGCCCACGGTGAGGCCGAGTCGAATGAAGCGCTCGCAAACATCTTGCGTGAGCGGATGGTTGCGGACCGTCATGTACCATTCGTCGCTGCGTTTGCTGAGCTTCCAATCGCGCATAAAGAAATGCTTGCCGGTGGTCACAGGGCGCAACCACCGGGCGACTTCAGCGGGGATGCATGCGCGGGAGCCGGCGATGCAGGCTAGGCGCAGCAGGCCAACGTAGTCGTCGTGGTCCTTGCTGAGCGCGTCCTCCAGCCAAATGTCGATGGTGAGTTGGACTTCATGAGATACCTCGTACAGGGACTGGTCGGAATCCTTGATGAAAGCGTGGAGTCGCACTGCTGTCTCAACGGCCTGGGTGTTCCCAGTGTTGCCCATGCGGACGAGAGCCGTCAGCAGGTGTTCCAGGGTGACTTCTGTCACCTCAGGGTTGGCTCGCACCACACGGATGAGGCCTTGCTCCACACGGGGGTGGGTATACGTGACGTCGCTGCTAGGCTGGCGCAGACTGCCGCCGGCCACTAGATCGTTCACGAGCCTTTCTAACCCAGGGCCGAATGCCGGATCCAGCTTGCTGATGGCTCGCCGGATGGTTGGCAAGTCTTGGCGACGCACGCCATGTCGGGTGCTCATCAGACCCCACAGCACCACTGCTGCCTTCTCGTAATGGCGCGCCTTCACCATCAACTCGACCTCGTTTTCGATGGCGCGGGTTTGGGTTTCGTGCAGGATCCGCGACACGAACTGGTCTTCGTTCTCGTCGGCAGGGATAGCCCCGGCTTGCAGCAGTGCCACAAAGCGGTCAATCTCGAAGGGGGTCCGCAACGTTTGCAGGACGCGTTCCCTGGCACGGATGGCTGCCAGCTGCAAGATACTGGAGCCGAGGAGGCGGACGAGCTCCTCGTACATCCTACCCAGCTCCTTGTCGCCGTAGTGCTTGGCCTCCAGCCGCACTTCCCACTGCTTGAGGAAGTCGCTCTGACTTCCGACGGTCGCGGCGAGGATATCGGTACGGCTGGTGACCACGATCTTCTGCTGGGCACTGGCCTTCAGCAGCCGCTCCTCCAGCTCAACTGTCCATACCGCCGTGTTGGTGCCAATCTCATACTTGCCCCACGGATCTTCCACGTAGAAGAAGGTAGGGCCGGCGTCTGGCCGAACCTTCAGCTCGCCAGGACCTCCAGGTTCCACATAGCTGATCCCAGGCACGACGCTACGGTAGTGTTGGTAGAGAGCCTTGGCCACGGTGGTCTTGCCCGTGCCCGACGGCCCTGTGATGACGATGGCGTTGCGCTTGTCCATCTGGGCAACGATGTCGCCCCAGTTCGTGGGCGGGACAAACTTGCGGTCGCGCTCAGACGGGATGGAGCCACCATGCATCTTGATAATGGCTTCCACATCACCCCTGGGCCAGGCGTAGCCTATTCGCATCCCCGCCATTGCGGCTTTGCGGAGATCTTCGCGACAGGCTTCGTGGCGCTCTCTCGGGATGCTCAGAGGACTAAGTAAGTAAGCGTCGATCTTCTCGACAACGCGCGCCTCGTTGTATTGAGCCAGCACCGCGAACCGGCCTGCCGCCGCTTGGACGAGCGTGGGCGGGAACACATCAGCCGGCAGGTCGTCGCCGCCGGGGCGCTCCAGCAGGGCATCGACCTGCAGCGCACCGAGCGTTCCCGACACGTCGGCACTAGTGAACAGCACGTACCGGACCTTCGTGTCCTCCAACAACTTCAATGCGGACGGGCGCTTCTCCCCGTGCTCCACCAAGTCGCGCAGTGAGGCGGGCGTCCATTGGCCGGTACGACGCAATTTGGCTTGGACGACGAGGCGTTCGCCGTCCACGACAGCCGATGACGAAACCTGCGGGACTTCAAGCTCCGCCTCCAGGTCTTCCTGTGTCGCAGGCTCGAGCTGAAGCACCTTGGCGACACGGTTGACCACCAGCAGATCCAGCGCCGCAAACACGGATACGTCACATTGGTAGTGCCAGCCGTCCAACGACGGATTTCCGCCAGTATGATCTGCAGGTTTCCCGGGCAATTTGCTCAATTCTTGACTCTTAGAAGGCTCTGTTGGGTCGGCGATGGCGTGAATGCTGGCCCTCCGGGCGACAAGGAAGCACAGCATATCAAAAATTCCTTGACTTGCGCTCGAGGGGGCGCCATGTGTAGCTTTGACCGCCGGATTTGCTTGTCTGTAGGAAGTGGGGAGAGCAGTCGCTCCACAGTGACCGTTAGGTCGCTAACACGGCAAGTTCGGCCACGATGGCCGGAGGACAGCAGGCGGTGCGCCGAGCATGAGCTGGCGACGAAGCATAGCCATTAACCAAGTGGAGAGCAGGACCTCAACGACTTGGTTTTGCCAAGCGTAAGATGGTCATGGATATTCTTGGTTTGGAGGCGACAGAATTGAAGTCGATCGGAATGAAAAGCGCGCTGGCGGTTGCGCGCGCAGCGCCAGCACTAGTTATCGCGACTTGCTTACGCCCGAGGTACTGGCCCACATCCTGCGGACGGGGGAAGCACCCTTGCGCTATCACCCCCACCTGATGGCGCTGCTGGACGAGATTCCGCTTCCCGTCGTATTGAAAGCGATTGCCGAGGCGTCCACGCCCGAGGTGCCAGCGAAGAAAATCATGAAGAACCTGAACCGCTGGGCAATGCAATGGAAGACATGTCGGGCGGTTTGGTAGTGGCGCACGCTTTGGCGCCGCCGACGACCAAGCGGACCTGCGCCAGAAAATTCTGGAACAAGGCTGGCGGCAGGCACTGCAAACCCTTGCTCGAATCGAAGTACAAGCCTCGGTGCGGCGAACGGGCCGGTGCCGGTCCGGCGGACGCCGGGCTTGGCGCATAGGCGCTGTATGAACAGCTGAAGGCGTTTTTCTAGGCGTGCGCGGACCAGCGAATGATGCCGATCCGCATGCGAGCCACGGGCGGCGCGCGATCGCTGTACCGGGTGTCTTCAACTCCTTGTGGTCCTTGCCGACTCTCAAAAAAGTTCGGCCTGGACCGGGCGGCTTACTGCAGTCGGGCAATGCTGGTCCAACCATTCCGGATCGTATCGTAGTAACCACCTGAACGATTTGGGCGCAGTGCGAGCGAAGACATTTCGCAGGGCGGGTGTTTGCTTGCTCAGAAAATCCAAACAAGCCCGCCGATGGGCATGTTTCTCTGATAGATCAACGCTTTTCTGCGTCTTCCACCAAATTTGCGTCTGCGGATTTGAGAGCAAAGCCAGTTCCGTTTCTTCGCCCGGGTAATCCATCACCGATTGCCAATAGCATTGGTCAAGGAACGCCGGCCAGGAACCGAACAACCAATCGATGAGCAGGATATTGTGCGTGGCCGATCTCCATGCATTGACGCCCCGGAGGCTTCGCGCAAGGATATTGATGCCGGTAATTGACACTGCAGAAGCAAACTCCGGATGTTGATTCAAGAATCCGTAGTGTCGAAAGAATTCCCTGGCAAATGGCTCTTGACGGATAGCGCCGGAAGCCGTCAGCAGTGCGCGATTGTCGAGTGCACGAAGTATGGTTGCATGCACTGCTGTCGCGTTGACCGGGGCACCAATATGTTGCAGGACATCAACCGCTAGCGTGGTCAGCCGCATTAGCGCTTCGTCATCCTTGGTCCGTGCGAGGGGCGCATACGTGTCGTCGAGTCGCGTTTCGTCGGGAAGAAGAAATCGGTTGTGGCGTTCTTTCACAGCTGCCACCGATGCGCTCAGTGGCGCATTGTGTAGCACGCAGAAAAATGAAGTCGGTAGTTGATGTGCTCGCCGCCAATACGCTGTCGCATGGATGGCGCGGTCCGATTTCACACATTGTGCACATGCTCGCCACAGCCAAAGGGTGCCGTTGGATAGAGTCGATAAGGCATATCCTGCTGTTATTGCGGGAATGCACGAACTGCCAGTTCGCCATGGCCGACCTCCCACCCGATCATAGAACCCTGTCACCGTCATCGCGTCAAGGACCTCTAGCGGATTGCCAAGCATTCCATTCGTGGCAGCGCAAAAGTGCAGAAGATTCACCGGGAACTCTGACACGCGCATCGTTCGTGACGGACCAAACAGGCTTCGGCATGCGTCGCGATCATCTCTTGCCGCATTTGCACGGCGCGTCCTCGCTGCAACGCTGTAGAGCGTTTCGTCGGTATACGGAATGGGTAGGCGGGTTATCAACATGCCTGGCCGATGCTGAGGCTATTTGTCGGTATCCCCTGCTTTTCCACCAATTGGACCCCAGCGTGAGGTTCGCAATTTGTAGGCCCTCCCGGCCCGGTAGAACTCCTGCTCTGGGCACGGTCCCTTCCAGTCCGTACCGATACCCCTGCCTTTCAGTATTGCCCTGATTATTTCCATGGAAGTCCCACCCCCGCGAGGCGCGTCGGAAAAGAACGCGAGGACCGCTCGCGCTTTATTAACCTCGAGCGCCGCCAGGATAATTATCTTGTGCGCTGGCGTGTGTGGATCGTTCAACGCTTGCAAGGTCCAGAGCATTCGCCGCGCATAAAAATGCCACATCGATTCTGCTTTCTGGTTGAGTGCGACGCAGGTCAACGGGTATTTCGATGGTACCGGCCAGGTAGCTTGCTTGATGGATCCGCCGTTGAGAAGCTGATGCTTGGTAATCTTTACCGGCCTTATATCCTTCCAGATAAGGCGAGGCGCCGTCG
Source organism: uncultured Oxalobacteraceae bacterium (assembly GCA_946480015.1). The sequence continues at coordinate 8,037 of CAMLIL010000004.1, read as the reverse complement.
CGGTGATTTCGTCCGACCACTTGACGTCGGTTCGGCGTAGTCGTTCGCGCGATTTGAAGGCTGCTAGCGCTGTGCGCACTTCCTTCTCTTTGGTCTTTCGAAAATAAGCATCCAGCACTGTGCTCGCCTCTGGCATCAGTTTCACCAGTCGTTTCATGGCGCTGAAATGGTATTGCCACAATTGCTGAGTGTCATAGCCAAAACGCTGAGCGGCCTCGGTCAGTTCGGCAAAGAGGACTTGGGCAGGATCATTTGGCTGCGTGTCGCCAACGACACCCTTCTGAACATTGGGATCGCTAGCGTGAGTGTCAGCGAACATGCTGAGATCAGTATTGGCGGCAGCAACGGAGCGGGATAAGAAAAGCGACGGATCGCGGAATAGAAAATATACAAATATAAGATGCCTGTTCAAAGGGGTTTCTTGACTGGAGCTTGGTGTCAGTAGGTGAAACCAGCCGCTCGTTTTTCCCTTCCCGTAGGCCGGGTCCATCTTCCCCAGCAGGGCCTCGCCGAAGAATTTTTCGAGATGGTCAAATAACCGCTTGCGGTTAATCTTCTGGTCGCCCCACCCATAGCCAAGTTCAAGCGCCCTGTGCTTGTAGATGGCGACGAGCTGTCTCGCGGATAGAGGAACCGTTTCGGAGGCCAGGAGCTGTCTTGTGAACTCTGCGAATTCCCTCTCGATTTCCGAAGGACTCCATGGCTCGGTTGGCACATGCTCGGCGATGGATGAGCCACATGCGCATCCCAGCCATGCGGAAAGAATCAGTTCATTTGGCCGTGCGAACGGGCACCGGCAGAATGGGCACCGGTCAAGCAGCCGAGTTTCGTGGCGCCAGCAAGATGTGACACCGGGTATCTGGTGGGATCTGTGGATATAGGGCGAGCCAAGCGACGTTTGATCATCCCGCAAGCATTGTGCGCAGATGTGCGTGAGGCGGCTGTCTCCACGGATTCGCCTGGGGCGACTAGGGAGCGGCGCATCGTTCCCTCTCACGGTGGTCGTGCTATCGAGCCTTGTGCCGGCAAAACGTTGGAAAAGCGGACCGAGAGTACTCTCCGCGTGCAGCGTCATCAGGTTGTGCGCAGCCGACCCCGGGAGCTTTTTGGCGAGCCTGTCAAGATGCGGGTGCACCATTGCATTTGAACTGAACGGGAGTCGATCGAACAGCTGTCCGTACGTTGTTTGAATAGTCGGCTGACCACGAAGAATATGGTAGCGGCTGATTCGAGATCCTATGGTCTCGTCGGGAAAGCCCGCGGGGAAATACGGCAGCATTGTATTGGACGAATTATCCGTAGTATTGAGCATCGTTGTTCCTAAAGACGTTCTGGTGCAGCAGCGTGATCGCTGTCCCTTAGAGCATTTATCGAGCTGATGAGGTAGTCCTTAAGTCCGTCGTTTCGGATATCCTCCGAATCCAGCGTTTCCCTTAACGCGGTGTTGTCGGCGTCTTGATTTGCCTTTCGCGTGCGCTTTCGTTTTGCGGCCGCCGCCGCCACCTGTGCTACCGGCTTGCGTATTTTCACTGCCGTGACAGGCGGGGTAGAAACCGGCTTCGGCAGGTCACCACAACTGGCGCCTTCACCTGATGGGAGCAGCCCCCACTTGGCCGCATAGTCCTCCCACGGTATGTCATCAAATTTGCTTAGCAGAAGAGGATTTTTATCTCGGAAGCCCGCTATCAGCGCGCGTTCACCGGGGCTGAAGTCAGGGCCCATGAACGCCTGTTCCATGTGCTCTTCTGTGACGAAGCGTTTGTTTAGGTCGAGCGCAAGGCGTTGTGAGCACACGCGGATTCGCGCCGCGTAATCGCGTATGCCTCCGCAATATTTGAACAGGATCGCGCCGTCTAAATCGTTCACAGGCGATGGTTCTGGCATCACGTTGTAACGCCATAGGGCCGGCGCCAGCATGTTGGCAAAATCGAACTCATCTTTTTCCAGAGGATGCATATGGATGCTGCCACCGGCGCCAACACGGCGCATGTCTTGTGAGAAGGCGTCAAGTGCGTCCATTCCCTTTGGATTCCCCATCAGAACGATAGGAACACCAAAGTTGAGCAGCCGCAGGAAGAACGTGGCGGCCAGTCCGCCGCGGGAACCGCCCGAAAAATTGCGATGCTGCAATTCGTCGATGACCAATACGCCAACGCCATGGTTGTTCAGAATGATCCCAACGTGAACCGCCAGTTTTTCATTGCTGAGGCTAGCAAATCCACCTTTACTGCTGTAGGAGGTTCCGATCACTTCGTCTAACGATGTGAGAATTTGAAGAAGCAGGCCGCCGAGCGACCCGTCATGACTCATCGGAACGTATAGCCAAGTTGCTTGAATCATGTGGGTCCAGCCCGCACTGGGTGATCGTCCGTGTGCAATTTTCTGCGGTAGCTGAGATAGCGCGCGGAAAACTTCATACGTCTTCCCGAGGCCGGTTATTCCAATGATGCGCATTCCCTTGGCCGAACTAGGCAGCCAAGGCAGCTTGCTCATCTCTAACCCAGCGAAACGGGCGATGGCCATAGCGTTAACCCGCGTTGCCACTTCAGTCGGATTCCTGGACGCGTATCCCCGTCGAATAAGACGGTAGAGCCGCGTAGCCGTGTCGATTGACGACATCGTTGGCTCGAACATCTGTTCCGGCAGACGATCAAGTAAGTCATGCCGTGCTTGAATGCTTAGTGCTGCAGTGTCCACATTTTGAAGTGGATTATTCTGCAGCCGCCATTCCAAATTATCGGTGGACAGGATTGTCTCAAGAGGCTCCAGGAAGGGGTTGTCGGAGGACGATTGTGGCAAGCGTTGTTCGCTACTCATTAATGCTTTCTTTCGCTGGTAAAACTTGTGAGCCGGCGCATGCGCATTTCCATCAGTTCGTTGCCTCGGTTCGATACGGAGTGAGGTGGTTCCGGTGAATCTGGCAGGGGTGAGTGGACCTCCTGGATAGCAGCGGGCACTGCGGCCTCCTCAGGCGCTGCACGCTGTTCAGCGGCGCGACGCACCTCGTTGTCGTACTGGTTGCGTTGCTCCACCTTTTTCGCCAAGCGAACACCCTCACGCTTTGTGCTTGATCGGCCTTGGGGGCCCCATTGCCTCACCGCAGCTTGTTGGGCCTCGTGCGCTTCCGCCTCCGCCTCCTTGCGGAACGATTGCTGCTCAATGGCGTCCTGATCGATTCGAGAGGCGGCAAGTACGCCGTCCTGCTTCTCTTTGTCATTGATCGCGCAAAGGTCCGCGACGCCACCTTCCTGAATGAAGAGAATGTCGTCCTTTATATTAGGAATGATATGAATTCCCTTACCGTCAACGACGAGAATTTGACTCAAGTCGTCCGGGTCCGCTCTGACTTCAATATGCTTCTTGCCACGTTTTACAGCGTCCCGAATAATGCCGGAGAGCGCCAGATACTCGTGGTTGAATCTCGCACCATGCATCAGCTCCACTGCTTTACCGGGGTTCGGCCGGTGCAATACCAAGCCATCACGCTGGACGCTGGCGGTAAATTTGGGCAAGAGGTGGGCTCGCAGAAAGCTGGCTTCCATCGGCTTCCAGGTCACGTACCCATTTGCTTTGGCCCATCGGTAAATCGCAATGCGGGTTCGTTCGATCGGTTTTCCTTGCATCGACATTTCGCGCTGCATTTCGGTAGGAACCATGTGAAGAGGCAGTAGTTGTTTGGTATTTGCCCAATGTGTCCATAGCAGCAGAAGTCGCGTATACGCGAACCTCGTGATCAGTGCTTTCGATATCGCCAGCGGCTCACCGCGCTGTGCTACCTTCCCCTTTGTAGAGCCCGTAAAGTGATGGTCGAAACCGCGGTGCCGCGAGTGGTGGCCGGATTCAGATGCACTGTTCCTATCGGCACGGCCGCTGGCAACAAATTCAATACGAGAGGTAAGCTGGTCGACGATAGAATGCATCCCGTCCAGACTACGCAGCTCGCCATTGTCCGACAGGTATTTCGAGAAGAAAATCGACGGAAAATCTTCTGGCGGGAGGTCGAGTCCGTAGCGCTTCAGTGTTGCGGATTTGTCGGTAGCTGCCCTTAGAATTGCAAGCTTTGCGTCGTCGGTGCCAAGTCCGTCCTGCGTCACGTGAAATCCCAGGTAAAGGCCGAGCCACCCATCCCGTACGAAAATGCCCCGTCCTACGCCAATTGCTTGCCTAGGGTCGCTACAGGAGACGAAGTTCACATCCACAGGCGACGCGTCAATGGAGCCGACCTGGCCAATTGTTGTGATGCCGTCGCGGGCCGTTCCGATTAGCGGACGATAATCACGTGCCCACTTTCCTTCCCCCATTAACCGCCGAGCCGCTCCATGCGCATCCTTTCCGCGTTCGCCGTGATACCGGAATTCGCGCTCTGTGGGGCGCGCATTTGCCTCATACAGTTCGGGCACCGCGTAACCGTGCTTGATGGAATGCCCTTTGCTGTAGAACGCAGCGCTCATTGACAAGAACGCTTGTGGGACCGTTGTTCCAGGAATGACAAAGGACGCATAGCCATCCTCCAGATTTTGGACATCCTTGTCGGTGAGCGCCAAACCCGCCTGGTCGATGTGCCCGGCCTTAACCGCCGCGTTTTTTCTACCGAGCTTCACCCCGTTTTTTGCTCGCCGCGGCGTACCCGGAGCCCCCGATTTGTTAGTCGTGTTCGGCAACAATGCATTTTTGACGCAACCGAACGCATAGAAGCGATGGAGTGCGTCAAATATCTGGCCCGGGCTAACCTTGGCGTCGCGCGCTCGGCTTCGCACGAGCGAGTCAAGTCCCGCAAGATCCGGTGGGCGAAGTCCTGACGGGCCGTTCTCCGAAGGAATAAGCGGAGCAATCAGCATCCACTTGAAGTCGCGTTTGATTTCAAGAGGGGAGCGTATGGAGTCTTGCGAATCTTTGCCGTGCGTGGACGTAGGCGGAGATAACTGCCGAAGCTGTTCGTCGCTCATGTACCAATGATCTGGCACAGCAATGCTCGTCGTCTGTATATGTTTCATTTCGAGCCAATGCTCTAGCAGGCTTAGCTTTTTTGAGACGAATCCCTTGGCGTAATAGCTCACCAGCTTATTGCCTTCAGTAAGCCTTGGGCCGAGTGGAATAGGGATAAGCAGCACGCGATCGAGTCGTTGCGCTACCTGCAGGACACGATGGGGCCCGCCGACAAAGGGAGAGGCTTCGGACGTTGCAATCAGGACGCTTCCGACTTCAATGGTAGTGGCGGTCATTCCCAGGTCTCCCCGAAAAGGCGTTTGCGCAACTGTTGCCGCAAATGGCGGCCGCCCGGAATCGCCCCCTTCGACGTTAAGATGCGTTTCGATGGATCAATGTCGATAGCCTGGGTCCAGCAACAGTGTCTGAACAAAAACCAAGCGACATCCAGCGGGAGGGACAGATTCCTCGCGGCCGCTTTGACTGCTACATTGAGCGGATCGCGCGAGGTTGCGTTTATGCACTCGGCAAAGCTTGGTACATAGGACGCAAGCTCAGGCGCCGAAGCAAGTGTCGACGCATCCAACCAGCTTTCCAGTTGCCCAGCCGTCAAGCGTGGGATAAGGGCCGAATGCGACACGAAATAAGATGCGCCAATCTCTTCGGCGTAACGCCGTTCAAGTTCCAAACGCTCGAGGGTGCGCCATGAGACCTTTGCATTCGCCTTTTCGATGGGCTTGGAAGAAAAGGCCATGAGCGCAGGCCCGCTCCGGAGCGAAACTGTCGCAAGCAAATCGAGGCTGGCAACGTAGGGCACTCGCGTTCCGACTTCAACGCCATGCTTGATCCCTGACTTCGTTGCAATTGCCAACAACCCCTCGGACCAGCGATCGCAAGAGCCGGCGAGCAGTGGCGACCCGTAAAGCGGGTGGGGATGTGGGGAGGGCCAAAGGGGAAATTGCTCCCGGAGGTCGTGTACCCCTAGCCACAGCAGCAGCAAGGCGGTGTGATACTCGCCTGCCGAGAAGTAATGCGCGGTACGCCCCAGCGGCGGCATCCACGAGACCACCTGATTCGAATTTGGCGAGACATTTTTTCGGCGCAAAGTCAGCCATGGCAGATATCGATCACGGTGCCCCGTTCCGTGCCCCAACTGGATACGTTGGCGAAGCTTGGCATAGGTCATTGCCGCCGGCCGACGCCTCTTTGGTGTCGGTTCAGTTGGCAAAATCCAGTGGTCGGACGACTCGTCGAACTCAGCACTATTGCTCCTCAAAGTTGCTGCCGCCATAGCCGCTCCCGTCTCTACGGCATCATTGCTGAAAACCCCATGTTCATCATAGAGCAATGTTTGTAAAAATACAAACGTTAGACGTATAAACTTCTACTTTTATAGATATAGCGCTGGTTATGGCAGTGTTGGAGGAACTTTCAGCCGACTGTAAGGGCAACTCGTGCGGTTGTGGTCATTCAGGCGTGGAATCCGCAGTCTCCTTGCTACGCGCGATCCGTCGCCGAGGAGGAAAGGTTGCTTTGGACGGTTGCTGTGACATCGACTGGGGGAGTCGTAAAGCCATTTGCATCAGCTCGATCTGGGCGGGGTGAAGCGTTTCAAGCTGGCGTCGCAGTTCGTTGAACATTCGGAAGACGCTTTCGCTCGCCTCATTGGGAAGCACGATCTTGCGCTGCGATTCTTCCAGTGCGTTTCGAAGGCGGCTTTCCCATCCGTCGTCGAGATTGAGGCGCTCGACGAGTCGCTCAATAAACGCCTCTGTCGGCGGTCCTTTCGTCCCTAATTCAATGGCGGAGATGTAGCTCTGCTCATAGCCCAGCTGTTCGGCAAAGTCTGCCTGGCGCCGGCCGCAGAATACCCTCAACTCTCGGAATGCCGTCGAAAACGGGCTCATACTCTAGTCTCGGTAGTTAGTAGTTCTATTAATTGATATTTTATGGACACAAAATCTCCTTTGTCAACCGACTATCCTCGGTGCTTCGCCCCTGTTGCTGGTCAGCAAAAACATGGTCATCAGCTATTCACGATTCTTTTGTTTGGCGGCTTTTACCCATTCAAGGCTCTATTGTTCTGTTCGAGGTTCTATTAGGACGGAACAACGAACTGGCTTGACGCTGCTCAACCGCGCGTCTATATTAATGACTCGCCAGTAAGTTACGGAATCGACCCGATGCAATGCCCACTCGAGTTAAAGCGCCGCTGGGAACGCCGTAAAGACGCGCGCCCGCAGGAATTGCTGACTGCAGCCCTCGACCTGTTCGTCGAGCGCGGTTTCGCGTCCACGCGGCTGGAGGATGTGGCCAAGCGGGCAGGGGTGTCCAAAGGCACCCTGTACTTATACTTCGAGAACAAGGAAGACCTGTTCAAGGCCGTGGTGCGCGAAAACATCGTGCCGCGCCTGGGCGAAGTCGAGCTGGAAGTGGCCGCCTTCGAAGGCGGCAGCGCCGAGCTGCTGCGCAGCGTGATGAGCGGCTGGTGGGAGAGCTTCGGCTGCACCAAGGCGTCCGGCATCGTCAAGCTGATGATGGCCGAGTCCGGCAATTTTCCCGATCTGGCCCAGTTTTACCAAGAGGAAGTGATCCAGCGCTGGACGGTGCTGGTCGAAGGCATGCTCAAAAGCGGCATCGAGCGCGGCGAATTCCGCCCCATGGACGTCAGCACCATGGTCAGCGTGCTGATCGCGCCGCTGCTCATGCTGGTGACCTGGAAGCATTTGCAGGGTGTCTGCGGCGTGCCCGACCTCGACCCTGTCGTCTACATCAATACCTTCCTCGACGTGACCCTGCACGGGATCGTCGCCAACCCGGCGCCGGCCCAGTGATGTGGCAAAAACGCCAAGTCGGCGTTTTCGAGCGTTCATTCCCTCCAAACTGCAGACTGTCGCAATTTCCTCCCTCTATAGGGCCATGTCGTTAAGATGTGCCTTCCATGGCCGTTCAACGATAAAATATCGGATTATTATTTTTCCGCCGAGTACAAAAGATGAATATCGAACAAGCCCGTTTTAACATGATCGAACAGCAAATCCGTCCATGGAACGTGCTCGACCAGGATGTGCTCGATCTGCTGCTGGTGGTCAAACGCGAACAATTCGTGCC